>DATJJB010000290.1:0-23580 GCA_035492655.1 Kutzneria sp. | reverse complement strand
CCGGAGACCGCGCCGAGATAGCTGGGCTCCTCCACCACGACCACGTCACCGGGATCGAGCATGCTCTTGGCTAGCAACGTGATCGCGTCGATGCCGCCGCTGGTGACCATCAGCTCGTCGTCGGCCGGCCGCCGCCCGTCGGTCAGCGCCAGCCGGTCGGCCAGCGCCTCGCGGGTGCTGGCGATGCCCTCGCTGGACGAGTACTGCAGCGCCACCGCGGCGTCGTTGTCGATGAGCTTGCGGGCGATGTCGCCGAGCACGTCCGTGGCGAACAGCGACGGGTCCGGGAAGCCACCGGAGAAGTTGATGAGGTCCTTCGCGCCGGCCAGCGCGAGAATGCCGCCGATCAGGTCCGGCGTGGTGCCGGTGCGGCGGGCCAGCCGGGTCGTCCAGTCGATCACATGCCACCCCTCGCTTGACAGGTTGTTACGTTTGCCAGGAGAGTTCCGCCATCGACCTTACATATCGGCACTGAAGACGTCCAGATGCCAATCAAGTGACGGAGAGTGACCATGGATTGGGTCAAGCCGCTCGGCGGCATCGGGGAGCACGCGGCCCAGCCCGTCGAGCCGGCCCAACTCGACGCCGTCGACCTCCAGCTGTTGCTGCTGCTCAGCCAGGACGCGCGCATTTCGCAGCGCAGCCTGGCCCGCGAGCTCGGCATGTCCGCGCCGGCGGTGGCCGACCGGATCGCCCGCCTGCACCGGCAGGGCGTCATCGAGGGCTACGGCGTGCGGCTCAACTGGAGTGCGCTGGGCTATCCGACCATCGCCTACCTGACCGTCACCGCCGGCCAGGGCTTCGAGCAGGGCGCGATCATGACCAAGCTGGCCGCGCTGCCCGAGGTCGAGGAGGTCATGATCGTCACCGGCGGGGTGGACATGCTGGTCCGGGTGCGCGTGCGCGACCACACCCACCTGCGGGAACTGCTGATCAACGGCGTCTGGCAGATCGAGGGCATCCAGCGCACCGACACCTCGCTGTCGGTGGCCGAGAACAAGCCCAAGAACTCGGCCAGCGAACTGCTGGCCGACATGATCCGCCGCGCCGAGCGGTGAGGCCTACTTGGCGAACAGCTGGGCCTCGTCACGGAAGGCCTTGAACTCCAGGGCGTTCCCGGCGGGGTCGTGCAGGAACATGGTCCACTGCTCCCCCGGCTCGCCGGCGAAGCGCTGGTAGGGCTCGATGACGAAGGCGGTGTCGGCGGCGCGGAGCTTGTCGGCGAGCAGGTGGAAGTCGTCGACGGTGAGCACGAGGCCGAAGTGCGGCACGGGCACGTCGTGGCCGTCGACGGGATTGCGGCCGGCTTCGGCGCGGGCGCCGGGCACGACGTGGGTGACGACCTGGTGGCCGTGGAAGTCCCAGTCCACCCAGTGCTCGGCGGAGCGGCCCTCGGCCAGGCCGAGCACGTCGCCGTAGAAGGCGCGGGCCCGGGACAGGTCGTCGACGGGGATGGCCAGGTGGAAGGCGGGGCGAGTGGTCATGGCCCCACCTTGCGGGTCGAATGTTCGAATGTCAACATTAGCACATGAGTCTGCCCAGGGCCGCCCGCCGCGGTCTGGCCGAGGAGTCGGCCGACCGGATCCGGGACGCGATCTTCGACGGCCACTTCCCGCCCGGCACGCCGCTGCGCGAGGTGGACCTGGCCAAGGACCTGGATGTCAGCCGCGGTTCGGTGCGCGAAGGGCTGGCGCTGCTGGAACGCGAGGGCCTGGTGCACAGCGCCTGGCACCGCGGCACGCACGTGATCGACGTGACCCCGCATGACGTGGAGGAGGTCTACACGGTCCGGGCCGCGCTCGACCGCCTGGCCGCGCTGACCGCGACCGACGCGGACGCCCTGGCGACGCTGGACGACATCGTCGCCGCGATGGCCGCCGACATCGACCGCGGCGCCCCGCACCTGCTGGCGCTCGACATCGCCTTCCACGACGCGGTGTACGCCGCGACCGGCAACAGCCGCCTGATCCAGGCCTGGCAGGCGGTCCGCTCTCAGGTGTACCTGTTCCAGCTGCGGCGAATCGCCACCAGTCCGGAGGACTACCTCGCACGAGTGGTGGCCGAACACACCGAGCTGGCCGCCCTGATCAGAACCGGCGATCGCGACCTGCTCGGACGCACCGCCGAGGAGCACGTGCATTCCGCCCGCCGCGCCCTGCTGGCCCATCTGGCCGGCCGGTGAAGGCATACGCAGTTCTACTGATGGTGCGGTTCGGCCGGCCTTGACAGCCTTTCGTCCGGCAGCGAAACACGCTGTCCGCATCGAAAGGATCATGGTGGTGTCCCGACTGAGACGACTCGGATTGCTCACCTTGCCGCTGGTGGCACTGGTGCTGGGGCTGACCGCCGCCCCGGCCAGTGCCGACACGGACTGGTACCAGATCACGAGCAAGTGGAGCGGCAAGTGCATGGACCTGCGTGACCAGGAGGCCAACACCTCCTTCCCGCACGTCCAGCAGTGGTCGTGCAAGGACGACGTCTCCAACCAGCAGTGGTCGCCGGTGCTGCAGACCAACGGCACGATCCAGCTGGTCAGCCGGCGCACCGGCAAGTGCATGACCGTGGACGGCGACGCCACCTACGCCGGCGCGCTGATCGTGACGGCATCCTGCTTCACCGCCGACTCCGCGCAGCAGTGGCGGTTCCAGGTCAACCCGTTCCCCAACGCCAGCGGGTCCTCGTGGCTGGTGAACGCGCACAGCGGCAAGTGCGTGGAGCTGCCCGGCTGGAACACCGACAACGGCCTGCTGCTGGCGCAGTCGGACTGCGTCGGCGGCTGGAAGCAGTACTGGAACACCATCGGGCTGTGAGTCGACCGACCCGTGCCGGCTCAGCGCCGGTACGGGTCGTCCTCGGGCAGCCAACCGTCCAATTCGGACTCCGCGCCACGCATCACGGCCTCGACCGTGTCGAACACCGCCCGCCGCACCTCGGCCCGCCGCCACACCAGCGACCACGTCCACAGTGGCGTCGGCTCGACGATCGGCCGCCGCACGAGGTCCGGCGGCAGCAGGACTTCCTGTCCCTTGGGCGAGTTCAGCACCGGCCGCCGCAGCCGCCGGACGTGGTCCACGAACGCCTCGCCGGTGATGCCGCCGTCGGAGATCCGCACGACCGTGGCCCCGGTGTGCCGGGCGAACTCCGCCGCGTAGACGTTCCACGAGGACCACGACGTCTCGTCGTCGTCGACCGGCACCAGCACGTCCGCCGCCCGCACCGGCCGCTCGTCCTCGCCGACCGTCACGGCGTGCAGGCGGTCGAAGCCGAGCAGCCGCGAGGCCAGGTCCCAGCGGGCCAGGTCCTGCTTGCGGATCCAGCAGATCGCCAGGTCCAGGCTGCCTTCCGCGACTCGTGACGCCTGGGCGTGCGACGGCACCACCCAGGTGTCGATGATCAGCTCCGCGGCCGGGGCCGCCCGCTGGCGGAGATCGGCCGGCCGCCAGTTCACGTAGCCGAGCCGCACCTGCTCGGTGCCGGCCAGCCGCCCGGCCCGCCGCTGGAGGTCGTCGGCCTGTTCCAGCAGGGCCTTGGTGTGCGGCAACAGCGTCGCGCCGGCCTGGGTCAGCGCGACGCCGCGCCGGTTGCGCTCGAACAGCACCACGCCGAGGTCCCGTTCCAGCGCCTTGATCTGCTGCGACAGCGACGGCCCGGCGATCAGCAGCCGCTCCGCCGCCCGCCCGAAGTGCAGCTCCTCGGCGACCGCGACGAAGTACTTCAGCTGGCGTAGCTCCACAGCCCGATCCTAGGAGGCTGCGCCTAGCACAGGCGAGGCGACCGGTCGTGGCATCCACGCTGGCCAGGGCCCACAGTAGTGGCATGAAGGACTTCGTCGTCACCATCACCACCACCATTCCGGACGGCACCGACCCGGCCGAGGTCGACCGCCGCCGCGCGGCGGAGAAGATCCGCGCCAAGGAGCTGGCCGCCACCGGGCACCTGTACCGGATCTGGCGACCGGCCGGCGAGAAGCGCAGCATCGGCATCTGGCGCGGCGAGGACGAGCGCGACCTGCGCGAGAACGTGCTCGGCACGCTGCCGCTGTGGCCGTGGATGTCGGCCGAGATCGTCGAGCTGGAGTCGCATCCGAACGACCCGGTGCTGAACCAGTGGTGACCATCGCCCGCTACGGGCCGCCGTGGGTGCACGTCGGCCGGTCGGCCGCGGCGTTGGCGGCCAGCATGGGCATCGGCCGGTTCGTCTACACGCCGATCCTGCCGTTGATGACCGCCCAGGCCGGGTTGTCGGCGCAGGGCGGGGCGGCGCTGGCGACGTCCAACTACGTCGGTTACCTCGTCGGTGCCCTGGCCGGCGCGTTGCCGGTGTTCCGCCGGCCGGTCGTGGCCCGCGCGTCGCTGGTGGTCATCGTGCTCACGCTGGCCGCGATGCCGTTGACGCACAACGTGATCCTCTGGCTGGCGCTGCGTCTGATCGCCGGTTTCGCCAGCGCCGTGACGTTCGTGGCCGCAGTCGGCTCCGCGTTGCACCATCTCCGCGGGCATGCCGCGCACCTGCCCGGTTGGGCGATGGGCGGCATCGGCGGCGGCATCGCGCTGTCCGGTGTGTTGGTGCTGATTCTCCGTACGATCGGCGGCTGGCAGACGGCGTGGTGGTGCTCCGCCCTGCTGGCCGCCGTCTTCGCCGCCTGGGCGTGGAACATGCACCCCGAGCCGCCCGGTAAGTCCACTGTGGACTCCGAACGTGGCCGTTCCCGTTCTTTCGCCGCCCTTTTCGCCAGCTACAGCCTCGAAGGCGTCGGCTACATCATCGCCGGCACGTTCCTGGTCGCCGCCATCGACCAGACCTCCCCCGGCTGGCTCGGCAGCGGCGCGTGGGTGATCGTCGGTCTCGCCGCCACGCCCTCGGCCGCCCTGTGGGCGTGGCTGAGCCGACGATGGTCACGTCCCGGCCTGCTGGTCGTCGCACTGCTCGTGCAGGCGATAGGCGTTGCCCTGCCGGCATTTCTCGACGACACCGCTGCCGCGTTGATCGCCGCCGCGCTGTTCGGCGGCACGTTCATCGGCATCGCGACGCTGGCCCTGGCCACCGGTGCTGAACTGCGGTTCCCCCGGTCGGTCGCCCTGCTCACCGCCGGCTACTCCGTCGGCCAGATCATCGGTCCACTGGCCGCCGCCCCGTTGCTGCACAACGGATATCGGCCCGCACTGCTCCTCGCCGCCATGGTACTCGTCGTCGCGGCGCTCGCCGCCGGGGTGCTGGCCAAGAGCCGCGGCCAGCACCCCTGACGGGCAGTTCTCAGCGCGCGCGGCCGGCCAGCGTCGCGCGGCCGGCCTCCAATCGGGCCACCGGCACCCGGAACGGCGAGCAGGACACGTAGTCCAGGCCGACCTCGTTGAAGAACTGCACGCTGTCCGGATCGCCGCCGTGCTCGCCGCAGACGCCCAGCTTCAGGCCCGAGCGCTGGGCCCGGCCCTTCTCGGCGGCGATGCGGACCAGCTCGCCGACGCCCTCGCGGTCGATCGACTCGAACGGGCTGATGCCGAAGATGCCGCGCTCCAGGTAGGCCGAGAAGAACGCGGCCTCCACGTCGTCGCGGGAGAAGCCCCAGGTGGTCTGGGTGAGGTCGTTGGTGCCGAAGGAGAAGAACTCGGCCGCCTCGGCGATCTGGTCGGCGGTCAGCGCGGCCCTCGGCAGCTCGATCATGGTGCCGATCAGGAACTCCAGGTGGGTCGACTCGGCCTCCCGCACCTCGCGGGCCACCTGGATGATGTCCTGCTTGACCGTCTCGAACTCCTGCACGTTGGCCACCAGCGGCACCATGATCTCCACCCGCGGCACGGCGCCGGCCTTGATCCGCAGCGCCGCCGCCTCCAGGATGGCCCGGGACTGCATCTGGAACAGGCCGGGGATGACCACGCCCAGTCGCACGCCGCGCAGGCCCAGCATCGGGTTCTGCTCGTGCAGCTTGTGCACGGCCTGCAACAGGCGCAGGTCGTTCTCCCGCTGCTCGCCCCGGGACTCGGCGACGGCGACCCGCACCGACAGCTCGGTGATGTCAGGCAGGAACTCGTGCAGCGGCGGGTCGAGCAGCCGAATCGTCACCGGCAGCCCGTCCATGACCTCCAACAGCTCGACGAAGTCCTGGCGCTGCAACGGAAGCAGCTCCTTGAGCTGGCGCTCCTGCTCCTCGTCGGTGTCGGCCAGGATCAGCCGTTCCACCAGGGACCGCCGCTCGCCGAGGAACATGTGCTCGGTGCGGCACAGGCCGATGCCCTGTGCGCCGAAACGCCGGGCCCGCGCCGCGTCCTCGGGCGTGTCCGCGTTGGTGCGCACTGCCATCCGCCGCACCCCGTCGGCGTGGCTGATCACCCGGTGCACGGCCTTGACCAGATCGTCCGCGGTGGCAACGTCGATCTCGCCCTCGAAGTACCGCACCACCGGAGAGTCCACCACCGGCACCTCGCCCAGGAACACCTCGCCGGTCGCGCCGTCGATGGAGATCACCTCGCCCTCGTGCACGACGACGCCGTGCGGCGCGCGCAGAATGCGCTCCTTGGTGTTGACGTCGATCTCCTCGACGCCGCAGACACAGGTCTTGCCCATGCCGCGCGCCACCACCGCCGCGTGCGAGGTCTTGCCGCCACGGCTGGTCAGGATGCCGGCGGCGGCGATCATGCCGTTCAGGTCGTCAGGGTTGGTCTCGCGGCGGACCAGGATGACCTTCTCGCCGGAGCGCGACCATTTCACCGCGGTGTACGAGTCGAACACGACCTTGCCGGTCGCCGCGCCGGGCGAGGCGTTCATGCCCTGGGCGATCTTGCGGCGCTGCGCCTTCTCGTCGAAGCGCGGGAACATCAGCTGGGCCAGCTGCGCGCCGGTGACCCGGTTGAGCGCCTCGTTCATGTCGATCAGGCCCTGGTCGACCAGCTGCGTGGCGATGCGGAAGGCCGCCGCCGCGGTGCGCTTGCCGACCCGGGTCTGCAACATCCAGAGCTTGCCGCGCTCGACCGTGAACTCGATGTCGCACAGGTCCCGGTAGTGCTCCTCCAGGGTCTGCATGATCCGCAGCAGCTCGTCGTAGACCCGCTTGTCGATCTGCTCCAGGTCACGCAGCGGCACCGTGTTGCGGATGCCGGCCACCACGTCCTCGCCCTGCGCGTTCTGCAGGTAGTCGCCGTAGATGCCCTGCGCGCCGCTGGCCGGGTCACGGGTGAAGGCCACGCCGGTGCCGGAGTCCATGCCCAGGTTGCCGAAGACCATCGCCACGATGTTGACCGCGGTGCCCAGGTCGGACGGGATGCGCTCCTGGCGGCGGTAGATGACCGCGCGCGGCGTGTTCCACGAGTCGAACACCGCCCGCACGGCCAGGTCCATCTGCTCGCGCGGCTGCTGCGGGAAGGCCCGGCCGGCGTGCTCCTGCACGACCTTCTTGAACACCTCGACCAGCTGCTTGAGGTCCTCCGCGTCCAGGTCGAGGTCGCCTGCCACGCCCTTGACCCGCTTGGCCTCGTCGATGGCGTCCTCGAAGTGCTCGCCGTCGATACCGAGCACGGTCTTGCCGAACATCTGGATGAGCCGCCGGTACGAGTCGAACGCGAACCGCTCGTCACCGGCCTGGCTGGCCAGGCCGTGCACCGACTCGTCGTTCAGGCCCACGTTCAGTACGGTTTCCATCATGCCCGGCATCGAGAACTTGGCGCCGCTGCGCACCGATACGAGCAGTGGATCGGCCGCGTCGCCGAGCGTCTTGCCCATCGATTTCTCGAGCGCGGCCAGCTGCTCGGACACCTCGTCGGCCAGCCCGGCCGGGAAGTCGCGGTCGGCCAGATAGGCCAGGCAGGCCTCGGTGGTGATGGTGAAGCCGGGTGGCACCGGCAGGCCCAGTCGGGTCATCTCGCCCAGGTTCGCCCCCTTGCCGCCGAGCAGGTCCTTCATGTCCTTGTTGGCTTCGGCGAAGGCGTAGACGAACTTGGGCATGTCAGGACTCCTCGGCGTGGGCGATGAGATCGTCCAGTGTTGGGCCGGAACTGGCACCCCGCAATCGCTCGTGGCCGCGCTAACACCCGTTCGCGAACCGCATCGGTTCAGTTCTCGATACAGTTAGCCGAACGGGTGTAGCGAAGGTCATTCCGGGATATCCCTCCCCCCGGAATCAGACACGGTCGGAAATACACCTTGCGAATTCGGCAATTGTGGTCGCCGCCGCAGCGCGTGCCAGCCGGCCACGCCTGTGCCGAGAGTGAGCGCGGTCGCCGACAGACCGAGCGACCAGTGCACGCCGACTGCCGCGCCGAGCAGTCCGACCGTGAAGCCGCTACCGGCCCGCAGGCCGTTGGCGGCGACGCCGTACACGCCGATCACCCGGCCGCGGTCGGCGGGATTGGCTCGCAGCTGCACGACCGTCTGGCCGATGGACATCGACGCCAGGTTGGCCACGCCGCCGATCAACAACGCCACCACGGCCAGCGCCCAGCTGGTCGTGACGGCGAAGAACAGGCTGGTCAGTCCGTAGATGCCGGTGCTGATCACGGCGGCTCGAACGCTCGGTTTGATCCGGCCGGTCGCCTCCAGCAGGATGCCGCCGATCACGCCACCGGCGCCGTTGGCGAACAGCAGCACGCCGTAGGCCGTGCCGGCCGCGCCGGCGCCCAGGTCCTGGGCGTAGATCGGCATCGACGTCTGCAAGGACGCGCCGACGAAGAACGCGCCGAGACCGCCCAGGATGATCATGCTGACGATGGTCGGGTCGGAGCGGACCTCCTTGAACACCCGGACCGAGTCCATCAGGCCCATCCGGGTGCGCGGCACGCCGCCGTCCCGGCTGTGGCCGGTCACCTTGGTACGGAACAGGAACAGCGTCAGCGGCAGGTAGAACAGCACGTTCACGAAGATGCCGGCCTCGGGTCCGAGGCCGAGCAGCAGCGCCGAGCCGACCACCGGCCCGAACAGGATGCCCAGGCTGCGGAAGGTGGCGTTGAGCCGGACCGCGCTGGGCAGCTCCTTGTCGCCGACGAAGTCGTGCAGCATCAGCTGCTCCCCCGGCCCCCAGATGGCGCCGGCGCAGCCGTGCAGCACGAGCAGCAGGCACGCCTCCCACACCTGGAGGCTGCCGGTCAGGAACAGCACGCCCCAGGCCACCGACACCGCCATGAACAGCACCTGCGCCGCCTGGATCACCCGGCGGCAGTCGTGCCGGTCGGCCAGTCCGCCGAAGTACACCGAGCCGAGCAGGAACGGCACCCAGTGGCTGATCACCTCGAAGCCGGTCAGCGCCGGCGAGTGGAACTTCTCCCAGAGCACCCAGTACGTGATGACGTGCTCGATGTTGTCGGCCATCATGGCCAGCGCCGCGCCGATCAGGTAGGTGCGGCAGTCGGCGTTGCGCAGCGCCGCGAACTTGCGGGCCGGCGGCGGCGGGACGTGCGTCGGCACGCCGCAGGTGGCGCACATGTCGGTGGTTCCCCTCTTCCGTCGTGCTGGCTGAGCCCGCTCCCGGGAATCGTCACATGATCGGACCGGGTGGTCGAGGGCACGCCGGTTACCCTAGACGCAACGTTGCGTCTTGTCTAGCGATCGCTAGGCTGTGCCCTCGTGGGCTCCGATCATCACGGCAACCGCTACGGCCGCAGCGAGCAGGCGCGGACCGCCGTCCTGCACGCCGTCGACGACCTGCTCGTCGAACACGGCTTCGCCGGCCTGACCATCGAGAAGATCGCCGCCAAGGCCGGCGTGGCCAAGCAGACCATCTACCGCTGGTGGCCGTCCAAAGTGGACATCCTGCTGGACGCCTTCGGCCCCGACCAGGCCCGGGACCTCACGCCCGCCGACCTCGGCTCACTGGCCGCCGACCTGCGCGCCCACCTGGCCGCCGTCGCGTCCTTCCTCACCACGTCCGACGCCGGCGCCGTCTACCGGGCACTGGTCGGCCAGGCCCAGCACGACCCCGACCTCGCCACCCGGCTGCGCGACACCCACATCGCCGACCAGCACGCCCGCGACCGGCTCCCCTTCGAGCGGGCCGTCGCCCGTGGCGAACTTTCGTCCACAGTGGACATCGATGCTGCCGTTGAGCGGCTGATCGCCGTCATCAACTACCGCGTGCTGGTCACCGGACAGTCCGTCGGCCGGGACTTCACCGACGCCCTGGTCGCGGACTTCCTGGCCGAACAGTGAGGTGGCGACCCCCGCCGGGGGCCGCCACCTTGGTGGCACTACTGGGTTTTCAGCTGCCGTTGACGAACTGCTGGGCGAACTTGCGGCCCTGGGTCACGGCGCTGCCATGGTTCTCGATCGGCGACACCTTAGAGTTCTGGAAGACGATGTAGGTCACCTTGTCCGACGTGCCGCCGTTGGACGGGTCGGGGTCGATGCCGAGCGCCTTGGCGGTGGCGTAGGAGGCCTCGCCGATGGAGTCGTCGGGGCCCTCGTCGCCGAACACGGCGTATTCGACGTGTCCCTTGTAGATCACGGCCAGCACGTCACCGCCCTTGATACCGGCATTCTCGTAGTTCCAACGGGAACTGGGCAGCGGGATGACGACGTAGGGCACCTGGGCGGCGTTGAACGGCTTGCCGTCGGACTGGTGGAACGACGTGTCGTTGTAGAAGCAGCAGTCGGTCTGCTCGTTGCACTGGCTGGTCCGCTGGCCGTCGCAGTCGATGGCCATGCCGGAGGTCCAGAAGTACGCGTTTCCGGTGCCGCAGATCGGGGTCTGGCCGCCGTTCTTGTCCGAGTAGGTCCCGTGCGAGACCTGGTTGCAGTGCGCGGTCTTGGCCAGCAACTGGGCGGCGGTGGGGCTACCGTCATCGGACTTCGGCGTTGCCGCCGGGGTGGCGACGGCGTTCGGCCGCGGCGCCGCGGTCGCGTACGACGCGGCCGCGAGGGACGTGCCGAGCAGGACCGCGAACAGGGCGACCAGCAGTCTTCTGATCATGGACTTCCTCCACAGGGATGGGCAGGGGTACCGCGGCGGAGTCAGGGAGCGCGCGGCGGCGGAGGGTGATCAGCAGACCGGTCTTGACGGCGCGTCGGGGTGTCCGACAACGGGAGCGGCCATCAGGATTCCCTCCGCGAAGCTGCTTCGCTCGAGTAGAAACCCCTGTGGCGGCAGTGATTTCCGGTTCGGCGGCCGAGGCCGCCTCACATCGGTAGTTAGGAAAGTAACCTTCCTATTGTCGGCAGAGTAGCCGTCGCGCGCGGCGACCGTCAAGGACGGCCTCAGGCCACCGCGTAGTCCGGCAGCTCGACATCGCCGGCCAGCTTGGTGGTGCCGGCGACCATCATCTTCTGCACGGTCCTGGTGCTGAACATGGCATTGCGCAGCCACAACAGCGCGGCGTTGGACGGCGCCAGGAACTGGCCCGGGCTCGCGCCCTTCTGCCATCGGCCGGCGTAGCCGCGCATCCGCTGCTCGTACGCCGCCAGCGCCGTCCGATGATCGCCGCGCGCCTGCGACAGCTCGCCGGCCAGCACGTACGCGCCGACGATGGCGGTGCCGACTCCCATGCCGCCGAGCGTGACTCCCCACGCCGCGTCACCGAGCAGCGCGAACCGGCCCGTCGTCCACCGCGGCGCGTGGACACGGCTGATCGAGTCGAAGTACATCTCGTCCACGTCGCGCAGCGTGTCCAGCAGATGCGGGACGTGCCACCGCATGCCGGCGAAGGCGTCGTTGATCATCCGCTTCTGCCGGTCCAGGTCCCGCCAGTCCACATCCACTCGTGCGCCGGTGAACACGAACAGCGCGCCGGCCTTGGTCGGATCGCGGAAGTCCGCGTTCACGGCCGCCATCCGACCAGGGATGTTGTACGAGGTCTGCGTCGTGCCGTAGCCGCGGTCGTTGGGCAGGCCCCAGCCGGCGATGTAGTAGCCCAGGTGCTTGACGTGATCCTGTTCCGCCCCGAAGGCCAGTCGCCGCACGCCCGAGTGCATGCCGTCCGCGCCGATCACCAGATCGAACGTCTGCGACGCCGCCCGGGCGAAGTCCGCCCGCACGCCGCCGGCCGTCTCGGTCAGGCCGGTGATCGTGTCGCCGAAGAGGTAGTCCGCGTGGATCAGGCTGCGCTCGTAGAGGATCCGCGACAGGTCGCTGCGGCGGACCTCCACCTCGCCGCCGGCGAACTCCTCCGGCAGCCGGAAGATGCGCCGGCCGTGCTCGTCGACGGCCTCCATCGCGCCGCCGTGCGTCTGGACGGCCTTGAGCTCCTCCAGCACGCCCAGGGCCCGCAGCACCTTCATGTGCGTCTCGCCCCGGAAATCCACGGCGAAGCCGCTGGTTCGCAGCCTGGCCGCCGCCTCGACCACGGTCACCTCGATCCCGTGCCGCCCCAACGCCGTCGCCACCGCCGGACCGGCCACGCCCGCCCCCGACACCAACACCCGCATGATCGCCTCCGTTAATTGTGTCCCTGCGACACAGTGTACGATAGACACAGTTTCAGGGCATGGCAAGCGGCGGTCACGGAGGACGGACTGAGAAGCTGACACCGCACAGACGGGAGTGGCGATGGACGCGTTCGAGGTGCTGTGGGGCGAACGGAGCGCGCCCCGGCGAGGGCCGAAGCCGACGCTGACGGTGGGCGATCTGGCCCGGGCGGGCATCGAACTGGCCGACGCGGAGGGCCTGGGCGCGGTCACGATGCAGCGGGTCGCCGAGGCGCTGGGCGTGACGAAGATGGCCACATACCGCTATGTCCCGGGCAAGGACGAGCTGGTCGCCCTGATGGTCGACACGGCGATGGGAGAACCACCGCAGCTCAAGGAGATCGAGGGCGGCTGGCGGCCGCGGCTGAGGACCTGGACGCTCGCCATGTACGAGCGGATGAGCGCGCACCCCTGGGCCCTGAGCGCGACCGTGGGCCGGCGGGTGACAGGCCCGAACGAGCTGGCCTGGGTCGAAGAGGCGCTGGCCGCACTGGCCGGGCAGCCGATGAACGGCGGCCAGATGATGGACGTGATCGTGGTGCTGACCGGCCAGATCCGGTCACTGGCCGAACAGACGGCGGGCACCTCGGAGGCGGAGATCGCCCAGGGCTGGGCCAAGGTGCTGGCCACGCACGCGGACCGCTTCCCGCACGTGGCCGAGGCATTGGCGTCGGCCGAGCAGCACGGAACCCGCGACCAGGGCCTGGAGTTCGGCCTGGACCGCATCCTGGACGGCATCGAGCTCTATCTCGGCCGGCGGTGACGGCCTGTCCGTCCGAAGTGGACGGACAGGCCGCCGGGAAAGCTAGCTCTTGCCCACGTTCAGGTCGATACAGCTGTAGAACGCGTTGGCCGTGTCACCGATGTTCCAGACGGCCAGCACCGTGAGCCGGCCGGTACGGCCGCCCATGCTGACGGTGTGCGACACGGTCGCCGGCGGCTGCTGGTTGTTGCCGTTGATCTCGGCGATCTTGGTGTTGCCGATGAAGTACTGATAGCTGGCGGTGCGGTGCCGCGCGGTGAAGGTCCAGTTGAAGGTCACGTTCTGACCGACACCGGCCGCCCGCCACGGCTTGCTGTTGTCGTTGAGCTCGGCGAACCGGGCCACGCCGCCGTTGCAGCTGCGCAAACCCTTGGGGCCCTCCACACTCTGCGGCTCGTACTTGATGTCGCCGCAGCTCACCGTGCCGGCGGCGCACTGCGCCTGCCGGCTGGCCGGTGCGTTGACGTAACCGTGGGCGCTGGCGATGGCCGCCGGGCCGATCACGACGATCAGGGGCGCCGCGATCGCGCCCACGAGGGCAGCGACCAGCCTTTTGTTCAGATTCATGCCGACTCCTTGCAGGGTTGCCCCGGAACTGGCGTCGCGAGCGCCAAGGGGGCGGGAGCGGGACGAAAGAGACGAAAATGTGGTTCAGACCATAGCGATGGCTGCCGATCACCGTCAAGACACGTCCGTTCACAGGTACGACGGAGCAGACTCGAAAACATGTTCGACAGAGCAGCCTCGGGCTGGAACAATGGTAAGCGTCAGTCGGTCAACCGGCAGGGGGAGCCATGACGCTGCGTGACGACGAGCTGCGATCGCTCGCGGAGATCGAACGAGCGCTGACGGAGACCGACCCCAAGTTGTGCCGGCTGGCCGAGTTGCGGCCGCTCACGCCGGGTTCGGCCGCCGCCCTGATCAGCGGCAGCCTGGCCATGCACGCCAGTGGCATCGTGATCGCGGTGTCCGGCGCGGGCATCGACTCGCCGGCCACGGTCGTGATCGGCGCGGTGTTAGCCACCGGCTTCCCGGCGCTCGCGGTGTGGCACCTGTGGTGGCGCCGCCGCTGAACCGTCCACTGTGGAGCATTCGTGGGGACCTCAGCCGGCGGCGTCCGGCCGCTGCGCCGGGCACTGGCCGCCCGGCGTGGTCAGCAGTTCGAAGTGCCACATCTCGTTGGCGTAGGCCTGGCACAGCCCGTAGTCCGCGCCGTGCCGGTTCACCCAGTCGTCCGCGTCGGTCGGCCCGATGTCCACGGCTTTGCCGGTGACATGGGTCGACTTGTCCGGCGTGTTCACGTACTGCCGCGCGGCCTCGAGCGTGCCGTACTTGTGCACGGCGTCGTCCAGCAGCTGCTGCTGGTAGGCCTTGCTGCGCCAACCGGAGGTGATCTTCACGTCGATGCCGTGCTGCCGCGCGTCCTTCGCCGCCTGCCGCACCGCGGCCAGCAGCGCCGGGTCGAGGTTGTGGATCGCCGCCTTGGCCGTGTCGAACGGGCTGATGCTGTCCGCGATGACGCCGTCGGCGTCGCCCAACGGTGCCGCGGCGCTGGTCCCGCACGCGGTCACCAGCACCGCCGTGAGCACGGCGAACAACGGACGAGCGAACAACGAGCACCCCCAGGAGGTCGGTACTCCACACACTCGACCGCTTCTGTGACAGTTCTGTGCGCACCGGCCGACAAGGCCGCGACGGTCACTCGTTCGTCAGTGAACGGTCCTACCGTTTGCGCCATGGACACCGCACTCGCGACCGTCTCCTCGATCGGTCCGCGCACCGACCAGGTCTTTCCGGTGCGCCTGGCCATCGAGGACGCGCTCACACGGGACGCGGTGGCGCAGGCGATCGCCGCCCACCCCCGACTCCGTCTGACCGACGCCGTCGGGCCGTGCGAGGTGCTGCTGGCCATCACTACTGAGGTCACCGACGAGCTGTTGGCCGACATCACCGGCAACACCGACGCCCCCGTGCTGCTGGTCGCCGATCGCCTCGGCGGCCGGCAGTTGCTACGCAGCCTGCACGCCGGCGTCGTCAGCTTCCTGCCGCGCCGTTCCACCGACCTCGCCACCATCACCAGGGCCCTTGTCACCACCGCCGAGGGCCGCTCCGTGCTGCCGCCCTCGGTCGCCCGGCTCCTGGTGGACCACCTGCGGCGCATCGACCACGTGCTGATCACCACCACCGGCTACGGTGTCGCCGGCCTCGACGCCCGCGAGGTCGAGGTGCTCCGGCTCGTCGCGCAGGGCGCCGAAAACGCCGACATCGCCCGTGAGCTCAAGTACTCCGAGCACACGATCAAGCGCATCCTCAAGGACCTGTTGAGCCGCCACAACCTCCAGAACCGCGCCCACGCCGTCGCCTACGCGCTGCGGATCGGCGCGATCTAGACCGGTGCGGGATCGGACTCGCTGTTGAAGAGTCTGGCGAGCGCGTGTGGCGCGTCGTGGCCGAAGATGAGTTCGACGGTCTCGTGTGCTGCCGTCGCTTCGGCGTGGCTGCGCGGGAACATGATCGCCTCATAGGCGGCAAGGGCCGCGTCGGTGTCGTGCGGATGTGCGGCGATGGCTTGGGCGAGTTCGGCGCCGTCGAGCATGGCCAGGTTGGCGCCTTCGCCGCCGGGAACGGTGACGTGGGCGGCATCGCCGAGCAGGGTCACGCCGGGAACTCGGGCCCACCGGTGCTGGTCGGGGAGCTGGTAGATGCTGCGCAGCACCGGCGCGGTGTCGCTGTCGGCGATGAGTGCGACCAGCTCCGGCGCCCAGCCGTCGAACTCCGCGGCGATGACGGCGCGGTCGAGAGTGCCGAACCACTCGACGGGCCGGGACAGGCAGACGTAGGCGTGGATGATGTCGCCGGCCTCGCGGTGGGCGAGGAAGCCTCGGCCGGGTTCGAGGGCGTAGAGCGCGCCGTTGCCGACGAGCGCGGCGCTGGCGCGATGACGGTTGTCGACGTCGTGCAGGTAGGTGTCGAGGTAGCTCATCCCGGAATACGTCGGAGTGTGCTCGGAGACCAGTGACCGGACCTTGGACCAGGTGCCGTCCGCGCCGACCAGCAGGTCGGTCGTGACGGTCGAACCGTCGGCGAACGCGAGTTCGTGCCGTCCGTTGCCGACCGCTGTCGCGGTGACGAGTTTCTTGCCCCACCGGACCGTTCCGCGGGGCAGTGAGTCGAGCAGGACGCGGCGGATGTCGCCGCGCAGCGCCTCGGGTTTGCTCATCGATCCGTCGTCCGGGACGTCGCCGAGAACGACCGCGTGCCGGTCGCACACCCGTTGGGCGGCGCCGCCCCGGTGCACGATCGACCGGTACTCCTCCTCCAGACCGGCGAGGTGCAGGGCGAGTTGCCCGTTGTGCTCGTGCAGGTCGAGTTGGCCGCCTTGGGCGCGGACGTGTGCCGAGGCGTCGGCCTCGTAGACGGTGACGGGAATGTCACGCAGGTGCAGCGCGCGGGCCAGCGTCAAGCCGCCCAGTCCAGCGCCGATGACGGTAACGGGTGTGGCCATGGGAACCTCTCCAGGTGAGTTTGGACCATCGGTCCAATGCCACTGTGGACCGGCGGTCTATTCGTGTCAAGATGAGCCATGGCCATCTCCTCCGCGCGTGCGCCGAGACGACGGGACGCGCTGTCCCGGCAGCGGATCGTCGAGGCGGCGATCGAGCTCCTGGACGCGGAAGGCGAGTCGGGACTGACCGTCCGCGCCCTGACCAGCCACCTCTCGACCGGCCGAGGTGCGATCTACCACCACGTCGAAGGTGTGGACGACCTCCTGGCCGCGGCCGCTGACGACGTCATCCGCGCGGCCACGGCACACACCGCCGACGGCGCCGACCCGAACACGGCGCTCCGGGACCTCTCGCTCGGGATCTTCGACGCCCTCGACGCCCACCCGTGGGTCGGCGCCCAACTCGCCCGCGAACCCCGCCAGCCGGCGGTCCTGCGGATCTGGAAGGGCATCGCCGTGCACCTGCGACGGCTCGGCGTCGACGGCCGAGCTCGATCAGACGCCGGCGCCGCGTTGGCGAACTACATCTTCGGGTCGGCCGCCCAGTTCGCCGCCGGAGCACGTCACGCGTCCGATCCGGCCGAGCGACGCGACTACCTCGACGCGCTGGCATCCGCCTGGACGGAACAAGACACCGATGAAGTCGTCCGCGGCGCGGCGTCGCACCTGCGCGATCACGACGATCGCGAGCAGTTCATGGCCGGCATCGACATCTTCCTCAAGGGAATCAGCTGACGCTAGTCCAACGCCGCCGACAGCCGGGCGCGGACCACCTCGTTCTCGAACAGGCCGATCTCGGAGCCGGCGTCGAGCAGGTAGCGCAGCAGGGTGCGGGTGTCCTCGCCGATGGGGCCGCCGCCGACGCCGAGGCGACTTTCCATCACCTGCATGGCTTCCGCGATGACGACGCCGGCGGTTTTGCGGTCGCCGCGGGATTCCTCGACGCCGGCGAGGCCGATGAGCGTGATGACGACCCGGCGCGGGTCGTCGACGTCCTTGCCGACGATGAGCGATTCCCGGTACAGCGTCACGGATTCGTCCAACCGGCCGGTGCACTGGGCGACGCCGGCGAGGCCCATCAGCAGCCGCGCGCGAGGCCCGGGCTCGACGGCCTTGGCCAGGCTGTACCGAACGCTGTCCTCCCAGTCCTGCAACAACCCCCGGCGCAGGTAGAAGCGCTGCATCGGGATCGTGAGCCGCCACGGCTCGTCGATCTCCCGGATGAGCGTCTCGACGACCTCGTACTCCCGCGTGTACCAAGCGACGGCCTCACGCTCGTTGCGGTCGGCGGCAAGGCTGTCGTGGGCCCACTGGGTGCCCTGCACGTAGTGCTCGATCATGCGGGCCCGAGCCCCGGCACGGTCGTCCTCGGAGTCGATCTCACGGCTGAGGTCGTCGGCGTAGGCCATCACGAGCTCGTGCGCCTGGTAGCGGCCAGGGTGCGGCTCGTCGATGAGCCACGACTCGACGAGTTCGGCCAGCGCGGCCTCGGCGGTCGGGGCATCGACGTCGAGCAGCCGAGCCGTGACGGGAGCCGAGAAACCGTCCAGGGGATGCAGGCTGAGCAAGCGGAACAGCCGAGCGGCGGTGGGGCCGAGCCGTTCGTACGACCAGGAGAACACCGTGCGCAGGCCACCGCCGCCGAACACGCTGGTCAGGTCGTCGACCACGGCGGCGAGCGTGAAGCCGGGATTCATCAGCAGCCGCGCGGCGACCAAGGACAACGCCAGCGGCAGCCCGCCACAGGCCTGCACGATCTGGTCGGCGGCGGCGGGCTCCGCGTCGACGCGGGCGGCGCCGAGCCTGCGCACCAACAGTTCCCGGGACTGACCGGGGTCCAGCATGCCGACGGACACCACCCCCACCTTTCCGACGTCGGACAGCTCCGACAGCCGGCGCTTGAGCGTCAACAACACGAGCGAACCGGCCTGCGCCGGCACAAGTCCGCGAACCTGCTCGACGGTGCAGGCCCCGTCCACCACGACCAGCAGCTGTTTGCCGGCGGTCATCCGCCGGTACTCGGCCGCCAGCTCGTCATAGGTCTCCGGCACCTCCTCGGCCGGCAAACCGAGCGCCCGCAGGAAGGACCGCAGCATCGGCACGCCGCTGTCCGGGCCGCCGTGGTGCGGGTTCACGTAGAGCTGCCCGTCGCGGAAGCGGAGCTTGCGCCGATGCGCCCAGTGCACGGCCAGCGTGGACTTGCCGGCGCCCGGCATGCCGTCCAGGGACAGGATGTCCACCGGCAGGTCGGCCAGCCGGTCGAGTTCGGCCAGTTCCCGGTCGCGGCCGGCGAAGGACCGCACGTCGGCCGGCAACTGGGCCGGCCGCAGCACGGCAGCCCGCACGTCGGCCAGCCGCAGCGCGGCCCGCAGCTCCTTGCCGGGGTCGATGCCGAGCTGGTCGACCAGCCGCAGCGCGATGTCCCGATAGACGTCCTCGGCCACGCCAGGCCGGCCCATCGCCACCAGCAGCTTCATCAGCCGCACGTGCAACGCTTCGTCCAGCGGCAGCCAGCGGGCGATCCGACGCACGGCATCGTGCACGACCTCGGGCGTGCCCAGGGCCAGCGCCCGATCGGCGGCCGCCCGCGCGGCGTCGGCGATCTCGTGGTCGACCTCGGCGAAGACCGGGTGCGGGCGGCCGACCTCGGCGGCGCAGCGGCCCCGCACCAGGTCCAGCGCGGCGACGTACTCGTCGAGGCCGTCGGCCATGCCGGCCTTGGCGATCAGCGCGCGGAACCGGGACAGGTCGGACGCTTCCGGGTCGACCAGCAGCTCGTAGCCACCGGCCTGCCGGCTCAGCAGCTCGCCCTGACTCCGTGCCGTCAGCCCGGGTTCCAGCGCTCGCCGCAGCGCGCCGACGTAGCGGTGCACCAGGTTGGCCGCGCTGGTCGGGGCGCGGTCGCCCCACACCAGGTCGATCAGCTCGGACTGGCCGGCCGGCTTGCCCGCCTTGGCCAGCAGCAGGGCCAGCACCGCGCGCTGCTGCGGCGGCCCCAGCGGGGCGGGGTGGCCGTCCCGGGCGGCCGTCACCTGGCCGAGCACCGTGAACGTCAACACCTCCGGGATTCTACGACAGTCATCGGACGGGACAGTCAGCCACGCTGACCATCTTCACCACATCACCGGCAGCGACCGCAGACCGTGCACCGGCGACCGGTCCGTGAACACGAGCTCGGCCCGCGGCTTGGCCAGCCGCACGTGCGGCCGCGGGCTGAACAGCGCGGTCAGGCCCTCCTGCACGAGCACGCGGGCCAGCTGGCTGCCGAGGCACTGGTGCGGTCCGTAACCGAAGGCGAGGTGTGCTCGTGAAGTCGGCCGCACCAGGCGCAGCTCGTCCGGGTGGTGGAACACCGACGGGTCGCGATTGGCCGAGCTGATCGACACGATCACGCACTCCCCTTGGCGTACCAGCTGGTCACCGATCCGCACGTCCTCGGTGGCATAGCGCGGCAGGCCCTGCTGGACCACCGACAGGTAGCGCAGCAACTCCTCGACGGCCACCGACACGGCGACCTCGCCCTCGGTCAGCGACTCCACCCGTTGCGGGTCGTCCATCAGCACCAAGGCGCTGAGCGTCAGCATGCCGACCGAGGTCTCGTAACCGGCGTGCAGCACGGTCATCGCGAGGCTGACCATCTCCGTGGTGGATGGCGGTTGCGCCATCACCGCCGCCTGCCGCAGCAGACCGGAGATCAGGTCGGTGGTGGGCTCGCGGCGGCGCTGGTCGACGACGTCGGTCAGCAGCGGCCGCAGCAGCGCCGCCTCCAGACCGACCGGGAAGCCCTCGGGCAGGCCGATCAGCTCGCCGAGCACGCGTCCGGTCAGCGGTCGGGCGTAGTCCGCGACGAGGTCGGCCGGCGACTCCAGGGCCGCGGAACGCTCTTCGGCGGCCTTGCGGACGCGCAGTCGCCAGCCCTCGGCCCGGCGGATGGTCAGCTCCGGGATGAGCAGCTGGCGCAGCCGCCGGTGCTCGGGGCCGTCGACGTCGATCACGCCACGGGTCTCGATCGGGCCGCGGGCGGTGAACCGCGAATCGGCCAGCACGACACGGGCATCCTCGTGCCGGGTGACCAGCCAGGCCGGTGTGCCGGCCGGGGTCGCCACCAGCGAGACGGGCTCGTCGCGGCGCAGCCGGGCCAACTCGGCCGGCGGGTCGAACGGGCAGTGCGCGGGCCGGCGCAACGGCATGGTGTTCATCGGGTCCTCTCCTCAGGGGACACCACGAGGCAGGTGGTCGACGCGGTGGCCAGCACGTCGCCGGCCGCGTCGCAGACGTCGGCCTCGGCGAACCGGACCTGGTGGCAGGACTCGCGGATCCAGCCGCGGGCGAAGACCTCGCCCGCGGCGTGGCCGACCGGGCGCACGTAGCTGACCCGCAGGTCGAGCATCGCGAAGTCGCCGCCGGGCCGGAGCGTGCTGCGGACGGCGAAGCCCAGCACGGCCTCCAGCAGCCCGGCCATCGCCGGCGCGCGGCGCAGTTCGGTCGCGATGACCACGTCGCCCTCCTCGACACACACCCAGCGCGGTTCGCCGCCCGCCGGCAGCGGCGGGCTCGACGTCGTGCGCAGCACGTCCAGACCGGACGGCTGTTCGACCGCCTCCATCGGCGTCCTCCCGTGTCCTGACACCGATCAGGCCACAGCCGCGGCGGCCGGCGACAGGGCGCACTACCAACGGGTAGGCGATCCGATCCGCCCGGCGCACCACGGTCACTCGATCGTCAGTTCCGACGGCTAGCGTCGAGGGCATGGACCACGCGTTGCTGCCGAAGGCCGATTCCCCGGTCTGCTTCTCGATGTTCGGGGACGACGTGCTGGCGGCCGAGGGCATCGCCGCCGCCGGGGCACGGCTGCGCTACGCCGCGACCGCGCCGGAGCAGGCCGACGCCCTGCTGGCGGTGACCATGGACCTGACCGAGGAGATCGCCTCGAACCTCGTGTTCGCGGCCGATTCCCGCCGCCGGCCCGCGGTTCTCGTCGTCACCGAGACGGTGTTGGGCCAGCCGTTGGCGGCCGAGCTGGCGTCCGGGCCGGTTCGTCTGGTACCTCGTCGGGACGCGACAACCCAAGGCATTGCCGCAATGTTGCACGCCATCGCCGCCGAGCGGGGCGAGCCGGCAGCCACGCATCTGGGCCGGTTGCTGTCCGATCTGCGTCGGCAGTCCAGCCGCCCGCGTGGCCTGGATTCACGTGAGGCGCAGCTGCTGAACCTGTTGGCGGACGGGGCCGACACCGCGACGATCGCCCGGGAACTGCACTGCTCCAACCACACCGTGAAGCGGCTGGTGCGGGATCTGTTGCAGCGCTACCACGCCCGCAACCGCGCGCACATCGTCGCCCACGCGCTCCAGACCAACCTCATCTAGCCCCCACACCCACGCCCCCAATGTCACATGCGCGTCATACTTGCCTCCCTGAGGCACATCCGAACCGCATGTGTGCTCTGGTCAGGGGGTCTGGCGGCGGCGCTGGTGGTCGGTGACGTCGATGAAGGCCGACTTGAACTGGGCGTAGGCCTCGCGGCCGAGGCGGCGGGCGTGCCGGTCCTGGATGGCGGTCATGATCTTGTCGGCGGCCCGCATCTGGGCCAGGCCGCGCTCGGTGGGGCACACCAGCTTGGCCCGCCGGTCGGCCGGGTCGGGCTTGCGGTGCACGTAGCCCAACGCCTCCAGCTCGTCGATCATGGTGCCGATGACCTGCTTGTGCTGGCCGGACAGCCGGGACAGGTCGGTGGCCCGCACGCCGTCGAGGTCAAGGTAGGCCAGCACGGCACCGTGCCGCGGCTGCAGGTCCTCGAACCCCTGCGCGGCCAGCGTGCTGAACATCTCCTGCTGGATGCCGAACAGCAGCCGGGCCGACAGCACGCCCAGGTCGGGATTGGTCTTGTTGCGCTCGGACCTCGTGCCCACCGTGCCTCCCGTCCCGTCGCCGTCGGTGGTGATCATCCCACACGGTCGGACGGGTGACGGTCAACGACAGTGACTGTCAGCGGCGGGCACCATCCGGTGCGCGGCGGGATGGCCCAGCTCAAGCAGGATCTCGACGGCCTCGTCCAGCGCCTGGCGCGCGGCCGGCACGTCGTGGACCCGCGCGACCGACGCGATACGCCGCAGCGTCGACACCTCGGCCGCCCGGTCGCCGAACTCCCGGTGCAGCGTCAGCGCGCGCCGGTAGCTGGCCAGGGCCTCGCGGTGCCGCCCGAGCCGCTGGTTGACGAAACCGAGGGTGGCCCAGGTGTCGGCCCCGGCCCGGCGCAGGCCCAACCCGGACAGCAGGCCCAGCGCCTCACGGCAGTGCCCGACCGCCGCCTCGTACCGGCCCTGCCTGGCCGCGAACCAGCCGACGGCGTTGAGCACGGACGCCACATCGGCCGGCTCATCGTCCCGCCGACTGATGGCCAGCGTCTGGTCGGCGTGCAACGCGGCGGCGGCCGGCCGCCCGGCGGTGGCGCGCAGCCAGGCCGAGCCGAGGTGCTGACGGGCCAGCGACTTGCGGTCGTCGAGCTCGACGAACAACGGCATCGCCGCGCTCATCAGGTCGATCGCCGTGCCGTAGTCGCGCAGCCCGGCGTGCACACGGGCCAGGCCGCGCATCGCCTCGGCCCGCTGCCGCGGATCCCCCGAGCGCTCGGCGCAGACCAGCGCGGCCGCACCGGCAGCGCGGAGCTCCGGCCACAGCTCGGACCGGTCCAGGTGGTCGCCGATCACGGCGGCGAACCGCCACACGTACTCGCCGTACCCCTCGACCAGCGCCTGCGTCATCAGCGTCCGCAGCATCCGGGACTCGGCCTCGTAGCCGGGACAGGCCGGCATGACCCGCGCCTCCGGCGGCACCAGCGCCAGCTTCATCCGGGCGATCGCGCCGGCCTGCCGGTTGTTGAACAGGTAGTGGTCGAACATGCGGCGGCGCAGCCGGTCCCGCTCCTCGTCG
>DATJJB010000289.1:0-20232 GCA_035492655.1 Kutzneria sp. | reverse complement strand
GTCCGCCCACCTGACCCGCCTGCGGCCCGAGCTCTCCCGCCTTCGCTCCCACGGCGTCTCCCTCGACGTCCGCGACGAGGACCTGCCGCCCGTGGTCGCCGCCGGCGCTCCGCTGGCCGGCAAGACCGTCGTCGTCACCGGTGCCATCGCCGATCCCCGCTCCGGCGAGAAGGTCCCCCGGCCCGCTTTCCAGCGCCTGTGCGAGAAAGCCGGCGCCACCATCGCCTCCTCCGTCTCGGCCAACACCGACCTGCTCATCACCGGCGCCGACGTCGGCGCCAGCAAACTGGCCAAGGCCGAGAAGCTCGAAGTGGAGGTCGCCGACCAGGCCGACATCTGGCGTGAGCTGATCGCCGCCGGTATCGCCTAGGGCTTTGGCCGGCGGCCGCCCGTCACCGTGATCGGGAGCTTGTGCGGGAACCGTTTCCGCACATGCTCGCCAGCCTCGGAGTTTGGCAGCACGTAGATGGGTTCCACCTTGTCCTGCAAGGGTTTCAGCACGAGGTTCAGGAACGCCTTGCGGTCGTCGAGGTAGGGCTCGAGCACGTCCTCGCCGGCCGGGCAGACGGCCAGGCAGTAGGCGGCCTTGTAGTTGGGCTTGAACGACAGGCTCTGCCACATGGAGGCGTTCTCGGAGTCACTCACCCGCTCGCGGAACTCGGCGCCGTCCTTGCTGTCGGCGATGGTCTCCACCCATTCGGTGAAGCCGCCCATGAACTCCCGGTAGTTGTGGGTGGAGCAGGCCACCCAGTCCAGCACGCCGTCCTTGCTGATCGCGCCGACCGGGCAGGCGGCGACGCAGAGCTTGCACTCCAGGCAGGGGTTGTAGTCGAGCTTCTCGCCGTGCTCGCTGATCTCGGCGTCGACCAGGATGGTGCCGAGCAGGATGAAGTTGCCGTACTTGGGGTGGATCACGTTGCGGTGGATGCCCATCGCGCCGAGGCCGGCGGCCACCGCGATCGGCTTGTGCGCCACCACCCAGATCCGGCCCGGGTACTTGCCCATCTCCATCGGGAAGGTGGCCGACGGGTTGATCGCCCGATAGCCGGCGTCCTCCAGCGCCCGCACGATCTCGTGCGCCGCCTCGTTCAGCAGCTCGCCCGTGCGATGGAACTCCTGGTTGGCCACACTCCGCGCCGGCGAGCGCACGTTGTCGCGGTTCATCCGCGCCACCAGGCTGATGAAGCTCCGCGTGCCCGGCAGCGCATGCTCCGCGTGCTCCACCTCGCTGGCCAGGTCCTCGTGATCGATCGACACGAACCCCACGTCGTCCAGGCCCGCGTCCAGGCACAGCTCGCGCAGCCAGCCCGCGTCGATCACCGCCGCCGGACCACTCGCCGGCCGCTCCCGCACCGCCCGCACGTTCGGGTGCTCCGCCAACCGCGCCGGGATCTTCGCCACGCCCGACCTCCCCAGGTCTAGTAGTGCAACTCACCCTGGCACGGTTAGTTGGAAAACACAACCCAGTGGAGGCAGGGGTGCTCCTCCGCCCTGCTCCTTGGTGCATTCGGGGGCTGTTCGGGCGAACGGCGGTGCCGGGTCCGGCGGCTGGGCTTGGATGGACCGATGTCGATCGAGGCGGCGCTGATCACGCTGGGCACGGTGGCCGTCCGGACAGCGGCGAAGCTGTGGCTCGGTGACCAGAAGGTGGCGGCCGAGGTCGGGGCGTCGGCGGTGGACCAGCTGTCGGGGCGGCTGGCCAAGGAGCGGGACCGGCGCAAGTTCCAGCGGCTGATGGACGACTTCGCGGAGGCGGTGGTCGACCGGCTGGAGCCGATTATCGACGCGGAGTTCCGCGGCCTGCCGGAGAACGAGCAGCTGGCGGCGATCGAGGCGGTGCGGGACACCTTCGCCCAGGCGGCGCTGGACGACGGGGACCTGTTCGCGGCGGACCTGGACGCGGGGCACCTGGACCGGTCGATACGAGGGCGGGTGCCGTCCCAGACCACATTGCTGTCGGCGGACGGCACCGCGCTGTACGACCTGCTGCTCCGCGAATGCTCGGGCTACGTCATCGAGATCTCCCGTGGCCTGCCGGCGTTCTCGGCCAACGCGCTGACCGAGCTGCTGCGCCGGGACCGGGAGATGCTGGACGGCATCCGCGAGGTGCTGGCCCGGCTGCCGCAGCGCGACCGCAGTGCCGGCTTCGACTACGACTACCGGCAGCTCGTGGCCCGAAAACTGGACCACGTCGAGATGTTCGGCGTGACACTGGCCGACGCCGGCCGGCGTTACCCGCTGTCGGTGGCCTACATCGGTCTGACCGCGGCCACCGACGAGGTCGGGCCGGTGCAACGGATCGAGGACCTGCTGGCCGGCACTCGGCGGGTGTTCATCCGCGGCGAGGCCGGCCTGGGCAAGACGACGCTGTTGCAGTGGATCGCGGTCCGCAGCGCCCTCAACGACTTCCCGCCGAAGCTGGCCGCGTGGAACGGCACGATCCCGTTCTTCATCCCGCTGCGCCGCTACGCCGGCCGCGACCTGCCCACGCCCGAGCAGTTCCTGGACGAGGTCGGCAAGTACATCGCCGACGAGATGCCGCCGGGTTGGGTGCTGCAGAAGCTGCGCGACGGCAGTGCGGTGCTGCTGGTCGACGGTGTCGACGAGTTGGCCGCCGGCCGCCGCGAGGAGGCCCGTAGCTGGCTGCGCGACCTGGTCAGCTCGTTCCCGCGGGCCCGGGTGATCGTCACGTCCCGGCCCGGCGGGGCGCCGCCGCAGTGGCTGCGGGACGAGCAGTTCTCGGTCATGTCGTTGCAACCCATGAGCCGCGACGACGTGCGCCTCTTCGTCGCCCGGTGGCATGCCGCCATGCAGCTGACCCGGGTCGACGACGAGTCGCGTCGCACGCTCGGCACCTATCAGACCGGTTTGCTCGAACTCATCGAGAACCGCGGCCACCTGCGCAAACTGGCCGGCTATCCGCTGCTCTGCGCCCTGTTGTGCGCGCTGCACCAGGACCGCCGGGCCACGCTGCCGACCAACCGTATGGAGCTGTACGAGGTGGCGCTGCAGATGCTCGTCGAGCGGCGCGACGTGGAACGACGGATCGACACGATTGACGGCCTCGGCCGCACCGAGAAGCTGTTGCTGCTCGGCGACCTGGCCTACTGGCTGATCCGCAACGGCTACACCGACGTCGAGGTGCCACGCGCGATCTACCGCATTTCCCAGCGGCTCCAGGCGATGCCGCAGGTCAAGGCCAGTATCCAGGACGTGTACCGGAATCTGCTGGAACGCTCCGGCCTGCTGCGCGAGCCGGTCGACGGCCGCGTCGACTTCGTGCACCGCACGTTCCAGGAGTACCTGGCCGCGCAGGACGCCATGAACACCGACGATGTGGGCACGGTCGTGCAGAACGCCCACCTCGACCAGTGGCACGAGGTCGTGGTGATGGCCGTCGGGCACGCGTCGCAGAAGCAGCGGGAGGAGCTGCTCGGCAAGCTGATCGAGCGCGGCGACCTGCACCTGCTCGTGTTGGCGTCGATGGAGACCGCGCCGGAGATGAACGCCGACCTGCGACGGGAGATCCAGGTCAAGACGCTGCGCCTGCTGCCGCCCGACTCCATGCACAAGGCCAAGGCGATCGCCTCGGCCGGCCCGTACGTGCTGGACCTGCTGGCCAACTGCCAGCCGAGGACGATCGACGAGGTCACCGCGACCATCCGCGCACTGGCCGAGACGCGTCTGGAGGAGGCGCTGCCGGTGATCGCCCGCTTCGCCTCCGACTCCCGCAATCCCGTCTTCGACGAGATCGTCCAGTGCATGTTCCTGTTCGACGAGGCGACCTACGGCGAAGCCGTGCTGGCCAAGTCGACGCGCACGCACCTGTGGGTGTCGGACGAGCTCAGGCTCATCGCGTCGAAGTACCTACCCGCGCTGAACCAGCTCGACCTGCCCCAACCGGCCGACACCGCCAGGGACCCCGGCCTCTACCGCACCCTGCCGCAGGCCTCCACGTTGCGCCTGCACGAGTGGCAGGAAGCGGATCTCCGACTGATCACCACCAGCCTGCGGAGCGAGAACCTCGGCCTCTACGAGATGACACTGACCGATCTCCGGTCGCTGGACTTCATGGAGTCGGTGGTCGAGCTCCGACTGGAGAACACTCGGCTGGGTTCGTTCGACGGCATCGAGCGGTGGCGGGACTCCCTGCAACGGGTCTCGTCGGTCGGGCTCGTTCGGGTCGATCAAGGGCTGTTGAACGAGCTGCGGGCCAGGATGCCGCACGTGACCGTGACGCCGTGACAAATCGATCGCCGGCCGGCCCGAACGAGGGTTAGCCTCCGGCGATGTCCGTCACGGCAGCCGATCTCGAGCACACTGTCCGCCTGGCCGTCGCCACACTGCGCGAAGCGCGGGGCGATTGGGAGTCGAAGGCCGGTCCGCTGGAATGGACCTGTTGGGAGACGACAGAACACATCGCCGACAACTTCTTCTTCCATGCGGCACAGGTGGCACCAGGCATGCCTTGGACCGACCGATCGGTGCCGTTCGCCTGGAACCAGCTGCGCAAGGGCGGCCCGGGGCTGGTGATCTTCGCCGACCGCAAGGCGGGGCCGGACGGCCTCATTCAGGTGGTGGACGCCTGCGGCGGCATGATGGTGGCGATACTGCGGACCACGCCGGGCGAGGTGCGGGCCTTCAACGACACGGGAGTGCTTACGCCCGAAGGGTTCGCGGCGCTCACGGTCGCGGAGACGTTGCTGCACATGGACGACGTGGCCAAGGGGCTGCACCTCGCCTGGCAGCCGCCGGCGGAGTTGGCGGCCAAGGTCCTGGACCGCTTCTTTCCCGACGCCCCAACGGAAACCGACCGGTGGACGACACTGCTCTGGGCGGCCGGCCGGGGCGACCTGGACGGCCACGAACGCCCGACGGAGTGGGATTACGCGCTATCTGGTCACTGAATACCCGTCCCGCTCACGCATCCTCCAGATCCACGGTCTTGGTCAGCGCTTCGTTCGCGTCGATCTCCGCGCGCAGCCGCTCCAGGCGGGCCCGTGCCCCACGGAGCGCGTCCGAGCCGAGCAGCAGCCGCAGGGGCGGAACCTCGGCGTCGACGGCAGTCGCGATCGCCGCCGCGGCGCGCGCGGGGTCGCCGGGCTGGCGGCCGGACACGGCCAATGTCGACTCGCGCCGCTTGCCAGCGGTCTGCTCGTAGTCGTCCAGACGGACCGGCGACTGATGCATCGAAGCACCGGCCCACTGCGTGCGGAGGCCACCAGGTTCCGCGATCGTGACCGATATGCCCAGCGGTGCCACCTCCGCCGCCAACGACTCGGAGAGACCTTCGAGCGCGAACTTCGTGGCGTGGTAGTAGCCGGTCGCGGGGAAGGCGGCCAACCCGCCGAAGGACGAGACGTTGACGATCCGGCCCGATCGGCGGGCCCGCATGCCGGGCAGGACGGCTTTGAGGACTGTCACGACACCATGCACGTTCGTGTCGTACAGCGCACGCACCGCGTTGTCCTCGCCTTCTTCGATGGCGGCGAGGTAGCCGTAGCCGGCGTTGTTCACCAGCACGTCAATGCGCCCGAACGTCTGTTCGCAGGCCCGGACGGCCTCGGTCACCGACTCGGGGTCGGTCACGTCGAGATCCAGGGCCAGCGCACGGCCGCCGAACCCGGCGGCGAGGTCGGTCACGGCCGCCCGATCACGCGCCGTGACCGCCACGCGGTCGCCTCGCTCGAGCGCGTGCCGGGCCATGGCCTCGCCGAGACCGCTGGAACATCCGGTGATCAGCCAGACCGGAGCATGCTTCGTCACGTCAACCATGGATCCAGCACAACATCTCGTCCGGCGTCCAACCACACCCCTGTGAGGCTGGCTCTCACAGGGTCGGTTTCGCGCACCGGGCGATCACGGATGGTAATGTCGGCGACGATGGCAGACGACAACCGGCTCGGCCAGTTCCTGCGCAGCCGCCGGGACAAGATCGACGCCACCAGCGCCGGCGTCGTCGACAGCACGCGGCGGCGGGTCAAAGGCTTGCGGCGGGAAGAACTGGCGCTGCTGGCCGGACTCAGCCCCTCGTACTACACCCGGATCGAACAGGGCCGCGACCGCAACCCCTCCCGCGAAGTGCTGGCGGCGCTGGCTCAAGTCCTCCGCCTGGACGACACCGAACGGGCCTACCTGTGGTCCCTGGCCAATCCGTCCCTGGCGGCGACGAGCGACACCGGCTCCGTCCACACCGTACGGCCCGGTGTGCGGCACCTGCTGCGGCGCTGGAGCGACCTCCCGGCGTTCGTCGTCGGCCCCACCCGCGACGTGCTGGCCGCCACCGACCTCGCCGCCCGGGTCAACCCGGCCTGGAGTCCGGGGCACAACCTCGTCGAGTTCACCTTCCTCGATCCGCGTGCGCACACGGTCTATCCCGACTGGCAGGAGATCGCCGGGCAGGCCGTGGCCGGACTGCGTGCGGTCGCGCCGGCCCACCGCGGGGAAGTCGACGAGTTCGTGACGACCCTGCTCGAGAAGAGCGAGACTTTCCGGGTCCTGTGGGACTCTCACGACGTCTACGAGCGCGTGGTCGGCGAGAAACGACTGCACATCGACGGGATCGGCGTTCTCCGGCTCAGTTTCGAGACGTTCGCCGTCACCGGGCACGAGGGTCACGTGCTGTACGTCTACTTTCCCCAGCCGGGCAGTCCCGACGACGCGGCCCTACGCGCCTTGAGTTCGGCGGGATCCTGAGGGGCTCACCGTGCGGAGCCGGGCGTTCACCTCTCGTGGTAAGCGGTTTCCGCGACGGTGGAATTACCTACACCCGCCCCGACTTTCGTCGGCCCGCCTTGCCCTCGCGCGCCTTGAAAACCTTTGCCGCCACTGCGTTTCATAGCGGGGCCGAGAACCGCCGCTCGTCGCGGCCGTCCGGCACCGTCATGGAATGGAGTTGCAGTGCCGAGCAAGGAAGAGCTGAAGGCGGCCATTCACGCCGCCTTCGAGTCGGTGGTCGCCGACGGGACGAGCTACACCAAGGTGTACGCCTCCGAGATGAAGCAGAAGAACTACATCGTGTTCCGCACGACCACCGTCAGCAACTTCGCCGTCGGCTTCAAGCCGGGGCGGACCGAGCTGGTCATCGTGCCGCTCGACGAGAACAAGGGCGTGATCACCGCGGGCACGCCGCTGACCGTCACCGACGCCAACCGCGCCTCGGTCAAGCGCCGCGACCTGCAGGGCCGCACCGTCATCAAGACCACCGACGGCCAGACGTTCAAGCTGTCCGTGCTGCCGTCCGTGCCGAAGCTGATGGCCGCCGCCTACCAGCTGCCGGTCGACCAGAAGGCCGAGTACGAGGCGTTCGTCGCGGTGCGGGACACCATCACCGCATCGTGATCACGGCATAGCGCGGGCCCCGGCGGACACCCCGCCGGGGCCCGCGCTCATGCCGGTGCGGGGTCTCACGGCACCTGACATGTCGATCTTGTGCGACCTGGGGGTTTCTCGGCTGTCTTCGACTTCATGACCCCGGGCAGCGGGGACCATTCCCGCCGCGGTTCCGTTGCACCTCAGGCTGGTTCGTTCCGGCGCGATCTACATGGCTACTACTCGACGGACGGTCGGAACTGGGCGACGGTCGGCACCGCGACCCTGCGGGGCAGGCCGCGATCCAGGCGGCTGGGCGAGTGCGCGTGGGCGGGCTACGACCGGCGGCGGGAGTGGCACGCGAACCTGCGGCCACAGCAGCAGCCGAGAACCGGGTCGTCCGGTCAGGCCCGGTTCAGTTGCCACTGCTGGTTGGCCCCGCCGTTGGCGGCCCACTGCACGACCTGCGCCCCGTCGCTCGTCGCCGCACCGTAGACGTCCGCAACCAGTCCGCTGTCGTGGCTGACGATGGTGTAGTAGCCGTTGCCGGTGGACCGCAGGTACCACATCTGGTTGGTGCCGCCGTTGGCCGTCCACTGCTGCAGTTGCAGCCCGGCCGTGCTGCTGGCGCCGTTGACGTCGAGCACCTTTCCACTCGCGACGTACTGGAGGGTGTAGGAGCCGTCAGAGGCCGTGGCGACGGTCCAGGTGCCGGTGCCGCTCTGCTGCACCACCTTGGCACCGTCCGCGGTGGAGTTGTCCGCGACAGCGAGCGGCTTGCCGCTGTTGCGGTTGACGATGCGGTAGTTGCCCGGCGCGGGTCCGTCTCCGCCGCTTCCGGCGAGGTTGAAGTACTCCACCGCGTCGGTGAAGACGGGGCTACCGGACTTCGTGGTCGACAGCTGCAGGTACACGCGGTTGCCGGTGGCCGGGGTGGTGAAGGACACCGGCTGGGTGACCCGCGAGCCGAGCGGGACGGTCAGGGTCAGGCTTCCGGACGCGACGACCGCGCCGTCCGGCGCGTCGAGCCGCGCCGTCCAGGTGAAGCCCACCGAAGTGTCGGCGAGGTCGTCGTTGAAGACGGTGATGTTGCGGGTGACCGTGGCGTTCCGGGCGTAGTTGGGCACGGCCTGTGGCAGAGGGAACGTGCCGTTGGAGTCCGAGACGCCGGAGGCCGACCAGAACGGCAGGTCGACCGCGGCCACCGGGTTGAACGCCGCCTGCACGCGCTGGATCTGCGGGTTGCTCCAGGGATCCGGGAGGTTGTCCGCGCCGTAGATGGGGCGACCGCCCTCCTCCGGGGTGAAGTCGGTGGTGCGCACTCCGGGCACGACGCCGGCCCACGCGGACAGCAGCGTGTACGGGCGCAGGTCGGTGGCGTTCTTGCCGCGCTTGGCCAGGGTTGCCGTGGCGAACCACTCGAAGCCCTGCTTGTTGTTGCATGCCGGCCAGATGTACTCGCCCTCGCCGTCGGGCCGCCCGTTCACGGTGATCAGGCCCTCCCCGTACCTGCCGAAGCCGTCGACGTAGTGCGGGAACACCGCGAAGTTGGCGTACGTCATCCCGGGATACCCGGTGAGATTCCCGCCGGTGCCCAGCTCGACACTGACCGGCCGGGTGCCGTCGGCGCCGTTGATCGCCGCGTACAGGTCCTTCTCGAACTGTTCGGAGTCCTGGCCGCTCTGGTTCGGCTCGTTGGCCTGACTCCAGCGGATGACCGCGGGGTGGTTGCGGTCGCGCAGGACCAGCGCACGGGCGTGGTTGACCATGTTGTCGTGCCCGGCGTTCCAGTCCTGCCCGGCCTGGGAGCCGCGGATCGCGGTCTCGTCGATGATCATCAGGCCCATCTCGTCGGCGGTATCCACCATGTACGGGCTGGCGGGCTCCTGGTGGACGCGCACCACGTTGAAGTTCAGCCGCTGGTAGTTGTCCACCGCCTGCGGCCAGCCGCCGTTGTTCGACGAAGGGGGCAGGAAGCCGGGCAAGGTGTCGTAGGCGTCGCCCTTGCCGCCGTTGTTGATCCGGTCGTAGTCGGCGCCCTGGAGGTTGTCGCCGCGGAAGTTCACGCGCAGGCCGTTGAGGTAGTAGTAGTCACCGTTCTGGGTGGCCTCCCGGAAGCCGAACCGGTACGTGGCGTCGCTGGTGTGCCCGTCATCGGTGACGGCATGCACCGTCAGCCGGTGTAGCTGCGCCTGGTACCCCGACCGGTACGGCACGTTGGGCCACCAGTACGAGGTGCTGTCGAGGTTCCACGCGACCGGCCCGACGGTCACGGTCGCGGTCGAGTGGGCTGCCACGGTGACCGTACGGCTGGGCAGTTCCGGGTAGCTGAAAGCCGTTCCGTTGTTGGACGACAGCGACCCGGTCAACGTCACCGACCGGGAACTGTCCGACGTGTTACGCACCGACACGTCGTAGCTCAACGTCTTGTTCGCCACCGACGTACGCACGAATGTGTCGCTGACGTACACCGCCGGGTATGTCCGCAGGAACGCCGAACGGTAGATCCCCTGGGGGACCGCCTCGGACCACTCGGCGGCGTCGGGCACCAGGTACCGGCCGTTGGATGCCTTCAACGCGCCGCGGCCCTTCACGTCGACGCTGATCGTGTGGGTGCTGCCGGGGGCCGCGTAGGCGGTGATGTCGAAATTCGACGGCGTGAACGCCGTGGTCTGCGTCGCCACCACCCGGCCGTCGACCGACAGCGTCGCCTGGTGATTGACCGCCCCGAACTCGATCCACGTCGACTGCGGCTGACCCGAGTCGGGCACGGTGATGTTGCGCGAGTACACCGCCTCGTTCACGTCGGTGAAGCCCTGCTTGTACCAGCCGCCGCCGGGCACGGTGATCGAGGTCGCCCCCCGACCCGTCGGCGCGAAACTCCACGTCCCGGCCAGGTCGACCGAAGCGATCGCGGCGGCGCCGGCAGCTGCGGCTGGCTGTGTTGCGACGGCCGGCTGTGCCGCGGCGGCGGGTTGTACCGTGTCGATGATCGCGAGGAGTGCGACGCCGGCCAGCGCTGCGCGGGCGAAGCGCTGGGACAGCGTGCGAGGGCTGTTCTGACGCATCGAGAAATCCCTTTCGCGGGTGTCGCGTCTACGGGGATACACCGATCATCGGACCCGTCGTCACTACCGCCGGGGTCGCCGAAATGGAGGGGTCCACTATGGACTCGCCTACCGGCTCCATGCCCGCGGAGCAGGGCATCGGTCGGCAAGCAATCGTGTTCGAACCGGTTCGAACGGAACGATAAGCGGGGTCGACTCGTGGCGTCAAACATGTCTATGGCTTGCAACGAAAGAAGAGCGCGATCCGCGAAACTTACAACTGGATGGCCTGGGCGAGCGTGATCACGTACGGCGTGCCGACGTGATCTGTGTGCCCGACGGGTCTACGGCAAGATCGTGAGGTACCCGGATGGTGGCGGCCTGACCGCCTCGGGACGGGCCCGCCGAGAACAGGCCCGCGTGCGGGCCGACAGCAAGCGAGCGAGCCACCTTGTCGGCTCAGGGCGCGGGCACGGCACCGATCTGCTGCATCACCCCGAGGAGATCGGGCTGACCCGCTCCTTGATGATCTTTCCGTCTGGCGCATGAAACTCGGCATTCGGGGCGATGACCTCGCGGGCAAGATCCTCGTCAGCTGTGTTGATGAACTCGACGAAGCGACTCATGACGGATTCGGTGGACTGCGCCGCCGTGTCTCGGAGCTGATGGGCTACACCCGGCCGATGAGCGACGGCAGCCTGTACCCGGCGATCAAGCGTCTTGCCGCGGCGGGCCTGCTGGAGCGGCGCGCGGACCCCGCGGGAGGTGCGGCCCGCTACGTACTGAACGTCACCGCCGCCGGACGCGCCGACCTGCTCAAGCGGCTTCGCACGCCGGCTGACCACGAGGGCGACCGGCCGCTGCGCGCCAAGGACATGACCGATCCCTACCGGCGCGGCATGCTGCTGACCGCCCGCGCCATCAACAGCGCCGAACGCACCTGGTTGCACCAGGTTCTCGACGGCGACCGGCCGACCGCCACGCGCGCCGAGACCGATCCCCCTACGCTCGAAAACCCGTCAGCCGATCGAACCCGAAGGTAGCCGCTCATGCTTGCGTCCTGGTACGACCGCCAAGGCCCCGCCGCCGACGTGCTGCGGGTCGGCGAACTGCCCGACCCCACCCCCGGCCCAGGCGAGGTGCGCGTTCGCGTCACCGTCTCCGGGGTCAATCCCGGCGACACCAAGAAGCGACGCGGTTGGCTCGGCTCCTCGATGCCCTTCCCGCGGGTGATCCCGCACAGCGACGCCGCCGGGATCGTCGACGCCGTGGGCGAGGGGGTGGACGAATGCCGCGTCGGACAGCGGGTGTGGACCTACGGCGCCCAGTCGTACCGGCCCTTCGGCACGGCCGCCCAGTACACCGTCGTACCCGCAGGCCTGGCCGTCCCGCTGCCCGACCACCTCAGCGACGAGCTCGGCGCGGCCCTCGGCATCCCTGACATCACCGCGCACCGCGCCGTGTTCGCCGACGGCCCGGTGGAGGGCAAGCTCGTGCTGGTGCACGGCGTTCTGGGCGGGGTCGGCTCCCTCGCCGCTCAGCTCGCTTGCTGGGGCGGGGCGAGGGTGTTCGCCACGGTCCGGCACAGCGCGGACCTCGCACAGGTCGACCCGGCTGTCGTGTCCCACGCCGTGGCGCTGGACCAGCAGGACCCAGCGGCGGCAATCCGCGCGTACGCGCCCGAGGGCGTGCACCGGGTCGTCGAGGTCTCCCTGTCCGACAACGCCGACCTGGACAACGCCGTCGTCGCGAACGGCGCGGTCATCGCCGCCTACGCGACGAGAGTGGACCGGACCGAGATCCCCTTCTGGAACCTGCTGTTCAACAACGTCGTCCTGCGCCTGGTCGGCAGCGATGACTTCCCCGAAGAGGCGAAACGCCAGGCAGCGCGCGATCTGACCGCCGCGGCCGCCGTCGGCGCCCTGACCGTCGAGGTCGGCGACCGCTACGAACTGGCGGACATCGCCAAGGCCCACGACCACGTCGACGCCGGCAGCCGCGGTCGCGTCCTGGTCACCCTCCCCCAATGACCCCACCCCGTCGTTCACCACGACCCGCGGACGCATCCCCTCCTCACCCCAGACAGCAGCCGAGCGGGGCCAGGGGCACCCGACGTTCTCAGCCGAGGTGACACCGCAACCTGCCTCACATGACAGAACACCTGGTCCGGTCGATGCCATGCACCGACCAGGTCGAGGACCAAAGCCGCCGGAATAGTGGCGCGCCTTCCAGGCCTACACCACACCGCCGCGTACACGCCTGACGACGATCGGCATGTCGACAAGGCCCAGCCGGCCGAGCTAGGCGAAGCTGCCGGCGAGAAAGGCTCGACGCTCCGCCGGCGCGAACTTCTCGATGGCGTAGCGCAGCATGGTTCGCGGCATCGTCCGCTGATGCCGGATCAGCCACGTCACCTCGGCGTCGCGATCCCGGTTGCCGACCTCGCGCAGCATCCAGCCGACCGCCTTGTGGATCAGGTCGTGCCGGTCGGCGACCAGCCGGTCGGCGATCCGCAGCGTCCACTCCTGGTCGCCACGGCGGATGAAGGCGAAGGTCGCGATGACGGCGATTCGCCGTTCCCACAACGACTCCGAGCCGGCCAGCCGGTCCAGGACCGAGCGATCACGGTCCACCAGCCACTCCCCCAGCAGCTGGCACGCCGACGAGTCGACCAGATCCCAGTTGTTCACGAACGCCGTGTGCGCCAGGTACAGGTCGACGATCTCGCCGCGCAGGGTCTCGTCGGCCTTGGCGAACCTCAACACCAGGATGAACAGCGCAGTCAGCCGCTCCTCGTGGGCACCGGTGGTCAGCAGCGTGCGGATCTCGTGGAGCGCCAACATTTTGTAGCTACGGGCGACGCGGCGCTGATCGGGCACGGACACGCCGAGAAACCGGTCGCCCTCGCCGTACTCGCCCGGCCCGGTGCGGAAGAAGCGCTGCTTGGCGGCGATGCTGTCCGGGTCGGCGACGGCCGCGAGCGCGTTCGACACAGTCGCCGCCGTGATCACCGCCCCAGACTACGGTGGTTTCAGCGCGCGCGATAATGGGGACAAAGGGGGCGAACGGCACGGGAGAGGAGTCGGCGATGGCGTCGATCTGGCAGCGGCTGACGGCGTTCCTGCGCAGCCCGCAGGGCCGCAAGCTGACCGAGCAGGTCAAGCGGGCGGCGCAGGACCCCAAGAACCAGCAGCGGGCGAAGGACGCGCTCAAGCGCCTGCGCAAGCGGTGATCACCGCGGCGGCACGAGCCGGTACACCGCCCCGGCCTGGTCGTCGGTGATGTAGACGGCGTGGTCGGGGCCGAGGACCGCGCCGACCGGACGGCCCCAGCGTGACCCGTCGACGGCCTGGAAGCCGCCGACCAAGGTCTGCTGCTCGCCCAGCTCGCCGTTGGCCCACGGGAAGAACGACACCTCCGGCGCACGCGGCGGCTGGGCGTTCCACGAGCCGTGCACGCCGACCAGCGCGCCCTGCGCGTACTCACCGGGCAGGCCGCCGTCGACGAACGACAGGCCCAGCGGCGCGGAGTGGCCGCCGAGGGTCTGCTCGACGGGCGGCAGCTTCGAGCAGTCGAGCAGGTGGCCGTCGGGGTTCGTCTCGACGTCGGTGACGAACGGGACGTTGGACGGGTTCTGCTTGCTGCCCTGCACGCCCGGCTCGACGTCGGCGTCCGGGTCGCAGTACGGCCAGCCGAGGTTGCGGCCGGCGGTGAGCTTGGCCAGCGGCTCGACCGGGTGATCACGGACGTAGTCCGGGATCACCTGCCCCTTGGCGGAGCCCGAGGCGTTGCCGTAGGGCTTGTCGAACGGGTACTGGATCTGGTCGCGACCGTTGACCGCCGTCCACACCGCGCCGTCGGGGGCGATGGCCAGGCCGGTGCCGTTGCGGACACCCACGGCGAACGGCTTCGCCGGGCCGCCGCCCGGCGGCACACGCAGGATCGAGGCCCGCGGCGGGTTCGCCTTGAGGTCGGTGACCGAGATGTTGCCGGTGGAGCCGACCGACACGTACACCGAACCGTCCGGGCCGACGGCCACGCTCTTGAGCGCGTGGGCGTACTGGCCGCCCAACTCCGGGCTCTTGGCATCCGGCAGGCCGGTGACGATGGCTTGCGGATTGGTCGCTTTGCCGTCCGCGTAAGCGAATTTGTCCACCCGGTCGCTCTGCGCCACGTACAGCGTCGAGCCGACGAAGGTCAGGCCGTGCGGCTGGTTCATCCCGCGCAGCAGCACGGCTTCCGTGGCCTTGCCCGGCCCGTCCGGCACGAGCCGCACAACGGTGCCGTTCTCCGGCACGGACACCAGCAGTGTCTTGTCCGGCGCCCACGCGGCCAGCCGGGCCGAGGGCACCCGGGCGAACACCGACATCGTCCAGCCGCTCGGGATCAGGACCTGCCGGTCCACGTCGAACGGGGCCGACCCCATGCCCTTCGGCACCGTCAGCGACGTCGCCACCAGGCCGGTCTGGGTCGCCGCCTTGGGCGCCGGGCCGCTGCTCGTGGGGCCGGAGCAGGCCGTCAGCAGCACGATGGCGGCCAGTGCGGACAGGTGTCGGATCGTCATGCCGGCCCTTCGACGACGGAGGTGGTCCGGGTCCCATTGTCCCCGTGAAGGTCAACGAACGTCCCGTCTTGAAGGATTGACACGAACATCGGGTCTTTCATACCCTGCCCCCGGTTGTATACCGTTTCAGACAGCGTTACATCCGATGTATTGGCCATCCTCCCGCCGCAGGTGGCGCTCGACGACGACGATCGCCCGATCGCCGTCACCGCTGCGTACGAGAAGGAAGCCATGCGAAGAGGTTGGGGCAAGCGACTGCTCGCCTACGGGGCCGCGCTGGTGGTCGCGGCGGGGCTGGCGGCCGTGCCGACGGCGGCAAGAGCCGAACTGCAGGACCCGCGGCAGGACTTCCTGCGCGCGTCGCAGGCCGGGCTGTTCCTGCACTGGGGCGAGCGGACCGCCCCCGCACACACCGACTGCGGCGCCTGGGAATCCGACGTGACCAAGGGCGGCTGGACCGCCGACTACTGGGTCAACGAGGCCAAGAAGCTGCACGCCCAGTACATCGTGCTGGCGACCTTCCACAGCCGGCTGGGCTACGCGCGGCCGTGGCCGTCCAAGATCCCCGGCAGCTGCCACACCTCCCGCGACTTCCTCGGTGAGCTGATCGCCGCCACCAAGAAGGCCGGGATGCGGACCATCCTGTACATGACCGACGACCCGCAGTGGAACGCCGAGGGGCTGCCGTCCGGCAAGAGCTGGCTCGACTCCAAGGCCTTCTCCGGCTACGCCGGGCACAACGTCGACCTGACCTCGCGCGACGGCTTCGGCGAGTTCGGCTACGACAACTTCCTCGAGGTCATGGACCGCTATCCGGACCTCGGCGGGTTCTGGATCGACAACGACAACGACTACTGGCTCAGCCACAACCTGTACGAGCAGATCCGGGCCAAGCGGCCGAACTACACGCTGAGCAACAACAACGAAGACACGCCGATCATGGACATGGTCAGCAACGAGCAGAAGACCGGCATGACGCCGGCCTACGACTACCCGCAGGCGGTGTGGACCGCCGCGCCGCGGCTGGTCGAGGCCGACTACAAGCTGCCGGACACCGGGTCGTGGTGGTACACCGGCACCGATTCCACCGTGGACGCCGGCCTGAACGTCGGGCGCTACATCGCCAACGCCGGCTCGTCGATCAAGTCGCTGATGGACGAGACCGCCATGGTCAACGGCAAGTTCCCCGGGCATCAGGTGGACTACAACAACTTCCTCAGCGGCTACCTGGACCAGATCTGGGGCTCGATCAACGGCACCGAGGGCGGCGGCTACCTCAACGGCGGTCTGCAACCCGGGTTCTGGAACGACGGTTCGCACGGCGTCACCACGATCAGCAAGACCAATCCCGACCTCCAGTTCATCCACGTGCTGACCAAGCCGTCCGGTAGCACACTCCGGTTGCGGGACAACGGATATCAGGTCACCCGCGTGACCAATTTCCGCACCGGCGCGTCGGTTTCCTTCACCCAGTCCAACGGCTCGCTGACGCTCACCGGCCTGTCCGGCTGGGACAAGTACGACACCGTCTTCCAGGTGGAAACCCATGGCCGAGCCGGCATCTATCCCGCCGGCTCGTACACCGTGACCGCGTCGGCTGCCGCCAGCGGCCATCCCGCTTCCGCCGCCGCCGACGGCAGCTACCTGACGTACTGGGACAACAAGAAGACCCTGCCCGTGTCCTTGACCTACGACCTCGGGTCCGCCAAGCACGTCCAGTACCTCGGGCTCAACCAGCGCGAGGATTCCGTCAGCTACGCCCGTTCCGCCACCGAGCAGTCCGCGCGTATCCGGGACTACAAGGTCTTCGTGTCGTCCAACGGCACCGATTGGGGCAGCGCCGTCGCCAGCGGCACCCTGCCCAGCCACCGTGGCGTGCAGTTCATCGACCTTCCTGCTCACGACACCCGTTACGTCAAGCTGGAGGTCGACAGCACCTGGGCCGCGTCCAGCGATTCCACCCATTACAAGCTGCTTCGCATCGACGAGTCGTGGCTCGGCTCCGCTTACGTCGGCGGTCCCACCCCGCCGGCCGCCAACCGCTACGAGGCCGAGGCCGGTTCGTGTCAGGGCACCATCGACGCCAACCACACCGGCTTCTCCGGCACCGGTTTCTGCAACACCACCAACGCCACCGGTTCCTACGCCGAGTGGTCCGGCGTCCAGGGCCCCGGCACGGTGACCTTCCGCTACGCCAACGGCACCACCTCCAACCGCCCCGCCGACCTCACCGTCAACGGCGTCGCCGCCGGCACCATCGCCTTCGCCCCAACCGCTTCGTGGGACACCTGGGCTGACGCCCCCGTCACGGTGTCCCTGAACCCCGGCGCGAACACCGTGCGGCTGACATCGTCGAACACCGGCGGCACCCCCAACCTCGACTACCTCGAGGTCTCGCAGTAACCCCGCCCGCAGGACACCCGGCCCCGGCGAGCCACCGCTCGCCGGGGCCGACATGTTCCACCGGCTCGACGAGTCGGTGCTGGCGTTCACCGATCCCGCCGCGGCGGCACGCATTCCCTGGACCTGGGGCGCCGTCACCCGGCAGCTCAGCGCCGACTCCGGCGAGTCATCACCAGAGTGACCGTTGCGGAACGGGTGGGGACGCAATACGGTGGCCGACAGACTAGAACACGTTCCAGTTTTGGGCGGCGGGCTAGGAGCGGCTGATGGCGAAGCAGGTGGCGCGGCGGGACGAGGCCGACTACGTGGTGGTGGGCTCGGGGAGCTCAGGGGCGGCCATCGCTGGCCGGCTGGCTGAGTCCGGGGCCAGCGTGATCGTGCTGGAAGCGGGCAAGAGCGACGAGCAGCTGCTGGTGAAGAAGCCGGGGCTGGTCGGCCCGATGCACGCGGTGCCGCAGCTGAAGCGGATCGTGGACTGGGGCTACTACTCGGTGCCGCAGAAACACGTTCTCGATCGGCGGATGCCGGTGCCACGGGGCAAGGTGGTTGGCGGCAGCAGCTCGATCAACGGCATGGTCTACGTCCGCGGCAACCGGGCCAACTTCGACGACTGGGCGGCCGAGGGCAACACGGGCTGGGACGCGGACAGCGTGAACGCGGCCTACAAGCGCATGGAGGACTTCGAGGACGGCGAGACGGCGTTCCGCGGCGCGGGCGGCCCGATCCGGATCACCCGGAGCACCACGCCGCAGGAGGCGTCGCTGCAGTTCGTGCAGGCCACGGCGGACGCGCTGGGCTGCCCGATCCTGGACGACTACAACGCGGAATCGCAAGAAGGCGTCAGCCGCATGCAGCAGAACGCCGCCCACGGCCTGCGCTACAGCGCCGCCCGCGGCTACCTGCACCACCTCGCGCCGCCGACGCTGGAACTCCAGTCCCGGGTGCTGGCCAGGAAGGTGATCATCGAGAACGGCCGGGCGACGGCCGTCGAGGTCACCGACGCCGACGGCACGCGGCGGATCGTCCGCGCCGGCAAGGAGGTCATCCTCGCGGCCGGCTTCGTCGGCTCGGCCCAGCTGCTGATGCTGTCCGGCGTCGGCCACGCGGACCACCTGCGGGAGCACGGCATCCCGGTGCTCGCCGACCTCCCCGTCGGCGACAACCTGCACGACCACATGTTCCACGCCCTGACCTTCAACGTGGCCACCAGCCGCAACCGCGGCACCGGCTCGTACTACGCGCGCGGCCTGCTCGAGGAGATGCTCCGCCCGGGCAAGACCTTCCTGGCCAACACGGTCTTCGAGGCGGTGGCCTTCCTCAAGACCTCGCAGGCCGACGGCATCCCCGACCTGCAACTCCAGGTCCTGCCCTGGGCCTACGTCTCGCCCAACCAGGACGCGCCGATCCGGCACGACGTCGACAAGCGCCCGGCGCTGACGGTGCTGACCACGCTGATCTACCCGCGCAGCCGCGGCACACTGCGGCTGGCGTCGGCCGACCCGACCGCGACGCCGCTGATCGACTTCCAGTACCTGGCCGACTCGGCCGACCTGGACGTGCTGGCCGAGGGCAGCGAGATGGTGCGGGAGATCATGGCTTCGCCGGCGTTCGACGGCGCGGTCAAGGAGGAGATCCACCCCGGCATCAAGCTCAAGGGCCAGGAGCTGCGGGACGCGATCCTCAACCGCGCGACCTCGGTCTACCACGGTGTCGGCACGTGTCGGATGGGCGTGGACGAACTCGCGGTCGTGAGCCCGGACCTCAAGGTGCGCGGCATCGACGGGCTGCGGGTGTGCGACGCCTCGATCATGCCGTCGGTCACCGGCGGCAACACCAACGCGCCCTGCATCATGATCGGCGAGATGGGCGCGCGACTCGTACTCGGGAGCGGATCATGACCCTCACCCCGGTCCAGCTCACCCGCCCCGCGTCCGTCACCGACGCCTTCCTCCAGCAGCTCGTCGCTCGCGTGCCGGGCGGCAATCCCTGGCGGCTCACCGAGGTCTACACCGGCCAGCTGCTGGTCGAACTGCCGCAGTCCACACCGGAGGACATCGAGCAGGCGTTCGTGAAATCCCGTGCGGCGCAACGACAGTGGGCGCTAACACCGGTGAAGGATCGTCTCGCCGTGTTCAAGCGGGCGCACACGCTGTTCGTGGACAACGCCCGCACGGTCACCGATCTCATCCAGGTGGAGAGCGGCAAGAACCGGCTGATGGCCATCGAGGAGACCTGCGACCCGCCGATGGTGATGAGCCACTACCTCAAGCGGGCGGCCAAGTTGCTGGCGCCGACCAAACGCGGCGGTCCGGTGCCGATGCTGACCTCGTCGACCGAGATCCGCCAGCCCAAGGGCGTCATCGGCATCATCGCGCCGTGGAACTTCCCCTTCGCCACCGGCATTTCCGACGCGATCCCGGCGCTGATGGCCGGCAACGGCGTGGTGCTCAAGCCCGACAACAAGACGGCGCTCTCACCGCTGTACGGCATACAGCTGCTGGAGGAGGCCGGCCTGCCCAAGGGCCTGTTCCAGGTGGTCTGCGGCGAGGGCCCGGACGTCGGACCGACCCTGATCGACAACGCCGACTACGTCATGTTCACCGGCTCGACGGCCACCGGCAAGGTGATCGGCGAGCGGGCCGGCCGCAACCTGATCGGCTGCTGCCTCGAACTCGGCGGCAAGAACCCGATGATCGTGCTGGCCGACGCCGACATGGACGCGACCGTGCAGGGCGCGATCTTCGGCGCGTTCGGCAACACCGGCCAGATCTGCATGCACATCGAGCGGATCTACCTGCCGGAGTCGCGCTACGACGAGTTCAAGACGGCGTACGTGGCCAAGGCGCGGAGCCTGGACGTCCGCGCCGCCTACGAGTTCGGCCCGGAGATGGGCTCGCTCGTCTCCGT
>DATJJB010000288.1:0-5136 GCA_035492655.1 Kutzneria sp. | reverse complement strand
AGGTGCTTGTCGCCGTTGACCGACTGGAGGTCGGCGGTCACCGCCGCGGCGAACTCGTCGACGTCCGCGAGGTGGTCGTAGTCGTTGCGCCGCAAGACGTCCACCACCTTCTCGGCGATGTCCGGGAAGACGTAGTTGGCGGTGATCAGCGGGATCGCGGCGTCGATCAGCTCGCGGCGTGAGGTCATCCGGCGAAGCTAGCCGTGGGGCGGGGTCGCCGTCCCGGCATTTGTCGCGCCTCGGTGTCGATGTCGCCACCCCGAGGGGCGATCGGGTTTTATGGGCGGTTCCACCGGCTATCCTCCTGACCTCATGATCAGGGACTTCTTCGCGGGCGTCGGCCTGCTGCTGCGGGGCTTCGGCATCGTGTTCCGAACGCCCCGGCTGCTGCTGCTCGGGGCGCTGCCGGCGGTGCTGACCGGCGGTCTGCTGCTCGGGCTGGTGATCACGCTCGCCGTCTTCGCGCCGGACCTGGTCGCGCTGGCCACGCCGTTCGCCGACGGCTGGGATCACACCTACCAGGAGGTCTTCCGGGACCTGGTGACCGTCGCGCTGGTGGTCGGGTTGGTCTACCTGGGGCTGCTGGTGTTCGCCGCGGCCACGCTGGCCATCGGCGCGCCGTTCTACGAGTCGATCGCGCGGCGGGTCGAGGACCAGCTCGGCGGCGTGCCGACCGAGCACGACACCTCGTGGTGGGCCGACACCGTGGACAACGCCAAGGTGGTCGGGGCGTCGGCGCTGCTGGCGGTTCCGCTGTTCCTGATCGACCTGGTGCCGGTGGTCGGCGAGACCGCCGGGCCGGTGATCGGCGTCTGCGTGGCCGCCTGGATGTTCGGGCTGGAGCTCAGTGTCGTGCCGTTCTCGCGGCGGGGGCTGCCGTTGGCCGCGCGGCGGCACTTGCTCGGGCAGCGGCGGGCGATGTCCTTCGGCTTCGCGTTGCCGGCGTACCTGCTGTGCCTGGTGCCGCTGTTGGCGATCATCGTGATGCCGGCGGCGACCGCCGGCGGCACTCTGTTGGCCCAGCGGCTGCTGACGGAGCAACTTTCACTGGGCCGGCCGGACGCGGAAAAGCCTTTCTAGGTCTACCCTCCCTCCCGAGTCGATCTTCGGGAGGCGGCGATGCGCTGGCCGGCTGTGGTGCTCGCCATGGCGTTGATCGTCGGTTTGGCCGCACCCGCGGCAGCGGCTTCCTCCTGTTCGGACGTCACGGTTCCCGTGCAGCTCGATGTGCTGCTGCCGGCCGAGATCCACGGCCGGCTGTGTTTACCGCCGGGCGGGGCCGACCGGGTGCAGCTGCTGGTGCACGGGGCGACCTACGACAGCCGGTACTGGGACGAACCCCTTGGCGGCGGCCGATTCTCGTACGTGCGGCAGGCCCTCGGCGACGGTTGGGCGACGCTGGCCATCGACCGTGTCGGCTACGGGGCGAGCACGCCCGAGCCCAGTGCGCTACTGACCGCCACGACTCAGGCACTGACCGTGCACCAGGTCATTTCCTGGCTCCGGACTTCTTTCGGGACCGTGTTGTTGGTCGGGCATTCCGTCGGCAGCGCCGTGGCGTTGATCGAGACCTCCCTCTACAACGACGCGTCCGCCGTGGCCTTGACCGCGTTGACCCATCGCGTGTCACCCGAGGCTTTGGCTTCGGCATTGGCTTTCGACGTCCGTCCGGTCACTGTGGACCCCGGGCCGCTGGCTTCTCGGTACGACCCCGGCTATCTGACCACCGTGCCCGGCCGTCGCGCCGCCTTGTTCTACGGCCCCCATCCCGATCCCGCTCTTTTGGCGTACGACGAGGCCACCAAGGGCGTCGTCTCCGCCACCGAGATGGCCGACGCCATCGCAGTCGGCTTCACCCTGCCCATGTCGTTGGGCATCACTCGGCCCGTCTACCTCGTCGACGGCGAACTGGACGCCTTGTTCTGCGGCAACGTGCTCGGCGGCTCCTGCTCCTCCGCCGCCGCCCTCACCGCCGAGGAACGCCCGTACTTCGCCAATTCCGCCCGTTTCACCGCCGCCGTGCTCCCCGACGCCGGGCACGACCTCAACTTCGAACCACATGCCGCCGGATACGAAGACGCGTTGAACGCCTGGGCCGACACCAACGCCTGAGGGGAGCTGCCGGGTCTACGCCTGCCGCTCAAGAAAGATCATGCCGACCACATTCCCCAGGATGCCGGCGGCGTCCGCGGTCGGGGCGACGGTCTGTCGCAGGGCAAGCCCGATGCCCAAGGCGCCAAGGAGAATCACGGCCTGGGGCAAAGGCATCGACGGCGTGAGGCCGAGGCGCTGGACGTGCTCGGCGAGCAGGGAGACGACGGCGTCGTCGTGGCGTTGCTGGATGGCGGCGACCAACGAAGCGGTGTCGGGTTGCTGGGCGGTGGCGGCGAGGACTTCGGCGGCGGCGGCGCTCCACTTGGCGGCGTCGGAGGTGAACGGCGGTGCCAGGGCGGCGACGAGGTCCGAGCGGGTGGTGGCGTCAGCCAGGGCGCTCCCCAAAGCCTGGAGATGGGCATCGGCATCGAGTTCGACGATGGCGAGCCAAAGGCCCTCCTTGCCGCCGAAATGCTTGTACACGGCCCCACGGGTGTAGCCGGCGTCGGCGGCGATCTCCTCGACGGTGGCGGCGAGGAACCCGCGCCGGAGGAAGACCTGACGGCCGGCGGACAGCAGCTGGGCATGGGTGCGTTGCTGCTGCTCAACCCGGGTCAGCCTGGCCACGGAACCTCCACTCAGAAACACGGTGTTTCTGGATACACGGCGTTACTGTACCGTCGGGAGCATGGCCCTGCTCGCGCTGCTCAGCCTGCCGCTCGCCGTGCTGGGGTTCTGGTGGTACGCCCGGCGCGCACGCCGAATCGGGGGCGGGCAGTCGCTGATGACGCCGTTCCAGGAGATGTGGGACCCGATCGGTCACACCACGAGCATCGAGATCCAGCTCGAGGCGGAGCGGAGCCCGGAGCGGCCGACGCCGGGCGACCCGCCACAGGTTCACTCCTGACCGCGGATCACCTTGCGTAGCTTGGGAACCCGCTCGGACAGCGCCCGCTCGTTGCCCCGAGGAGTCGGGTTGTAGTAGTCACGACCGACGAGGTCGTCCGGCGGGTACTGCTGGGTGACGACGCCCTCGGGAACGTCGTGGGGATAGCGATAGCCCTGAGCGTTGCCGAGCTTCTTGGCGCCGGCGTAGTGGCCGTCGCGAAGGTGCGGGGGCACGGTGCCGGCGGCGCCGCGCCGGACGTCGGAGAGGGCGGCGTCGATGGCGACGACGACGGAATTGGACTTGGGCGCGGTGGCGAGGTGGATGGCGGCCTGGGCCAGGTTGATCCGGGCCTCGGGCATGCCGATGAGCTGCACGGCCTGGGCGGCGGCGACGCAGACCTGGATGGCGGTGGGATCGGCCATGCCGACGTCCTCGCTGGCGTGCACGACGAGCCGGCGGGCGATGAAGCGGGGATCCTCGCCGGCCTCGATCATGCGGGCCAGGTAGTGCAGGGTGGCGTCGACGTCGGAGCCGCGGATGGACTTGATGAAGGCGCTGATCACGTCGTAGTGCTGGTCGCCGTCACGGTCGTAGCGCACGGCGGCCTTGTCGACGGTGGCCTCGAGCGTCGCCAGGTCGATGACGGCTGCGCCGGTGGACTCGGCCGACTCGGCGGCGGCCTCCAACGCGGTCAGGGCGCGGCGGGCGTCGCCGCCGGCGAGGCGGACTAGGTGGTCCTCGGCCTCGGGTGACAACGTGGGCGAGCCGCCGAGGCCCCGCTCGTCGGTGACGGCCCGGCGGACGACCTCGCGCACATCCTCGTCGGTGAGGGATTTCAGTTGCAGCACAAGGGATCGCGACAGCAACGGCGACACGACCGAGAAGAACGGGTTCTCGGTGGTGGCGGCGACCAGCAGCACGATCCGGTCCTCGACCGCCCCCAGCAGGGCGTCCTGCTGGGTCTTGGAGAACCGGTGCACCTCGTCGATGAACAGCACGGTGGCCTCGCCGGTCCGGCCGAGCCGGCGGCGCGCCTCATTGATGACCTCGCGGACTTCCTTCACGCCGGCGGACAGCGCGGACAGGGCGACGAACCGGCGGCCGGTGGCCTGCGAGACCAGGGTGGCGAGGGTGGTCTTGCCGGTGCCGGGCGGCCCGTACAGCATCACCGAAGCGGGCGCGGCGCCCTCGACCAGCCGGCGCAGCGGCGCGCCCGGGCCGAGCAGGTGCCCCTGGCCGACGACCTCGTCCAGCGACCGGGGACGCATCCGCACCGCCAGCGGCGCGTTGGCCGCCACCTGCGCCTTGCTCCGCTCCTCGACGTCGGCCCCGAACAGCCCGCCGTCGTACAACTGGTCGCTCATAAGTTCGACGTTACAACGCCCGCGCGTGTGAGATACTCGTTACCCGTGCCGTCAGCTTCCGTTCATCCGCGCGTCGTGCTGCTGGCCGGGCCCTCGGGCTCGGGCAAGTCCACCCTCGCCGCCCACCTGGGCTGGCCCGTGCTGCGTCTGGACGACTTCTACCGCGAGGGCACGGATCCGCTGCTGCCCCGCGACGAGGCCGGCCGGGTCGACTGGGACCACGAGAACTCCTGGCACGCCGACGACGCGCTGGCCGCGATCGTCGAACTGGCCTCGACGGGCGAGGTGTCCGCGCCGGTCTACTCCTTCGGCGAGGACCGCCGCACCGGCTGCCACGACATCGAGCTGGGCGACGCCCCGGTGTTCCTGGCCGAGGGCCTGTTCGCCGACCGGCTGGTCCAGCGTTGCCGCGACGCCGGCGTGCTGGCCGACGCCCTCGTGCTGGCCCCGTCGGCCGCGAAGACGTTCGTGCGCCGCTTCGTCCGCGACGTCACCGAGGCCCGCAAGCCGCTGCACGTGCTGGTGCGCCGGGGCCTACGGCTGTGGCGCGAGCAGCCGGCCGTCGTGCGCCGCTGCCTGAACGCCGGCATGCGCCGCACCACCCCCGACCGCGCCGCCGCCGAACTGGCCGCCTTGACCACCGAGACCGCCTCGGCGGCCTGATGCCCCCGGTTGTCCTCGTCGATCTCGACGACACGCTGATCCCGGACGTCTCCGCTGCTCGTCAGGCGATTTCCCTTGTGTTGCAGGAGTTTTCGCAGCCGCATGAGGTTGACGCCGTGCTGGCGG
>DATJJB010000287.1:0-2490 GCA_035492655.1 Kutzneria sp. | reverse complement strand
GGCTGTTCCGTTGCCGGACTGGACCATGCCGGTGGCGGCGCGCACCGCGGTGCCGATGTGCCCGGCCTCCGGTGGCACGCCGGGTGGCGGGGCGGCGGTGCGTTCCTTCGCGAACTTATCGATCTCGGTTCGCACGGTCTGTTCGTCCAGCCCGAGGTAGCTCGCGGTGGACTTGACCAGCTCGTCCACGAAACTGCCCGGCACGTTCAGCTGCGGTGCGGCGACGATCGCCTTGAGCATGTCCAGCGCCCGGTCGGTGTCGCGGTTTGACAGCGGCCCGATGCTGACCGTCGGCATCGGCACGTCGGCGCCGAAGTTGTAGGTCACCAGCGGCTTGATCAGGTGCTCGTTGATCGCGTGCGCCATCTCGTCCGCGACCGCCTGCCGGGAGGACAGGAAGAACTCGCTCTGGTCCGCGGACAGGGCGTAGGAGCCGACGCGGGACGCGGTGCTGTTGTCGGCCAGCTCGGTGAACCCCGCGAGCACGCTGGCCACCATCATCGTGTCCAGGTACTTCACCGCGGCAATGAACTGGTCAGCGCCCGCGCCGGAGGCCTCGAGGATGTCGAACACCTTCGCGGTCGGATCCGGGGGTCGCTGCAGCCCGATCGAACCGCCCGCTTTCATCTCGGCGATGGTCGCGGCGTTCTCGTCGGCCTCGTCGGGGTCGTTGCCGTAGGCGATGACATTCGGCAAGCTCTGCTTTTCGAGGTACTGGAACCACAGGAACAGCAGCTTCTGCACCGTTTCCCAGCACCAGAACGCCACATCGAGATCCGATGTGCCGAGCACCGGTTCGCGGTGCGTGCCGTGCGTGTAGATGAACGCCCGGTTGGCGGGAATGCGCACGTAGCCGGGGATGGTGCCCTGCCCTTCGGCTGGGACGGTCACACCGGCGGGGTGGGCGATCATCTGCCGGAACCCGGACGGGCGCCCGGTCATCGGGTCGAACCCGGCCTCACAGGATGCCGGTGGCCGCCAGGCGATCTCGTCGAACACGACCTGGCCGGCGTCGAGCCGCCACACCAGCTCGAAGAACGCCTTCTTGTAGCTCACGGCGCCGGTCATCTGGCCGATGATGTGCGGCAGCTTCGGCATGAGGGTGCGGCGCACCAGGTCGGCGGCCGGTCCCGTGCCGGCCAGCGTCGGCGGGGCTGAGCGCAGCGGCAGCGTCAACACCTGCTCAACGGACCGGGCTTTGCCGGAGCGGCCGAGCATCTCCTTGAGCCGCCGGTTGTCCCACGAATACGTGAAGACGTCGCCGCCGCGGTAGTCGGGGAAGAGCCGGTCGTACAGGTCGAACGGGGTGGCGCGGGCGCTGCCAGCGAGGGCGCGCTTGTCGCGGTCGCTCAACTGGCGCGGTGCACTGTTGTCAGCCACGCAACGATCCCCCATTCATGTCTCTAGACCGCTTGTGGAAGCGGTGGTCGGTAGGGTCGGTACGTGGCTGCGTCTGGGGATCCACTGAAGTGGACCGATGCTCTGTCGGCCTGGTCGGCGTTCGCCTCGGCGGTGGTGGCGTTTCTAGCGTTGGTTGCGGCGGGAATTGCCGCGGTCATCGCCTGGCACACCTACCGCAAGCAGGACGAGCAAAGTCAGATCCAAGCTGAGCAGTTGCGGCAATTGGAGTCCGATCGCCGTCGAGCGTTCGCTGCACAGTTCAGCCTGTGGTCGGAGCTGACGGACCCGCAGGGGGACTACGGCTTTCGGTACCACAACGGCAGTGGTCAGCCGGTGTACGTCGTGTCGATCATCTGCACGTTTCCCGGAGCGATGCGAGATCTACGTATGCGCGGTACGACGCTTGGACCGACGACCGGGCCAAGAGTCCTTCCTGCTCACACCAGGATCGTTGACAGTTCGCTAAAGGCGTTCTTGGAACGCTACGACATGGAACCGAGACCGCGTCGGCAAGCGCGACTCAACCTGTGGTCCGCTATCCAGGTGACGGTGACCTTCCGGGACGTCAACGGTGTGTATTGGCAGCGGAACCCGCACTTCGACCTGCGTGAACTTGACAAGGACCCGATGTCCCTGGGGCAGTTGCTGCAGGTTGATCAGGAAAGCGACAGCTGATACGCGGCCACCTTGACCAGGTTCGAGTCCGCAGTAAACGTCAGCGTCGGCCCGTAGACGGCGAGCGGGAACGGGCCGTACAGGCCGTGCGCCGACGCGGCGAGGCTGATCTGCCTGCCGGGGCTGGCCACGCCGTCCACGGTGCCGGGGATGGCTACGGTCACCGTGTGGGCGCTGGTGTCGGTGTTCGACAGCTCGAGGAACACCTGGCCACTGTTGGGCACGGTGTTGCCGTTGGTGGCGTCGCACGCGGCGAGTGCCTGGTAGGCGGTGCCGGTGCGGCTGATCGTGCCCGCGGTGATGGCGGTGGCAGCCATGGTCTTCTCCTTCGGTTGGGTCGTGCCGGGGCGCAGGACGGGGTCGGTAACGGCCGGCCAGGATGGCCCCTCGTCGATCCGGCCTGCGCCTGTCCTT
>DATJJB010000286.1:0-5603 GCA_035492655.1 Kutzneria sp. | reverse complement strand
CAGGAAGTCGGCGCCGCCGGTGGAGACCTGGACGATGCCGTCGCTCTCGGCCTCGGCGAAGCCGCGCAGCGCCGCGTTCAGCGTCTCCGAGGAGGTCACGTTGATCGCCGGGTAGGCGAACTCGTTCGCCTTCGCCCGGTCGAGCATCTCGGCGTAGACCTCAGGGGTCGCGATAGGCATCGGTCGTCACTCCTCGGGATTTCGACGTTTCGCGCACCATCCTACGAGGCGGCCGCCAGCGGCGAACCGCCGAGCGGACCTGCCCGCTGGAACGATACAGTCAGCGCCGGTGGAGCGACATGCCCAGATTCAGGCCGCGACCGCCAGCACCGGTTTGGCCAGGGCCGTGCTGGCCACCACGCGATTTCGCCCGCTGTTCTTGGCCTGGTACAGCGCGGCATCGGCCGCCAGGAGCAAGGGTTCGATGTCGTCGCCGGCCTGGGGGAAGGTCGAGACACCGATGGACGCGGACAGATTTCGGATGATGGTCGTCCGTCCTTCGACCGGGGCCTCCACCACGAGTTGGGTCACCGCGTGGCGGATGCGCTCCGCCACCCCCACCCCGTCGTCCTCGGACATGCCGGGTAGCAGCACCACGAACTCCTCGCCGCCGAACCGGCCGACCGAGTCGTAGTCGCGGACCTCGCCGGAGATCGCGTCGGCCACCGCCTTGAGCACGGCGTCGCCGGCCACGTGCCCGTAGGTGTCGTTGACCTTCTTGAAGTGGTCGAGGTCGACCATCAGCAGACCGAAGCCCTCGCGGGCGCGCAGTGCCCGGGAACGCTCACGGCTGGCCCTGGTGTGCCAGCCCTCGCTGTTGAACAGGCCCGTCTTGGCGTCCTTGCTCGCCTTCTCCTCGACCTGCTTGAGCAGCACCGACCGGTGCAGCATCAGCACCGGCGGGAAGGCCAGCACGACCAGCGCCGGGCTGTAGCCGACGGCGAAGGCCAGCAGCGAGCCGTAGAACAGGGTGGAGATCTCCAGCATGTGCTTGCTCGGGTCGCCGAACACCTTGCGCACGGTCACGCCCGGCGCGCCGTAGAGGTGCACGCGGGTGGCGATCAGGGCGACGTCGACCCCGGTGTAGACGACCAGCGCCAGCAGGATCACCGCGACGGTGGTGCTCACCGAGGGGCCGAACAGGTGGCCGGGGCCGCCGATGAGGACGAGCACCTGCTGCGCGGCCAGCGCGGACAGCACCAGTACCGACACGGAGAAGATCCGGCGGTGCAGGGCGATGAACGTGCTGCGCCACTGGTAGTGCCCGTACACCAGCACCAGCAGCAGGCCGACCAGCGGCAGCGGCAACAGCAGCGCGCCGGCGAACAGCCAGACCGAGCACAGGTCGACGTGGCCGGGGCCGGACGCCTCGCGGCGGCCGCGCTCGATGCCACGGGCCAACTCGTTGTGCACCACGGCGCAGACGACGAGCACCCCGAGCGTGAGCCACTGGGCGGCGGTCGTCGTCATGGCTGTCGCCGACCATCCGATCGCGCTGATCGCGAGAAAGACGATCAACAGCTGGTACCACTTGGCTCGCACAGGAACGGTCAGCAGCGACCCGCGCTCACCGATGATCTGCCTAGTTGGTTTGCCAGCCATTGTCGTCCCCTCTGTGACGCTCGAGCACGAATAGGCATCTACCCTTGTGCTGCCCCTGGTGAGGGCCGCATTGCAAGTGCAGACTGTGCACGGACGATTGACCCGAGATGATGTGGGAGGGGGCCTGGCCCATGACCGTGTCCAAGAGACGAAGCAGCTGGGAGTAGTCGGCCCCGTAGGCGGGTCGGACTTTCCCGGCCCGCCTAAGCCGCCGATTCAGCTGGTCCATGGCTCACCCCCACGAGGTTGACCCGCTGCCAGGTGACAGTCAGCACAACCCCCAACACCAGCGCGGCCGCACCGGCCACCCCCAGGGCCCCGGCGGGCCCCAACCGGTCGGCGACCACGCCGCCGAGCGCGAGACACACTCCTTGCGACGCGATGTAGCCCGAGGTCATCAATCCCACCATCTGACCCCGGCTGGCCTGCGGCGATCGCTGGATGAACGTCGCGGGCGCGACCACCATGTAGGCCGCCGCGGCCCCGGACAGCGCGAACAGCACGCACGAGACGATCAGGTTCGGCTGCCACACGCAGATCAACAACGGCAGCCCGGACAGCCCGGCCAGCGGCGCCATCAACCGCAGCCGCACCGCGGGCTGGAGCTTGGTAATCAGGAATGCGCCGATGATGGCGCCGACCGGCGAGGCCGCCAACAACCAACTGCCGGCCGTCGGATCCGCACTGATTCGGGACGCGTAGGGAACGGCGAGTCCATCGGCGGTGACCGGCAGCCCGATCATCCAAATGATCCAGATAAGCGTACGCAGCTGCCGATCGGCGAACACGAGTCGGGCGCCGCGCCGGGTCGACTCCAACAGAGATATCGACCCACTGTCACCATTCGCCGCCGGACGGTGACGAACGCCGGTGAACAGAATCGCGGCGGACACGAAGAATGACGCCGCATTCACCGCGAGTGAGCCATAGGGCGTGAGGGCCGCGGTCAGCAGGCCGCCGACGGCAAAACCACCGACCTGGGCGATCTGGCCCACGATTTGCCGCAGGCCCTGACCGACAGTGAGCTTGTCACCCGTAAGAACGTCAGCCAAAAGGGCACCGCGCGCCGCATTCGATGGCGAACTGAGGAGTTGAGCGACGAAAATGAGGGGAAACATGACCCACAGCGGAACAAACGGCAGGGCCATCACGGCCATCACCCCGCCGCGTGAGACGTCGCAGACAATCATGACCTCGCGGCGCGGGTACCGATCGGCCAGACCGGCCAGCAACGGTCCGAACAAGGCCGGCAGGAAGGTCAACGCGAACGTGAACGCGGTCAGCGCCGCGGACTGCGTCCGCACGTAGACCAGCACCGACAAGGCGACCCGTGCCACCTGGTCGCCGGCACTGGACACGAGCTCGGCCAGCCACAAGGCCCGGAACTCGCCGTTGGCGAAAACGTCCCGGTACCTGGCAGCGCGCCCGGTCCCCTCCAACTTGCGCCCCTCGTCTCCCCCGTACCCCGCCCTCCCAGTAGCGGAGACAGTTCGTTTCCTGTCGTTTCGTCCGGCAGCCCGTCACCCCTGGCAGGCTCTTCCTCTCTCACCGTAGCCAGCGCTATCGCGCCAACCCAGCTCATTCAGATATCGATCGCGTCATTCACAGTTGACTTTCCGTGATCGTACGGTCGCAGGGCCGATCCGCAAAGGGGCTACCGGGAGTTCGGGTCGGACGGCCCGTCCGGACGATCACTGCCGCCCGCGCGGCCTGCTTCAGGACTGTGTTCGAACGACGGGGAAGATCCGAACATAGGACCTTGACGTCCACGAGTTGGACCATCATGGGCGGTCGGAAACATCGTTCACCGCCCTTCGCGCATATGTCGAGGCCGAGGCCGATTTTCCGGCCGTCGCGGGCCGGTCCCTCCGGCCGAGTGGACGCACCGCTATTGAACTCGCCAGTAGCTTACTGACGGTAGGTTGCGTTACCGTGCCTACCAGGAGCCCGTCGGCGAGGAGGCCCGTGTGACCACGAACACCATGTCCGGCAAGGTGGTGCTGATCACCGGTGCGGCGCGCGGCATCGGGGCCGAGACGGCGCGACGGCTGGCCGCGCTGGGGGCCAAGGTCGCGCTGGTCGGTCTGGAGCGGGAGCTGCTCGAGGCCACGGCCACGGAATGCGGCCCGGAGGCCGGCGCCTGGGAAGCCGACGTCACCGACTGGCAGGCGCTGGAGACGGCGGTGGCCGGGGTGAAGGACCGCTACGGCCGTATCGACGTGGTGATGGCCAACGCCGGCATCGCCGCCACCGGCTTCGTCCGCTCCATCGACCCGGCCGCCTTCGAGCGGACCATCGAGATCAACCTGCTCGGCGTGTGGCGCACGGTCCGGGTGACGCTGCCGCACCTCATCGAGAGCCGCGGCTACTGCCTGGTGGTGTCCTCGCTGGCCGCCATCTCCCACGCCCCCGGCATGGCCGCCTACGCGGCCAGCAAGGCCGGCTGCGACGCCTTCGCCGACAGCCTGCGAGCCGAGGTCCGTCACCTGGGTGTCGACGTCGGCACGGCGTACTTCTCCTGGATCGCCACGGACATGGTCACCAGCGCCGACCAGCACCCCGTCTTCGGCAAGATGCGCAGCCGCCTGCCCGGCCCGCTCGGCCGCACCTACCAGGTCGCCGACGTGGGCAAGGCCGTGGTCGCGGGCATCAACCGGCGGGCCAAGGCCATCCACGTGCCGGGTTGGGTCGGCGGCCTGAAGCTGTTCCGCGGCGTGGTCAACCAGCTGTCGCTGCCGATCACGTCGATGGGCGCGAAGGACGCGGACCAGGCGGCGCTGGACGACATCAAGGCCCGCGGCGCCGAGGCGTCCCGGCCGGTCGGCCCCGGCGGCGCCGCGGGCTTCGAGAGCCGGCGCTAGAACTCAGTCCACCCAGACACCCAGGACCGGGGTCCAGGCGGTGACCTTGGTCGAGGCGATGACCTCGGCCGCCTTGTACGGGTCGTTGTCCAGGATCTTCTGGAGCTCGGCCTCGTCGTCCACTTCGAACACCAGCAGGCCGCCGTCGTCCGCGGTCCACGCCCCGGCGACCAGACACTTGCCCTGCCCGGCCAGGTCGCGGAGGAAGTCGCGGTGCTCCGGTCGGACGGCGTGCCGCTTCGGCACGTCCTCGATGTAGCGGTACTCGACGGCGAACTTGGGCAACGCGGCCTCCCTTGTGAGCGTTCGACAGCCAAACTAATGCACCGGTTGGGTATTCTCGCCGCCGTGGACGTGCAGCCGAACAGCGTCGAGCGGACCCTCTCCAGCCTGCGGGCGGTGGACGGTCCGGAACCTTCCGCGGCTGCCCCGCTGACCCTGGAGGACCTGTACCGCCAGCACCGGATGCGGCTGGTCCGGCTGGCCATCCTGCTGGTGGACGAGCCGGCCACGGCCGAGGACGTGGTGCAGGAGGCCTTCACCGGCCTGCACCGCAACTGGGGCGGCCTGCGGGACGCCCAGGCGGCCGTCGGCTACCTGCGCACGGCCGTGGTGAACGGCAGCCGGTCGGTGCTGCGCCGCCGCAAGACGGCCCGCGACTACACGCCGCCGCACACCGCCAACGCCCGCTCGGCGGAGAGCCTGGCCATGCTGACGGCCGAGCACCAGGCCGTGGTCAACGCGCTGTCCAAGCTGCCGCCGCGCCAGCGTGAGGTGCTCGTGCTGCGCTACTACGGCGACCTGTCCGAGGCGGAGATCGCCGAGGCCACCGGCATCTCCAAGGGCACCGTGAAGTCCACCGCCAGCCGCGCCCTCGACGCCCTCCAGAAGGCGATGGCCGGCTAGACCAACTGCACGTCGATGCCTCGTTCGCGGAACCGCGCGACCACGGACTCGTCGGCCTCGCTGTCGGTGATCAGGCCGTGCACCTCGTCGATCGGGCAGATCCGGACGAAGGCCGAGCCGCCCAGCTTGGACGAGTCGGCGACCACCACGACCCGCCCGGACCGCTGCGCCAGCAGCCGGTTGATGGCGGCCTCGCCCTCGTTGCGGGCGGACGCGCCGAGCTTGGGGTCCACG
>DATJJB010000285.1:0-5404 GCA_035492655.1 Kutzneria sp. | reverse complement strand
GCGGCCGATCGGCGTCTGCGAGTCGATCGACTTGATGCCGGTCTGCAGCGGCTCCTTCACCGGCTGGCGCTGCATCACGGTCGCGGCCTGCAGCTCGAGGACGCGCTCGTCGTCGGCGACGATGTCGCCGAGGCCGTCGATCGGCTGGCCGAGCGGGTTGACCACGCGGCCGAGGAAGCCGTCGCCGACCGGCACCGACAACACCTTGCCGGTCCGCTTGACCTCCTGCCCCTCCTCGATCGACTCGTAGCCGCCGAGGATGACCGTGCCGATCTCGCGCACGTCCAGGTTGAGCGCGACACCGAGGATGCCGCCCGGGAACTCCAGCAGCTCGTTGGTCACAGCGGAAGGCAGGCCCTCGACAAAGGCGATGCCATCACCCGTCGCGGTGACGGTGCCGACCTCTTCCCGGTTGACGTCCGGGGAGTAGCTGGAGACGTAGTTCTCGATCGCACTGCGGATCTCGTCCGACGAGATCGTCAGCTCCGCCATGTCGTTCCTGCTCTCACTTCGCTCTGGGCAAATCTACGTTCGGGAGCCGACTCAGCCGGCCAGATTGCGTCGCAGCAGGTCCAGCTGGCCCGCCACGCTGCCGTCGATGACCTCGTCGCCGACCTTGACCACCAGTCCACCGCGCACCGCCGGGTCGATCTCGACGTGCGGCACGACCTGACGGCCGTAGATCCGCGCGAGAGTCGAGGCCAGCCGGTCCACCTGCGCCGCGGTCAGCTCGACGGCCGACCGCACGTAGGCGACGGAGCGCTCGCGGCGCCGGGCGGCGACCGCGGTGAGCTCCTCGAGGCCGGCGACGATGTCGCGGCCCCGCGGCGTGGTCACCAGCTGGCGGACCAGGATCTCGGTGACCGGCTCGACCTTGCCGGCGACCAGCGAGTCGACCAGCGCGGCCTTGCCGGCGGCGTTGCCGCCGCTGCCGCCGAGGACCTGGGCCAGCTCGGCCTGGCCGGCGATGATGCGGCCCAGCCGGAACAGCTCGTCCTCGACCGCGTCGAGCCGGTTGCCGCGCTCGGCGCGGACCAGCAGCGCGGTGCGGGCCAGCGACTCCAGGCCGTCCAGCAGCTCGCGGGCGCTGGACCAGCGGGCCGTGACGGCCGCCGTCAGCACCTTGAGCGCGCCGTCGCCGACCTTGCTGGCCAGCAGGTTGCGCACCAGACCCTCACGGGCCTGCGGCTCGGACGCCGGGTCCGAGACGGCACGGCGCAGCGCGTGCTCGCCGATCAGCAGCCGGACGACGGCGAACAGCTCCTCGCCCAGCGTCACCAGGCCCTGGTCGTCGGCGCCGTCGATGACGTCGAGCAGCCGGAGTTCGGCCGCCGCGAGCGCCTCACGACTTGCGGCGTGCATCAGCTCTCCCTCTTGCTCGCGACCAGCGACGGCTGGGCCGCCGCGTCACGGGCGGACATCGCGTCCAGCTCGTCCAGGAACCGGTCGACGGTGGCGCTGCGGGCGCCTGCGTCGGCCAGGTGGTCCGCGACCAGGCGGTCGGCCACGTCGACCGCCCGCTGACCGAGGTAGGCGTGCAGCTCGCGCATCAGGTGCTGGCGGCGGTTGGCAAGCTCTTCCTCGCCCCGCAGCCGGATGCGCTCGACCTCGCGGTCGGCCTGCGCCCGCATCTCCTCGACGATCCGCTGCGCGTCCGCACGCGCGTTGTCGCGGATCTTGGCGGCCTCCTGGCGGGCTTCGACCTGTGCTTCGGCGAGCTTCGCCTCGGCGACGGCCAACCGCTTCTCGGTCTCCGAGGCCCGCTCGATCTGAAGCCGGATCTTCTCCTGCTGAGCCTGCATCGCCTTGCGCGCCGGCGGCACGATGTACCGCACGACGAAGAAGACGATGATCGCGAACGCGACGAGCTCAGCGACGTACGCGAGAACCTCGTCCATCAGCCGTTCCCCTCCAGCTCGCCGAGAATCCGGTCGACGTTGGCGTTGCCGCGCGCCGCCGGGGCGAGCTCGCCGCCGACGACCCGGCCGGCCAGCGACGTCGACAGCTCACCGACATGGGTGCGCAACTCGGCCAGGACCTGCGCACGCTGGGCGGCCAGCTGCTCGTCGCCCCGCTGCACGATCTGGTCGGCCTCGGCCTGCGCCCGCTGCCGCAGGTCGTCCAGGATGCGCTGGCCGTCGGCCCGCGCCTCGTCCCGGATGGCCGCGGACTCGGCACGGGCCTCTGCCAACGCCTCGTTGTACTTCACCTGGGCCTGCTCGAAGGTCTCCGCCGCCTTGCGCGACTGCTCGACCTCCTTGCTGACCATGTCCTCACGGTCCTTCAGCGCCTTCTGCACCGGCGGCAGCACAAAGCGCCAAATGACCACCAGGACGATGGCGAAGATGATCAGCTCGCCCCAGAAGGTGCCGTTGGGCAGCAGGAAGTTTTCCTGCGCCGCGAGAACCTGCTGATCCATGGAGATCAGGCCCCGGAGCCCGGCTGCGAGAAGACGATCAGGGCCATGAACGCCAGGTTGATGAAGTACGCGGCCTCGACCAGACCGACGGTGATGAAGAACGGGAGGAACAGGCGGCCCTGGGCCTCCGGCTGCCGGGCGACACCCGCGATGAACTGGCTACCAGCGATACCGTCACCGATACCGGCGCCGATCGCGCCGCCACCGAGGATGAGACCGCCACCGATGTAGGCACCAGCCGCGATGATGGCCTGGTTGATGTCAGCCATGACTCTCCTAATCGAGTATTTCTTTGACGCCTGTGGTGAATCGGACTAAGCCAAGCAGAGAGCTGTCGGGGAGATCAGTGGGACTCCTCCTCGTGCAGCTCCATGGACTGACTGAAGTAGAGAATCGTCAGCAGGGCGAAGATGAATGCCTGGATCAGTCCGACGAACAGGTCGAAGAGCTTCCAGATCACGTTCGGCGCCCACAGGATGTACGCCGGGAACATGCCCATGATCAGCGACACCATGATGGTGCCACCGAACACGTTGCCGAACAGTCGCAGCGAGAGCGAGATCGGCTTGGCCAGCTCCTCGATGATGTTCAGCGGCGCCATCCCGGCGACGTGGCCCTTGGCCAGCTGCACCAGGTGCTTGCCCGCGCCGCGGCGGCGGGCGCCGGCGACCTGGTACCAGATGAACACCAGCAGAGCCAGGGCCCAGGTGAAGTTGGCGTCCGCCGCGGGCGGCGGGATGAAGTCGTGGCCGCCGATCTGCACCGGCAGCACGGCCAGCCAGTTCGCGACCAGGATGAACAGGAACAGCGTCATGGCCAGCGGCACGACGAACGGCGCGACCCGCAGCCCGATCAGGTTCTCCACCTGGGAGCGCACCGCGCCGGTGATGGTCTCGAAGAAGAGCTGCACGCCACCGGGCACGCCGGCGGTGATCTTCGCTCGCAGCATGAAGGCGAGGGCGATCAGCACCGCGGCGGCCACCGCGCTGGCCAGCAACGTGTCACCGTTGAACGTCATGCCGAACAGCTCGAAGCGGAACAGGTGCTGTCCGACCTCGATCTGCGACGCGGCCAGATTCTGCGTCGTCATTGCTGGCGAAGCCCCTTCACTGCCGATGCCGAGGTACTGGCGATCATGATGAGCTGGAAGACCGCGAGGCCGAGGAAGATGCCGATGCCGTCCGGCCGCACCAGGAAGTAGATCCCGATGGCCAGCGCGGTGATGATGGCGAGCCGCCCGAGCGCGGAGAAGGCCAGCGCCTTCTTGTTCGGGTTCTCGGTGACCGTCACCTTGCCGACCGAGCGCTGGACGAGGCGGGTGTTGAGCAGGCCGAGCCCGAGGCCGACGACGCCGAAGACGCCCATCAGGATGTGGCCCAGCAGGCCCGACACGACGAGCGCCAGAACCCCCATCGCGGCCGCCATCAGCAGCGGACGCTTCAGATCGATGATCCGCTGGACGTGGATGGGAGTGGGCGACGCAGCTTCCCCGGCTGACATGCTTTTCCCCTCGAACCTCATTGTTTCAGGAACTTGCGCAGCTTGGCGTAGGCGAATACCCAGGCACTGACCATCCCCAGTGCCAAGCCGATGAATACGAAGACCGGAACGGTGTGCAGGACGGAGTCCAACCACCATCCGAGTCCCACTCCGCCGACGACAAGACCCACGGCTCCGGAGCCCAATCCGATCAGGCTCCACATGCTCGGCCGACCTGTTTCGGGACGGCCGTCGCTGGGCTCGGTGGCGGACATGACAGGACGGCTGTCGCTATCCCGCGGCGCGCACGGAGAGATGACGTGTAGTCAAGGGCAGCTCCTCGTCGTAGCGGCGCCGTCCGAGCTTTGTGTCGGCCGTGACCTCGGATATCCGGGCGGTCACTGGGTCGGCAGGTCCCCGTCGTTCGGAGACACGGCGAACGCTACCACAGCGTACGGACGCCACTGCCACGGGCCCTCAGAGGCGGGCTCGTGGTACGTCGGGCGAGTCTGCAACCCCAAGGACTATACGCGCGGACGCAAGCTCGGGTTCGCTATTTCCGGGCGCGGCCTTGACAATTCGCCCGATATGGACCTAGTTGCCGCGTGCGGCGGTCCGGGCCGCCTTGAGCCGCGGCACCGCGGAAACCCCCAGCGCCAGCAGCAGACCTGCGGCGACGCCGAAGATCACCACCTCCACCGGGGCGAAGGCCAGCGCCACCGCGCCGAAGGCCAGCAGCCCGGCCCACAGGTAGATGAGCAGCACCGCGCGGCGCTGCGAGTGGCCGATCTCCAGGAACCGGTGGTGCAGGTGCATCTTGTCGGCGCTGCCGATGCTCAGGCCCTTACGGGTGCGCCGGATGATGGCCATGATCAGGTCCAGCAGCGGGATGAACAGCACCGCCGCCACCACGATCAACGGGGTCAGCAGCGCGATCAGGTCGCGCGGGTCGGCCACCGAGTAGTTCAGGTCGCCGGCCTGCGAGGTGCTGGCCGCGGCCAGCATCAGGCCGATCAGCATGGACCCCGAGTCGCCCATGAATATCTTGGCCGGATTGAAGTTGTGCGGCAGGAAGCCGAGACAGGCCCCGGCCAGCGCGGCCGAGATCAGGGCCGGCGGGTACAGGTGCGCGTCGCCGCCGCGCTGGTCGAGCAGGCCGAGGGAGAACGCGCAGGTGGCCGCCGCGGCGATGAAGCCGATGCCGGCGGCAAGGCCGTCCAGGCCGTCCACGAAGTTCATCGCGTTGACCATGGTGACGGTCAACAGCATGGTCAGCAGCGTGCCCTGGCTCGGGCCCAGCACCAGCACCGAGCCGTAGCTGCCGTTGAGTCCGTCCCACGGCACCCAGAAGGCCAGCCACTGCACGCCGAACACGACCAGGATGCCGGCCGCGGTGACCTGGCCGGCCAGCTTGGTCAGCGAGTCCAGCTCGAACCGGTCGTCGATCGCGCCGACCAGCGTGATCAGCAGGCCGGCCAGCACCACGCCCCACGGCGCCAGCGAGTA
>DATJJB010000284.1:0-5475 GCA_035492655.1 Kutzneria sp. | reverse complement strand
GATCGGCCCCGACCGCATCCCAGCTCAGCGACACCGAGGTGTTCGGCTTGGCCAGCAGATCGGCGTGGTGCAGGGCCCGAACCCGGTACAGGGCAACGCCATGCGCCGGCACATCGGTCGAGATGGTGCCAGTGGACTCGGTCTTGTCGTGGCTCCACAGGTCCTGCAACGAGTAGTCGACCGCCTTGGGCAACCCCAGCGCCGCCGTGGTCGTCGACACGGCCCGCGGCGCGTTGGCGGTGTTGAACAGGCCGACGATCACGTCGCCGTTCTTCTCGGTCTTGGCGAAGACCTGCGTGTCGGCGTCGCCGGAGATGCGCTTGGCGTCGATGGCGTCCTGGTCGACCGCCACCACGTCAGCGTTGCGCAGCAAGGAAAGATCGGTCGCGTCGAGGTGCGTGAGATCCGTGCCGAGGAACAGCGGCGATGACGCCAGCGACCACAGGCTGGCCTGCGTCTTGCGCTCGTCCAGGGTGAGGCCGTCGTTGGCGCCGTTGCCGATCTCCAACGAGTCGTAGTCGTTGAAGCCCTTGGGTCCGCCGATCCCGGCCCAGGCCGCGACCTGGTCGAAACGGGAGGCCACCGAGGCCCACGAGGTCAGCGGGTAGCTCGAGTCGTTGGCCCCGCAGTAGCACTCCACGTCGCCGCCGGTCCGCCAGCCGTCGGCGTAGTCCTGCCACGTCTTGGCGCTGTTGATGTCCAGGCTGTTGGACAGCTCCAGGTGCACCTTGCGACCGCTGCCGACCAGCGCCTTCGACCACGCCTCGACGTCCTGCGGGTCCTGCGAGCCGACCCCGTCCAGCTTCAGGTAGTCGATGCCCCAGGACGCGAACTGCTTGGCCCAGCCGTCGATGAACGCCTGCGCGCCCGGCTTGCCGAAGTCGATACCGACCATGCCGCCGCAGTTGTAGTTGGCCTCGTTGAACGAGGTCGCGATGTCACGGGCGTGGTAGGGCGTGCCCTCGATCGCGCTGTTCTGCTCGACCGCCTGCTTCGAGATGCCGGGCGTCATGTACAGCCCGAACTTCAGGCCCAGCGAGTGCACGTAGTCGGCGGTGACCTGGATGCCGCTCTTGGCCCCCTGCGCCGGGAACTTGGTCGAGTCGATCACCCACCGGCCGTACTGGTCGACGTTCGGACCCTGCGCGCCCGGGCACTGGTACCAGAAGTCGTCGATGTTCACGTACTGGTAGCCGAGTTTGGCCAGCCCGCTGTCCTTCATGGCCTTGGCCTGCGCCTCGATGATCGCGGCCGTCGGGTTCTTGCGGATGAAGCTCCAACTGCTCCACCCCAGCGGCGGCGTCACCGTCGGCGCGGCGGTGGCCCGCGGAGCCACGGCGGTCAGGCCGCCGATCGCCAGCAGGGCGGCTAACGCCGTGGTCAGGGCGCGATTCCTCATACGTCGGCTTCCTTCCACCCCGGTGTGAAAGCGCACGACTCCGCTCATGACCGCACGGAATCGAACACGACTCGCCAGAGCTCACCAAACCGGCTGACAGGTGTCAAGACCAGGTGAAGATGTCGGCAGCGAACGGCGCCGAGCTGGTGCCTACCTGGCCGTACGGATCATTTCTCCGAGGCGGTAGACCATGCGCGAGGCGTCGCCGGGAGACACCGTCGCCCAGTCCTGGCCGTCACGACCACGAGCCACCACGCTGTAATACCGACCGGCGGCATTGTCGAACCAGCTCATGCCGGGCAGGCGGCGGACCCGCCCGCGCTCGTCGTACAGGCCGACGCCGATCTGCCCGAGCCGCAGCACCTCCGGCTCCAGCATGGTCGCCAGCGCCTTCTGCTGATCCTTGGACGCCGACTCCGCGGTCCGCCGCGTGACGGCCATCGACGGCATCGCCGGCCGACCGTCGCCGGCGCTGCCGACCAGGCTGGCCGGCAGCGAGATCTCCCGCCCCGGTCCGGCTTTGGTCGGCGGCAGCAGGCCGACGATGCTGGCCGCCAGTGCCGTGTCCCGCGTCCACTCCAGCCGGACCATCTGTCCTTCCTGGACCATCAGCACCGCGTCACGCCCCCGCGCGGCCGCGGCCGCGCGCAGCATGGAGGCCTGCGTGGCCTGCACGTCCACAGTGGAGATGGTGTCCAGCTGGATGTGCGGCCGCGCCACCAGCGCCAGCGCCGCCGCGACCGGCTGCGCCACCCGCCCGCGGTCGGTCACGCCGCGTTGCTCCAGGTCGGCGTGCACGGCGGCCCGGATCCGCGACCGTTCCTCGTAGGTCTCCCCGTAGCTGGGGACCTGGAACGGATAGGGCAACGCGCCCAGCCGGAGCTCTTCCCAGAGCATGTCGAACGCGGCCAGCGAGACAGTGACGATCGGTGACATCGCTCCCGAACCTAGCGCAAAGCCGGCCCCCGAACAGGTGGAACGACCGAGTCACTGTGCCTACGCCGCGCGTACCGCACGGGGCTCGGCCCCTTTGCGGCCGATGCTTCGCACTCTCCAGTGAACCAGCCCTTCTCACATTGACGCCTCACCCGAGCCGCAGTATGTTCGGTGAGAGAACGAGCGTGCGCGATACGAACACCAGACACGGTTGACCGGATCCCCGGAGGAACGGCAGATGGCTCGGATCGGGACCCTCGCGGAGGGGGTGGCGGCGGTCGTCCACGACGGCGACACGGTGGCGTTCGAGGGCTTCACGCACCTCATCCCGTTCGCCGCCGGGCACGAGGTGATCCGGCAGCGGATCCGCGGCCTCACGCTGGTCAGAATGACCCCGGACGTCATCTACGACCAGCTCATCGGGGCCGGCTGCGCCCGCAAGCTGGTGTTCTCCTGGGGCGGCAACCCGGGCGTCGGCTCGCTGCACCGCTTCCGCGACGCCGTGCAGCACGAGTGGCCGGCCCCGCTGGAGCTGGAGGAGCACAGTCACGCCGGCATGGCCAACCGCTACGTCGCCGGGGCCTCGGGCCTGCCGTTCGCGGTGCTGCGCGGCTACACCGGGACCGACCTGCCGGCCCAGACCGAGAACATCAAGCCGATCACCTGCCCGTTCACCGGCGAGGTGCTGACCGCGGTGGCGGCGCTGAGACTGGACTCGGCGGTCATCCACGCGCAGCGCGCCGACCGCCAGGGCAACGTGCAGCTGTGGGGCATCACCGGCGTGCAGAAGGAGGCGGTGCTGGCCGCCGAGCGCTCACTGGTCACGGTGGAGGAGATCGTCGACGAGCTGGAGCCGGTGCCCGGCGCGGTCGTGCTGCCGTCCTGGGCGGTCGGCCACGTGGCCGCGGTGCCGGGCGGCGCGCATCCGTCCTACGCCGCCGGCTACTCGGTGCGGGACAACGACTTCTACCAGGAATGGGACGCGATCAGCCGGGACCGGGACGAGTTCACGCGCTGGCTGGAGGACCTGAAGTGAACTACACGGCCGACGAGATGATGACCGTCGCCGCGGCGCGGGCGCTCAACGACGGCGTCGTCTGCTTCGTGGGCATCGGTCTGCCGAGCACCGCCGCCAACCTGGCCCGCCGCACCAACGCGCCCAACCTGGTGCTGGTGTACGAGTCGGGCACGCTCGGGGCCAAGCCGGACCGGCTGCCGCTGTCCATCGGCGACGGCATCCTGGCCGAGACCGCGGACGCGGTGATCGGTGTGCCCGAGGTGTTCAACTACTGGCTCCAGCCGGGCCGGATCGACGTCGGCTTCCTCGGCGCGGCCCAGATCGACAAGTACGGCAACATCAACACCACTGTCATCGGCGGCGACTACCACAACCCCAAGGTGCGGCTGCCCGGCGCCGGTGGCGCGCCGGAGATCGCGGCCTCCTGCAAGGAGGTCATCGTGGTGGTGCGGCAGAGCCCGCGGGCCTTCGTGGACCGGGTCGACTTCGTGACCTCCTTCGGCTTCGGCCGCGGCCCCGGCGAACGCGAGGCGCTCGGCCTGCGCGGCGGCGGCCCGCGCCGGATCATCACCGATCTCGGTGTGCTGCAACCGGATCCGGACACGTGCGAGTTCGTGCTCACCCACCTGCACCCGGGTGTCGAGCTGGCCGACGTGAAGGCCGCGACCGGGTGGGACCTCGGCGTCTCCCCCGACCTGAGCCGGTCGGAAACGCCGACCGAGGAGGAGCTGTCCGTGCTGCGGGCCCTGAAGGCGGCGTCATGACCACCGACGTGTTCATCGCGGACGCGGTCCGCACCCCCATCGGCAAGTACGCCGGCGGGCTGGCCAAGGTCCGCCCGGACGACCTGGCCGCCGGCACGCTGAAGTCGTTGCTGGCCCGCGCGCCCGGCCTCGACCCGGCCCGCATCGACGACGTGGTGCTGGGCGACGCCAACGGGGCCGGCGAGGACAACCGGGACGTGGCCCGGATGGCGACGCTGCTGGCCGGGTTGCCGGTGTCGGTGCCCGGCAGCACTGTGAACCGGCTGTGCGGCTCCGGCATGGAGGCCGTGATCGGGGCGTCCCGGGCCGTCGCGGTCGGCGACGCGTCCATCGTGATCGCCGGCGGCGTGGAGTCGATGACCCGGGCGCCGTGGGTGCTGCCCAAGCCCGATCACGCCTTCGACCGGGCCCACGAGACGCTGCACTCGACCACGCTGGGCTGGCGCATGGTCAACCCGGCGATGCCCGAGCAGTGGACGGTCAGCCTGGGCGAGGCCACCGAGCAGCTGGCCGAGAAGTACGGCATCGGCCGCGAGGAGCAGGACGTGTTCGCCGCGGCCAGCCACCACAAGGCCGCGGCCGCCTGGGAGAAGGGCGTCTTCGCCGACGAGATCGTCCAGGTGCCGGGGGCCGAGCTCGACCGGGACGAGACCATCCGGCCGGACACCTCGGTGGAGAAGCTGGCCAAGCTCCGCCCGGCGTTCCGCCCGGACGGCACCATCACCGGCGGCAACGCCTCCCCGCTCAACGACGGCGCGGCCGCGCTGGTCATCGCCGACCAGGCCGGCATCGACTCGTTCGGCGGCCGGCCGCTGGCCCGCGTCGCCGCCCGCGCCGCGCACGGCGTCGAGCCCCAGTTCTTCGGCATCGGCCCGGTCGAGGCGGCCAACCGGGCGCTGGCGCGGGCTGGTATCGGCTGGACCGACCTGAGCGTGGTCGAGCTCAACGAGGCGTTCGCCGCGCAGTCGCTGGCCTGCCTGTCGCTGTGGCCCGAGCTGGATCCAGCCATCGTCAACGTCAACGGCGGCGCCATCGCCATCGGCCACCCGCTCGGCTGTTCCGGCGCGCGCATCCTGGGCTCGCTGGCCTGGGAACTGCACCGCCGCGGCGGCGGTTGGGGGCTGGCCGCCATCTGCATCGGCGTCGGCCAGGGCCTGGCCGTCGTCCTGGAAGCGTGAAGGAGAAGCCGGTGAAACTTCCGCACTACACGCCGGACAGCGAGTCGCACCCGCCCAACTCCAGCGAGCCCTACCGATCCAGCGTGCTGCGCGCCCCGCACCGGCCGTTACAGCTGATCCCGCAGCACCTGACCGAGATCACCGGGCCGCTGCTGGGCCTGGACCGGGTCGGCGAACTCG
>DATJJB010000283.1:0-7803 GCA_035492655.1 Kutzneria sp. | reverse complement strand
CGCCGTCTTCCTCACCCTCAAGTCGACCGTGCTCGACACGAAGCCGCTCACGGCGAAGGTCCTCGCCGTGCTCGTGGCGACGATCGTGTCCTACGTCCTCAACCGCGAGTGGTCCTTCCGCACCCGCGGCGGCCGCGAGCGCCCACACGAAGCCGCCCTGTTCTTCCTGGTCAGCGGCGTCGGTGTGGCCCTCAACTCCGTGCCCCTGTGGGTCTCCCGCTACGTGCTGCTGCTCGATCACAACCACCTCACCCCCTTCGGTGTCCAGGTCGCCGACTTCGTCAGCGCCCAGATCGTCGGCACCCTGCTGGCCATGGCCTTCCGCTGGTGGGCCTTCAAGAAGTTCGTCTTCCCCGACGCCAACGCCCGCCCCCGCCTGGTCAAGGACTGACGGCTCGGTCAGCGCGGGCCCGGCTCGGCGCGCCAGCCGACGCCGGCGAGGACGTCGTCCGGTTTGGGCACGGGTAGGAAGATCACGAAGGTGGCCGGGCGGGCGGTGGCCAGTTGCATGCGGCCGCCGTCGGCGTCGACGAGGGCGCGGGCCAGGGCGAGGCCGACGCCGGTCGAGCCGTGGCCGGAGACGCCGCGTTCGAAGATGTGGCTGGCCAGCTCGTCGGGCACACCGGTGCCGTTGTCGGTGACCTCGATGACAGCAGTGCCATCGCCGGTGCGAGCGGTGAGGGTGACGGTGCCGCCGCCGTGCTGCAGGGCGTTGTCGAGCAGCACGCCGATGGCCTCCCGCAGCCGGGCGGGTGTGGCCCGGACAACGAGGGAGTCGGGCACCTTCATCCGCAGCATCCGGCCGTCAGCTCGAAGGCGCTGACGCCACTCCTCGACGACGGTCGGCAACTCCATGGCGAGGTCCAGCGGCTCAGCCGACAGGGCCCGGGCGGCCCGCGCAGCGGCGAGGAGCTCATCTAGGACCTCGGCCAGCCGGTCGGCCTGCTCAAGCGCGGCCCCGGCCTCGGCGGCGGTCTCCTGCTCGGGGTGCATGGCCAGCGCCTCGAGCCGCAGCTGGAGGGCGGTGAGCCGGCTGCGCAGCTGGTGGGAGACGTCGCCGACCAGTTCACGTTCCCGCGTGACGAGCTGGGCCAGCGCGGCGGCGGAGGTGTCGAGGGCCTCGGCCAGGGCGTCGAGCTCCTGCACGCCATGACGCCGAGCGTCGGGCCGGAAGTCGCCTGAGCCGAGGCGGGTGGCGCGCTCGGCGACGTGCTGGAGGGGCTCAGCCAGCCGCCGAGCGGTGAGGGTGGCGACAACGGTGCCGATGCTGACCGACAACACGAGCAGCAGCATCACCAGCCCACCCTCGCTGAGCTGGGTGCTGCGCATGCTGCTGTCGGAGATGTCCAGCTCGACGGTGCCCTGCGGCACGATGCTGGAGGTCGCCGTGATCTTGCCGCCCGCGATGGGGTTGCGCAGCGTGCTGATCTTGCCGTCGGGGCCGGTCAGCTTGACGAAGGCGTCCTTGGCCACGGCCGGCGCGATGGCGTTGAGGTCGAACGACTGGGTCTTGGCGTACTGCTCGTCGAGCAGGTCGCCGACGCGGGCGGCGTTCTCCTGCAGCTGGGCGCGCGCGTTGCCCTCGACGAGCAGCACTGTCGTGTAGACCAGCGGCCCGCCGAGCGCGAGCCCGGTGACGGCGACCGCGAGCAGGATCGCCTGCAGGATCTTCTTGCGCATCCGGTCACTCTGAGTTGAAGCGGAACCCGACCCCGCGCACGGTGGCGATGCGGCGCTCGGCGGCCTTGGGCGAGCCGTCGCCGAGCTTCCGGCGCAGCCACGACATGTGCATGTCGAGGGTCTTGCTGCTCTTCAGCTCGGGGCCGCTCCACACGTCGGACAGGATGTCCTCCCTGGTCACGACCTGGCCGGCGTGCTGCATGAGCACCCGGAGCAGCTCGAACTCCTTGTTGGCCAGTTGCAGCTCCCGTCCGTCGACGGTGACGCGGCGGGCGGCGAGGTCCATCCGCACGCCGTTGACCTCGACGGTGCCGGGGGCCCGGCGGCGCAGCAGGGCCCGGATCCGGGCCAGCAGCTCGGCCAGCCGAAACGGCTTGGCCACGTAGTCGTCGGCGCCGGCGTCCAGCCCGACGACGAAGTCGACCTCGTCGGCCCGGGCGGTCAGCATCAGCACGGGCACACTGCGCCCGCCCTGACGCAGCCGCCGGCACACCTCCAGCCCGTCCATGCCCGGCAGTCCCAGGTCCAGCACGAGCAGGTCCACGCCGCCGGCGGTGGCCGCGTCCAGCGCGGCCGGACCGTCCCCGACGACGTGCACGGCGTAACCCTCGCGATGCAGGGCACGCGACAGCGGATCGGCGATCGCCGGGTCGTCCTCGGCCAGCAGTACCACGCTCACGTCAGTCAGGGTAGGCGTGACAACATCCAACCCGTGTCAACCTTTGGTGCTGACTTGGCGCTGGCGTTGCGGCTGGCGGACGCGGCCGATGCGATAACACTGTCCCGGTTCCGGGCCCGAGACCTGCGGGTGGAGCGCAAACCGGACCGAACGCCGGTGACCGACGCCGACATCGCGGTCGAGGACGCGGTGCGCGAGCTGCTCGCCGCCGAGCGCCCGGACGACGCGATTCTCGGCGAGGAACGCGGCGGAAGCGCCGGACCTGGGCGCACATGGGTGCTGGACCCGATCGACGGCACCAAGAACTTCCTGCGCGGAGTGCCGGTCTGGGGCACGCTCGTCGCGCTGGTGGTCGACGGGCAGCCGCAGGTCGGCCTGTGCAGCGCGCCGGCGCTGGGTCGTCGCTGGTGGGCGGCGGCGGGCGAGGGCGCGTGGACTTCGGACCCGCTCGCCGAGCCGCGAAAGATTTCCGTCTCGGGCGTGTCGGACCTGGCAGACGCCTATCTGACGACCACGGACCTGGGCGCGTGGACGCAGTACCACTCGCGGGAGGCGTACCTGCGGTTGGCCGACGCCTGCTGGGAGAGCCGGGCGTTCGGCGACTTCTGGTCGCACTGCCTGGTCGCCGAGGGCGTGATGGACGTCGCCGCGGAGGCCATCGTCAACCCGTGGGACGTGGCGTTCGCGCAGATCCTGGTCACCGAGGCGGGCGGCCGCTTCACCGACCTGACCGGCACGCCGGACTACGCCGCGGGCTCGGCACTGAGCACGAACGGCGTGCTGCACGAGGACGCGCTGCGGTTGCTGGCTCGCTGAGCCACGAACGTGAGCCAGTACCGGTAACCGGCACCCCGCGCCGGCTCACGAACGCGGCGCGGGATGCCGGTCGCGGTGCCGGTTCACGACTGCGGCGCGGGTGCCGGTTGCGGAGCCGGTTCGGGAACGGGCTGCGCGGCCGCCGGCACCGGCGCGGCCGGGGACTCGGCCACGACCGGGAGCACGCCGACCGCGCCGCGGACGACCTGCGCCCAGGTCAGCCGGCCGAACAGGTAGTGACAGGCCACCTGTTCATTGCTGAACCGCGCCCAGTCGTAGCGGTTGCCCTGCTCGCGCCAGAAGACCTCCCAGGTCACAGCGCTGTCCTCGCCGACCGGCTCCTCACGCAGCAGGCACCAGGCGTTGTCCGCCTCGGTGCCGACGGAGACGACCTCGGCCGGCACGCCGACGGTCTCCAGCCAGGTGGTGATGGACTCGGCGTTCATGCGACTGCCTCCAGAAAGCCCAGCGCGACGAGGTCGGCGGCGGGATAGACGGACCGGTAGCGGACACCGCCACCGGTCTGGCCGAACCAGGCGGCGCTGATGGTCTGCCACATGGGCAGCGGCGCGAGCACGCGGTACCGGCGGTAACCGGCGTCGAGGTGCTCAGGCGGCAGCGAGCGCTGGGTGAACGGGATGCCTTCGGTGCCGAACACCCGGCCCTCGGGTGTGCCGAAACGGTCGATCACGACGCCGGGTTCGAGCACAACAGCCTCGCCGGCATCACAGCCGCCCTCGGGGAACAGCTCGCCCGGCGGCCATGCGTACTCGGCGCGGCGTTCGTCGCTGCCGGCGCGGACCAGGAACCGGCGATCCCAGTCGCGCTCGTTCTCGCCGCCGAGCGGGTCGTAACCCTCGGCAAGCGCCCCGCCGTCACCAGGTTCGGGAACCTCGGCCGACTTCGTGCCGAGGTTTCGGATGAGCCCCGACTCCGGGTGGTCGTGCGGCGGGAACCGCAGGCCGGCCGCGTAGTCGATCTCAGCGGCCGGCGGCGGGAGCTGGCGCGCGGGCCGTGAGCTGGGCTTTGGCATGTGGCCGATGGGGAACATGTAGACCAGGAACAGCCCGGGCGTGGTGGTCGGCTTTTTCACCATGGGCTTGACCACGGGCGCAGCGGCGCGATGGTCGTCCACGTAGACGCCGGCGACGTCGCCGGGCCGACGCGTCGTATTCACAACGGCGGCCGCACCGGCGGCACTGCCGGGCTGCTGCGTGAAGGACTGCCCCGCGCCGGCCTGTCCGGCACCGGGCTGACCAGCAACAACACCCCCGGGACCGCCGGCCACCAAACCACCCGCGCCAGGCCCACCAGCACCGACCCCGCCGGCAACGGAACCACCAGCACCAGGCCCGCTGGTCACCGAACCACCCGGCACGGCAGCGCCCGGAGCCCCGACCCCAGGCTGGATCACCCCGGGCTGGCCCGGCACGCCCGGCTGGCCGAAGACCGGCGGGGCCGACCCCCGTGTGATGGGAGGCGGCGCGGACGGCGCACCTGGCGTCGGCCCCGACCCGATGCTCGGCGAGTTGTCCACGGCCGGAGGCGTCCAGTAGCCGCCACCCCCAGCAGCAGGCGGCTGGTAGACGGGTGCCTCCGGCATCGGCGGCGGCGTGTAGACCGGCGCGGCCGACTGCACGGTCGTTGACTGCGGCACGTGCGGCGCGACGTGCACGGGACCGGTCGGCGTCGGGTCCGAATAGACCGGCGGCGGCGAATAGCCACCCCCGTGGCCCGGCGGCGGCGAGTAGTTCGGTGGAGCAGCGGCGTCGATGACCTGCCGCGGCACGGGACCCGTCGGCGCGGCGGAGTTGTCCACCGGCGGCGCGCCGGCGGGCCCGGTCGCAACCGGGAACTGCCCGGTCGGTGCGTCGTCCGCGGCCCCGGGGAGCGTCGGCAGCCCGGTCTTCGGGTCGATCACCGCACCCGTGGTTTTGTCGACATATTGACCTGTCGCCGGATCGAACCGCAGCTGCGACGGGTCGGCCTGCACCCCCGGCGGCAACAAGTCGACGTCCGGCAGCCCGTCCGACAGCCCCAGCAACCCGCCGTTCTTACCCACCAATTTGTCGGTGCTGCCGAAGCCCGACGGCGCGTCGGCCGTCACCGTGGGCGTGGCCAGCACGGCCGGGTTCACGTCCGAGGTCAACGTGCCGAGGATGCCGTTGATATCCGCACCGGCCCCGGACAGCAGTGTGTTCAGGCCGGCCTTGGGCAGGTCACCGGGCGTGGCGTTGGCCGCGCCGGCGTGCTGCGACACGGCCGTCAGCTTGCGGACGATCTCCACCTTGGCCGCGCCGATCTTCTGCGCGGCCTGCTCCAACCGGTCGGCCGCGGCCAGACAGCCCTGCACGGCCTGGGTGAACTTGGCGTTCTCGCCGTGCACGAACTTGCCCCAGTAGTCGCCGGCGGCGTCCGCGGCCTGGCCGCTCATCGCCCCCAGCGCGTCGGTGGCCGACTTGTCGGCGTCCTTGGCCAGCGTCGTCAGCTTCGTTGCCGCGGTCCGCCAGGCCTCGGCGGCGTTGTGCATCGCCGTCTCGTCGGCCTGCGGCCACTGCACGCCGACCTGGCCGGCGATCTTGGCCAGCTCCGCCGGCAGGGTGATCCCCATCGTTTTCCCCTCGGTCCCGCGGCTCAGTCCGAACGTCCGGTGGCGATGACCTGGTCCACCGAGCGGTGGATGCGCGCGTGCTCGGCCAGCCGGCCGCCGACGTCGGTCAGCTGCCCAGGCAGGGCCTTGACCAGCGCGAACGTCGCCTCGGCGGCATCGGTGTAGCCGCTGGCGAAGCTCTGCCCGACCGAGTCGGAGCCCCAGCACTGGCCGGCGTCGGCCAACGCGTCGGACAGCTCGGTGAAGATCGACTGCGCGGTGCCGGACAGACCGTCGAGCTGCCCGGCCCGATCCAGTACCCGGTCGACGTCGGTGCTGAAGCTTCCCGTGTTCACGCCTGCCTCCCGTCGGCCAACCAGTCGCGGTGTTCGAAGCTGTCGTCCTCGCTGGACTTTCGCACGGGGCGCTCCGCTGCCGGCTCCGGGTCGAGCTCCGACTCGCTCACATCGGCTCGACCCGACAGCACGGACTCAGGATCTGCCCCAGCCGGCAGCACCGGCGCCAACTGCTCGTGCATGCGCTTGGTCGCCCCCGCGACCGCGACGTCGGTGGTGCGCACGATGAGCTCGGCCAGCTCCGACGGCCGCAGCCGGCGGTAGGCCAGCTCGTCGATGACCAGGTCGACGAGCGTTCCTCTGGGCCCGACCGTGACCGTGACCAACTCGTCGTGACTGGTCGCGGTCTGCCGGATCGCGGCCATGCCGCGCTGCACCGCCACCAACTGCTCCCGACTACGCCGGTAGTCGGCCATCAGCTGGTCGACCTCGGCCTGGTGGTCAACGGGCACGCCGATACCTCCACGCTGGTGGGCACGTCAGAGCTTCGGACGCCCGTTCGGCCCGTTCGGTTCCACCCATCGGGTAGGAATGAGCGGTGATCGCCTTCGAAGACCTTCCCACCGGCCGGGTGGTCGAGCTCGGCAGCACCGTCGTCGACAAGGACGAGATGCTCGCGTTCGCCGCCCGGTTCGACCCGCAGCCGTTCCACCTCGACGAGGAAGCCGGCAAGAACTCGGTGCTGGGCGGCCTGTGCGCGTCCGGCTGGTTCACCATGGGCCTGTGGATGCGCGCGTACGTGGACCACGTGCTGGCCGACTCCACCTCGCAGGGCTCGCCCGGCGGCAAGGACCTGCTGTGGCCGGCCCCGGTCTTCCCCGGCGACAAGCTGGACTTCTCGCTGGAGGTGCTGTCGGCGCGGTTGTCGAAGAGCCGGCCGAACCTGGGACTGGTGGAGATCCGCGCGCAGGGCGACCGCGACGGGCAGCCGGTGCTGCGGTCGACGTTCACCGGCATGTTCGGCACGCGGCCCTGATGGCCGCCATGCCCGATAGTGCTTGAACCCGGCAGTGGTCACGTGATTGCTTCGACAGGGTTGCTGGCCGAACCACTGCTCTGGGGGAACTCATGCGTTGGCTGCACCTGGTCACGGCGGCGGCCGTCACGGCGGGCACGGTCTTGTGCCCGCCGGCGGAGTCGGATCTCCAGCGGCTGACCCGGGACTTGTTGGCGGCCGGGGCGCCGGGCGTCATCGTGCGCGTGGACGACGGTCACGGCCGGCCGGTGGAGATCGCGGCCCAGGCCGACTGGACGAAGCGGGACCACCGGATCGACCCCGACGACGCGTACCGCATGGGTTCCAACACCAAGACCATGATGGCCACGCTGGTGCTGCAACTCGTCGCGGCCAAGAAGCTGGCGTTGACCGACCCGGTCGAGAAGTGGTTGCCGGGCCAGGTGCCGAACGGCGCCGCGATCACGCTGAAGATGCTGCTCCAACACACCAGTGGCCTGTTCGACTACACGAACGACGACCGGTTGCTGCCGTCGGTGCTGGGCAAGGACCCGCACCAGTGGACGTCGCAGGAACTGTTGGCCATCGGCGTGTCCAACCCGCCGAAGTTCCCGCCGGGCACGAAGTGGGAGTACAGCAACACGAACTACGCGGCGATCGGCGCGGTGCTGGAGCACGTCACCGGTCGCTCGCTGGCCGACCTGGTACGGGACCGGATCACGCGGCC
>DATJJB010000282.1:0-13143 GCA_035492655.1 Kutzneria sp. | reverse complement strand
TGGGTGAGCACCGCGACCACCGTGCGGTGGTCGATCTTGCCCTGCTCGGCCTGCTGCACCAGGTACCGGTGCGGCCAGTCCACGACGACCTCGTCGGCATCGGGGAAACGGCCCTTGGTGGCGAACACCGCCCGCGCGTCGCAGACCGTCACGCGATAGCCCAGGTACGCCCCGAGCCGGACCATGGCGGCAGCGAAGTCGATGGCGCCGAAGACCAACATGCGCGGCGGCGGCTCGAAGGAGTTGACGAACACGGCCATGCCCTCGCCTCGACGCTGGCCGTCCGGGCCGTAGTGCAGCAGCCCGCTACGGCCACTGGCCAGCATGCCGCGGGCGTCGTCGGTGACGGCGTCGTCGATCCGGGCGGAGCCGAGGTCGCCGGCGCGACGATCGGCCCACACCACCAGATGCCGGCCGATCAGTGCCTCATCCGGATGCTCCACCACGGTCGTGACGGCCACCGGCTCCTCGGCCCGCACCGAGGCCACCACATCGGCCAGCTCGGGGAAACGCTTGCCGTCCACGCGTTCCACGAAGACGTCGAGAATGCCGCCGCAGGTCAGACCGACGGCGAACGCGTCGTCGTCGCTGACGCCGTAGCGCTGCAACACCGGTCGTCCGTCGGCGATCACCTGCTGCGCCAGCTCGTACACCGCGCCCTCGACACAGCCGCCGGACACGCTGCCGGAGACCTGGCCGTCGTCGGCGACGAGCATGGCCGCCCCGGGCTGCCGCGGCGCCGAGCGGAAGGTGGCCACGACCGTGCCCAGCGCGGTCGGCCGGCCTTCCTGCCAGTTCTCGTCGACCTTGTCGAGCACGTCACGCACGCCGCACCTCCGTCAGCAGTTCGTCCAGCGTGGCCAGGCTGTGCCCGGCGAGCAGCCGGTCGACGTGCGGCAACGCCGCGCGGATACCGGACTGTACCGGGGCATAGCCCGGACGGCCGACATGCGGGTTCACCCACAGGACGGCATGGGCGAGGCGGCGCAGCCGGGCCAGTTGCTCGCCGAGCAGCGCCGCGTCACCGCGTTCCCACCCGTCCGAGAAGACCACCGTGACGGCCTGCCGCGCCAGCCCGCGCTGCCCCCAGCGATCAAGAAATACCCGTAGGGTCTCGCCGAGTCGGGTACCACCGGCGAAATCGGGCACGGCGCGGGCCGCCGCCTTGAGCGCCTGGTCCGGATCGCGCATCCGCAGCTGCCGACTGACCCGGGTCAGGCGGGTGCCGAGCGTGAAGGCTTCCGTGCTCGGCGGGGAGCGTCGGACGACGGCGTGGGCGAACCGCAGCAGGGCGTCGGCGTACGGGGTCATCGAGCCGGAGATGTCGATCAGCAGCACCAGTCGCCGTGGCCGCAAGCGCTTGCGGCGATAGCGCAGGCGCACCGGCTCGCCGCCGTATCGCAGCAGCTCACGCAGGGTCTCGTCGGGATCGAGCAGACCGCGGCGGGCCTTTCGGGTCCGAACGCTGCGCCGCAGCGGCGGATCGGTCCGCAGCGTGGCCAGGAGTTCCCGCAACGCGGCCCCGTCCAGCGCGGTCACGTCCCGCCGGCGCAGCACCTCGGTGTCGCTGGCCGCCACGCTCAGCTCCGGCACGTCACCTTCGCCCTCACCCGACACCGGGGCCACCAGTGGCGCGCTGACAGTCGTGCGCCGACGGCGGTGGCCGTTGCCGGTTGTGCTGGTCGGGACGTTGCCGAACCAGGCGGCGAAGGCGGCGTCGTAGTCGGGGATGTCGTCCGGCTCCGCGCACAGACTCACCCGACCAGCCCAGTAGACCTGGCTCGGTCGGGCCAGGTCGACGTGGCTGAGCGCCGCCAGGTACGCCTGCACCCGCACCGGGTCCGCCCGCAGCACCGCGGCGAACCCCGCCAAGCCGGGCAACGGGTCCGTCATCGTCGAATGATGCGACTCAGGCCAGCAGCGCGTCCAACCCCTTGGCCACCACCCGGTCGGCGTCCTCCCGGTATTTCAGCACCGCGCCCAGCGTGATCGCCGCCGACTCCACGTCCAGTACCGGCCGGTCCAGGGCCAGCAGCGCCTGGGCCCAGTCCAGCGACTCGGCCACGCCCGGCGGCTTGAGCAGCTCGGCCGCGCGCATCCGGGACACCGCCGTGGCCACCTGGGTCGCCAGCGACTCGGTGAGCTCGGGCAGCCGCCGCCGCAGGATCGCGACCTCACGGACCAGGCCTGGGTGTTCGAGCCAGTGGTACAGGCAGCGGCGCTTGACCGCGTCGTGCACCTCACGGGTCCGGTTCGAGGTCAGCACCACCACCGGCGGCTCGGCGGCGCGGATCTCGCCCAGCTCCGGGATGCTGACCGCGTGCTCGCTGAGCACCTCCAGCAGGAACGCCTCGAACTCGTCGTCGGCCCGGTCGATCTCGTCCACCAGCAGCACGCAGCCCGGCGTCTCCAGGGCTTGCAACAGCGGCCGGGCCAGCAGGAACCGCCGGGTGTACAGCTCGGCCTCGGCGCCGGCCGTACGCCCCTCGGCCTCCAGCGCCCGCAGGTGCAGCAGCTGGCGCGGGAAGTCCCAGTCGTACAGCGCGCGGGCGGCGTCGATGCCCTCGTGGCACTGGAGGCGGATCAGGGGCGTGCCCAGGGCGTCGGCCAGTGCCTTGGCCAGCGCGGTCTTGCCGGTGCCGGGCTCGCCCTCGCAGAACAGCGGCCGCCGCATGCGCAGCGCCAGGAAGGCCGCGGTGGCCAGGCCCTCGTCGGCGAGGTACCCCACCCGGTCCAGCGCCGCGGCCAGCTCACCCGGGGTCTCCATGGTGTGCAGGGTAGGCCCATATCGGGGTCGAACCAGGGACGAACCCCGATGGCACCGGGCGGCCGCGCGGCCAGACTTCATGGCATGACGACGAACAACATCCTCAACGAGGCCGGCGACAAGATGAAGACGTTCCGCCGCAGCCGGGAGAACCGCATGCTGGCCGGCGTGTGCGGCGGGGCCGCCGAGCTGCTCGGCATCGACGCCGCGATCCTGCGGGTCGCCATGGTGGTCGGCACGGTGTTCTTCGCCGGCGCCGGCGTTGTCCTCTACGCGGCCTGCTGGCTCCTGGTCCCCGAAGCGGAAAGCGAGTGACCTGTGGCGAGTGGCCCGGGGTCGTCGAGGGGTGGACCCCGGACCACTCATGAGCGGTACTCGGAACTACGCCGCGTCCCGCTTGTCCACTGTGGCCACGACCCGGTTGCGCCCAGCGCGTTTGGCCCGGTACACGGCCGTGTCCGCGGCCAGCAACAGCCGCTCCATCGTCGTGCCGCTGCTGTGGTGCACGGCGGCCCCGATCGAACAGGACAGTCCGGCGATCGGCACCCCGTCCTGAGGCGCCATCACGTACAGCGCGCCGACCGTCTTGCGGATCCGTTCGGCCACCACGAGCGCGCCGGCCTCGTCGACCCCGGGCAGCAGCACCACGAACTCCTCGCCGCCGAACCGGCCGACGGCGTCGTCCGCCCGCACCTGCCCCTTCACCGCGGTGGCCACCGACTTCAGCACGGCATCGCCGGCCAGGTGCCCGTACGTGTCGTTGACCCGCTTGAAATGGTCCAGGTCGACCATCAGCACGCCGACCGTCGCGCGCCGATCCTGCTTGCTGCGGGCCAACTCCTGCGTCGCCAGGTGATGCCAGGTGACGGCGTTGAGCAGACCCGTCTTCACGTCGATGGTGGCCGCCGCCTCCAGCTCCTTGACCAGCACGCTGCGGTGCAGCACGACGATCGGGCAGAACAGCAGCACCGTGAACAGCGGCTGGTAGACCAGGGTCAGCGCGGTCAGCCCGCCGAGGCAGAGCGTGGTCAGCTCCAGCGCGTTGTCGTCCCAGGTGCCGAACAGGTCGGTCAGCGGGGCGTTGCCCCGGTGCCGCAGGTTGATCGACACGGCCAGCAGCAGCGCGTCCACCAGCTCGAAGGTCAGCCCGCCCAGCATGCAGGCCAGCGTGACGCTCCAGCTCCACGTCGGCACGGACTCGGCCAGCGGCACCCCGGAGACGATGTTCGCGGCCAGGCAGGCGACGATCGCCGCGCTCGCGCCGAACACCGTGCGGTGCAGGGAGACGTTGCGCAGGTGCTGCCAGATCCGCAGCCACATGTGCGTGTACAACGCGACGCAGAGCAGCGCGACCAGCTGCGGCGGCAGCATCAGCACCGCCGGGATCAGCCAGATCGACGTCATGTTGATATGCGTGGAGCCGCTCATCCGGCGGCGGTCGCGCTCGATCCGGCGGGACAGCTCGGCCTGCACCATGCCGAGCGCCAGCAGCACTCCGAACCGCAGCAGCGCGACATCGGTGATCGTGCCACGGGTGAACGAGGCCAGCGCCGCGACGAGGGCGATCGCCTCGACCAGGACGGCGTAGGCGATCCAGCGGCCCGGCAGCGCCCACAGCGCGAATCCGGCCATGCGGTCTATGAGCCCGTAGCGATCGACCCCTTTCGGAGAGGATCTGGACTGGCTCATACTCGACACGTCGCCCCCTTATTTCGACCGCCTCGTCCAGTGTTCAACCGGCAACGGCACATTCGCTAGGTTCATCCGGGTGGTTCACAACCGCGATCAGGAGGTTCGCCATGACCGCAACACGAAAGACGCGCGACTAGCTCCTCCGGGTGTCCGCGCCGGATTCCGGTGCGGGCAGCCAGATATCCGGCCGGTTGGTGGTGGCGCGACGCCAGGCCACCGCCACCGGCGCCGCAATGAGCAGCCCGATCAGCCCAAACCAGCCGACCGCATTCGCCGCGCCGACACGGTCCGCGACCAATCCGGCCACGAATGGGCTCAACCCCTGTGCGGCCATCATTCCCGCATAGGCCAGACCCAACACCTGACCCCGTACGGAATCGGGCACACCGCGAACAATCGATGCGGTTGTCTGCATGTAGGTGGCCGTGCCGAATGCGCCGGCGACGACGAACAGCGCGGCCGAGACGATCAGTCCGGGGTGGAGCAGGCACAGCAGCAGCGGCACGCCGGCGGCCACGCACATCAGGGCCAGCCCGCGGGCCTGCGCGGTGGCCGGCACGAAGCGGCCGAACACGAACGCGCCGATCACGCTGCCCACCGGGTCGGCGGCCAGCAGCAGGCCGAGCGTGGCGGTGGTGCCGCCGAGTTGATCGTTGTACGGGCCGGCCAGGCCCTCGTACACGATGAAGACGCCGGTCAGCCAGCCGATCAGCAACAGCGACCGCAGGCCGGAATCGTTGCGTAGCAAGGAAAAGCCACCGGGCGTGGCCCGATGGGCCGGGTTGAGCGCGGCCGGCCGGACCCGCACGCCGGCCCGCAGCAGCAGCGCGGAGACCAGGAACGACAAGGCATCCAGCGACAGCGCCCAGTACGGGCCGATCACCGCCAGCAGCAGGCCGCCGCCGGCGAACCCGAGCACCTGGGCCGACTGGTTGGTGATGTTGCGTATCGCCATTCCGGCGAGAAAGTCCTGCTGCGGCAACACATCCGCGTACAGCGCGGCCTCGGCCGCCCGGAACGGGGCGTTGAGCAACGACACCCCGGCGACCAGCACGCACAATACCGGGAACGGCACGCCCGGCACCGCGACCGGCGCGATCATGGCTGCCCGCAACAGATCCGCGACCAGCAGCACCCGGCGGCGGGGCAGCCGGTCGGCCAGTCCGGACAGGAAGACGCCGCCGACGAAGGACGGCACCAGGGTCAGCGCGAAGGTCAGCCCGGTCAGCGCGGCCGAGTGCGTGTTGCCGTAGACCAGCACGACCAGGGCCACCCGGGCCAGCTGGTCGCCGACCATGGACAGCCCGCCGGCGGCCCAGATCGCCCTGAACTCGGCGACCGCGAAGGCCGCCCCGAACCGTCCCGCCATTCCGCACCGCCCCCACCGTCCGTGCTGGCACGGTAGCGAGTAGTGAGCGGAACGGGTCGCGGTCGCGGGCTTTTCACCCGCGTCGCCTAACGCGGACGGCCCGGCACCCCCGGCCGGGTCTGCCACGGATGCGGGCCGGCCAGCGGCCGGTACTCCACGCCGATCGCGTCCAGCCTGGGCAGATGCTCCTCGGTCAGCCGCCGGGTGAAGTCGGCCAGGTCGTGCCTGCTCCGTTCGGTCCAGACCACTTCGGCGAACGCCGACAGCCGAGGGAAGGCCGCGTAGTCGACCCGCCGCGGCGAGTCCAGGTGCTCGGTCCAGACGTTGGCCTGCGCGCCGAGGACCCGCTTGACCGCGTCGCCGGTCAGGTCGGCCGGGATCGGGTCGTACTCGTACACATCGGACACGGTGTGGACCGCGCCGACCGGGATCGGCTCGTCGCGCCGGTCGGACTCGCGGTGGTCCAGGTACACCTTCTGCTCCGGGCACATCACCACGTCGAAGCCGGCGTTGGCGGCGTCGACACCGGCCCGCTCACCCCGCCACGACGCGATCACCGCACCGCCCGGCAGCGGCCCGACCTCCGCGATCTCGTCCCAGCCCATGGCCCGACGTCCATGTGTGCCAAGGTGTTCCGCGATCTGGCGAATGAACCAGCCGTGCAACTCGGGGATGGTCCCGAGCCCCCGCCGGTCGGCCTGCTCCTGGGTCCACTGCACGGTCGGCACCTCGTCGCCGCCGACGCAGATGATCTCCGACGGGAACACGTCGACCAGCTCGTCGAACACGTGCCGATAGAAGTCCACAGTGGAGTCCTCGGTGTTGAGCACGTTCTCGTTGACGCCCCACAGCGGCCACACCGGCAGGGGGTAGTCGAGGTTGCCCAGCTCCGGGTAGGCGGCGATGGCCGACTGGCTGTGGCCGGGAATGTCGATCTCCGGCACCACCACCACGTGCCGCCGGGCCGCGTACGCGACGACCTCGCGGAGATCGTCCTGGGTGTAGAAACCGCCGTGCGGCCGACCGTCGGTCGCGTCGTCGGTGCGGACGCCGACCCGCGATCCCTCACGCCAGCCCCCGATCTCGGTCAGCTTCGGGTAGCGCTTGACCTCGAACCGCCAGCCCTGGTCGTCGGTCAGGTGCAGGTGCAGGCGGTTCATCTTGTGCGCGGCCAACAGGTCGACGAACCGCAGCAGGCCGTCCTTGGGCATGAAGTGCCTTGCCACGTCGAGCAAAGCGCCCCGCCAGGCGAAACGCGGCCGGTCCTCCACCACGCCGCACGGCAGCGACCACTGTGTATTGCCGATCGGCGCGCGGCGAAACGCCGCCGGCCCCAGCAGCTGCCGCACGGACTGCGCCGCGTGGAAGGCCGCTTCCTCGTCCTGGGCCTCGACCAGCACGCCGTCCGGGAACACCCGGATCAGGTGGCCGTTGAGCCACGGCACGATGCGGAACCGGATCGTCGGGTCCGCCGCCGGCCGCAGCGGCAGTCCCGTCGCCGCCACCAGCACCTCGCGCAGCCACGTCACCGCGGCCGGATCACCGTCCAGCGTGGTGTTCTCGTCCAGCGGCAGCCCGCCGCCGGTGGCGTCCACTCGCGACGGTCTGGGCAGCAGGGTTTCGAATCCGCGCACGGACCGGATCCTAGGCAACGTCCTATGTCTAGACCAGTGCCTTGCCCCCACCACCGCCACCGCCACCATCGCCACATGCGCTTCCCAGGTGTCACCTGGGCGCAAATGGGAAGCGCATGTGGCAGTTGGTCACGTGCGGATGAGCTCCACCCACTTGGCTACGGCGTCCGCCTCAACCGGGTAGTCCCAGCCGCCGGGCCGTACCGCGCTGCCGACGTGGAACCACCGCACGCCGTCGGCCCGCAGCACCGGCACCTGCTCGGCCCGCAAGCCGCCGCCGGCCATCACGGTGACACCGTCAGCCTCCTGCCGGGCGGCCAGCTCGCGCAGCACGGGCAGGCCCTCGGCCACACCCTTGCCGCTGCCGGCGGCGAGCACGGTGTCGGCGCCGAGCGCCACCACGTCCCGCCACGCGGCGAGCGGGTCGGCCGAGTTGTCCAGGGCACGGTGAAAGGTGAACTTGCAGCCGTCGAGCTCGTCGATCACGGCCCGACAGGTGTCGATGTCGACCGAGCCGGCCTCGGTCAGCCAGCCCAGCACGAACTCGGTGACGCCCACGTCCCGCAGCGCGACGGCCTCGGCGCGGAGCTGGTCGAGCGACCACGGCGCGAAGCCGGCCTCGTCGCGCAGCATGGCGCGCACCGGCAGGTCGGTGGCGGCGAGCACCCGGCGCGCGGTGGCCACGGCCGGGGTCAGCCCGTCCGCGGCCATGTCGCTGACCAGCTCGAGACGGTGCGCCCCGCCCGCCTGGGCGGCGTGCGCGTCCCGGGCGTCGAGCGCGATGACTTCCAGCAACAGCTCCGACATGGTCTAGACCATAGGGCCAACCGGGCCGTGATCACCACCGCCGATCAGGCAAGATCGCGACGCTCGAGAAAATTTTCTCAACCGGTGTATCTCCCGGCCCGAGCCCCACTCCTGTCCTGGTGTCCGGCCCGTTGACCCACGCCATGGGGAACGGGCGGGGCGGACCAGGCGTCCCACAGGCGCCGGTCGGGGGTGGCAGGACCGCCATGGGGGTGGTGGTTCCGCCAGGTCGGTACACGCGCGACAGGCGTCGGCCCACGGGGTGCCGACCGGCCCGGTGTCGAGGGGGCATCGGTTCGGTCGTCGGCGGGCGGGCGGCGGTCAGCGTGAGAACCCTTCACGTCAGCGGGGGTGTGAAGGGTTCACGGGCCGGAGGCGACTACGCCGGCGTCGGACGGGGAGACCCGACGCCGGCCGCCAAGTCGCTTCCGGCCCTTTCGCGTGCCCGTTCGGGCGCACTTCTGCCGTGTTGATCACACCGTGGTGTGTATCTAGTCCGTTCGTGCGATCCCTTGTTAAATCGTTGCGCTGTTCGAGGTGACTCGGCGGCACAATGAGCACGCATGGTGAACCGGGTGGGGCCGGACCACCGTGTTGCTCCACGACAGGACGCGGGCCGCACGGGGGACACGGCGCGGTCGGCGTCACCGGGGAACACCAGAGGGGACGATCCATGAGCACCTTGGACGACAAGTCGACCAGCACTCCGGACGCTCTCGACCCCATCACGGTCGACGAGGTCGAGCAGGCCCTGACCGCCGCGCAGGACGGCGGCGGGACCACCGATGGCGGCATCCCGCACGCCGAGACCAAGCCGGTCGGCCCGGTCGCGCTGGCCGACGGCGACGACCCGAACGGCGGCATCCCGCACGCGGAGACCAAGCCGCAGGGCGGCGTCGCGCACCCCAACGGCGGCATTCCGCACGCCGAGACCACCAAAGTGGGCGGCGGCGTCGCCCACCCCAACGGCGGCATCCCGCACGCCGAGGTCGTCCGCCCGTGACCGCCGGCGCTGGTGGCGGGAGCCCTCGCCACCAGCGCGAACACGGTGTTACCAATTCGTGAGTATCTGACCGCGAGTTCGCTGCTCCTCCTTGTGTCGGGACCCGTCCGGGGGTTCCCGCTCGAGGGAACGGGGCGGCGGTGGCAGCACACGGAAACACGCCGGGGGGCGTGGCCGTCATCGAGCACGATTGGCCCATCTGGGTGTGGAGAACTACACCGGGTAGGGCAGGATGCAGGCACGGGGTGCGTCCCCGTGGTGGGGGGACCGGGGCGCGCCGACGTACCTCAGACCCGGAGGTGCATCGAATGGCCGTTGACACGTGGGACGGGCTGACCGGCCACGACCCGTGGGAGGGGCTGACCGGTCACGACCGACACGCGGCGTGTCTGGTGGCGGCCAGAGCCGGCAATCGCAAGGCGCTCGACGTGCTGGTCGCCGACCTCACGCCGTTGGTCTGGCACGTCACCCGCAGCCAGGGGCTGGACAAGGTGCACGCGGAGGACGTCGTGCAGACCGTCTGGCTGGCCCTGCTGCGCCACCTCGACCGGCTGCAACAGCCCAAGGCGCTGGCCGCGTGGCTGATCGTGACGGCCCGCCGCGAGGCGCAGCGGGCCAAGACGACCGGCTTCGACCGGGAGACGCCGGTGGCGGCCGAGGACCTGGTCGACATCCCGACCCAGGTGGACGGACCCGAGCAGCACGCGCTGCGGGACGACCGGGATCGCCGGCTGTGGGCCGCGTTCAAGCAGCTCACCGACCGCTGCCAGAAACTGCTGACGCTGACCGTGCTGTCCGGCCGGGCCCAGTACGACGCGGTCGCGGAGGCGTTGGAGATGCCCCGCGGCAGCATCGGCCCGACCCGAGGCCGCTGTCTGACCTCGCTGCGCGAGCTCCTTGACGTGGAAGGGGGCCCGCAATGAGCAGTGCCGACGGCAACGAGTTCGACGAGGCCGGTGTGGACATGGACAACCTCACCGAGCAGGACCTGCTCCTGCTCGCCGAGCTCGACGTGCTGTTCGACAAGGTCGACCCGGTGCCGGCCGACCTCGTCGAACGGGTGCAGTTCGCGATCGCGCTGGAGGACCTCGACGTCGAGGTGGCGCGCTGGGAGCGCGCCGAGGAGCTGGCCGGCGTCCGGGGCGCCGGCCCGAACACCGTGACCTTCACCGTGGAAGACCTGACCATCATGGTCAGCTTCGCTCCGGCCGGTGCCGGATACCGGTTCGACGGCTGGCTGGTACCCGGGGGACCGCACACCGTCGAGGTCCGGGTGGCCGGCCACTCGTCCACCACCGCGGAGGCCGACGAAGGCGGTCGGTTCGCGGTGGACGACGTGCCCAAGGGCACCACGCAGCTGGTGGTGCACCTGGCCAACGGGACCTGTTCCAGGCCGCGGACGATCGTCACGCCGACGCTGATGCTGTAGGCGACTCGATCTTTGCCCGGACGGTGGACACCACACCGTCGGCGGGGTGTGCTGGTATGTACAAGTGCCTCCGTCGTCCACTGCCACTGCCGCGCGCCCACGCGCCGCGGCGGCTGTGTTGGACCGCGCGGCCAAGCTGCATGCCGGCGCGCACCGCACGGCGTTGTCCCAGCAGTACGCCGAGGCGTCCCGGCTGCTCCGCCGGGCGCTGAAGCTGCTGGACCGGGTGCCGGCGGCTGATCAGGAACAACAGCGGCTGCGGGTCCGGGTGCTCAGCTCGCTCGCGCACACCGACGCCGAGGCGTACGGGCTGCGCGAGGGCATGCCGTCGCTGCAACAGGCCGGTCGGCTGGTGTCGTCGATGCCGGCCGGGACCCAGCGCATGACGCTGGAGGGCCTGATCGAACGGCAGCGCGGCAACCTGCTGTGGCGGGCAGGCCGGCTGTCCGAGGCCCTTGCCGTGCTGGACAAGGCCGTCGTCGCCACGGACAAGGCATTGGCCTCCGGCGCGCCCGTGGAGAACGGCCTGATCAGCGCGCTGACCGCTCGTGCCCTGGTCAACAGCGCCATGGGCAATCCGCACTCGGCCGGCGACGACCTGCGTCGCTGCCTGTGGCTCGGCCACACCTATCACTCGCCGCTGACGTTGGCGATCACCACGAACAACCTCGGCGAGATGCACTACCGCATGGGCGACGCCCCGACGGCGCTGCGGTACTACGAGGAAGCCGAGCGGCTGATGTCGCGCGTCGCGCCGACCGCCGTCCCCAAGGTGCGGTCCGATCGGGCGCAGGTGCTGCTGTACGCCGGATTGGCCGAGGAGGCCGCCAACGCGCTGGACGAGTCCTTCGGCAGCCTGCGTGAGCAGGGCGGCAACCGCGACCTGGCCGAGGCCGAGACGCTGCGCGCCGCCGCGGCCGTGATGGAGGGCGACTACGCCACCGCACGGTCCTTCGCCCAGTTGGCTCGGCGCCACTACCTGCGTCAGGAGCGGCCGGCGATGGCCTGGTTGGCCTCGCTGACCGGACTGCACGCCGCCGTCGGGGCAGCCATGAGTGCTCCTCGTAAGCCGTCAAAGGCGTTGGTACGACAGGCCTTGGAGCTGTCCGAGGGTCTCAGCGGCGTCGCACAGACCGACGAGTCCGCGGTGGCCAAGCTGCTCGCCGTACGTCTCCAGCTGCGCCGCGGCCAGGTGTCCGACGCCGCCCGGCTGCTGTCCGAGGTGCCCGCCCCGCGCCGCTTCACGTCCATCGACCACCGGATGCTGCGCCGGCTGGCCCGCGCCGAGGTCGCCGTGGCCACCGGGGATCGCCGGACCGCGTTCAGCCAGGCCCGGGCCGGTTTCACCGAGCTCGGCCGAACTCGGGACCGGATGGGCGGACTGGAGTTGGTGAGCGGCACTGCCGTGCACGGCCGGGAGCTCGGCGTGCTGGCCGTACGGCTTGTCTTGGACGGCAACCGGTCCACCGCCGACGCGCGTCGGCTGTTCGACTGGCTGGAGCGCACCCGGGCTCAGGTGTACCGCTACGAGCCGCAGCCGTCGATCGACGATCCCGAGCTGGCCGACCGGATCACCGAGATCCGCGGTCTGACCCGGGCCATGCAGCTGGCCAAGGCCGAGGGGCGGCGGGTGCGGGAGATGGCCGCCCGGCACGCCGCGTTGCAGCAGGAGGTCACCCGACTCGGCTGGCAGACCACCGTGTGGGGCCGGCCGCGCCCCGTCGCCGACCTGGCCGAGGTCGGCAAGCGGCTGGAAGACCGAGCCATGATCAGCTTCGCCGCCGTCGACGACACCTTGGTCGCCGTCGTCATCGTCAACGGCCGGCCGCGCCTCGTCCGGCTCGGCAGTGTCGCCGACGCCCGGCAGGCCGCCAAGATGTTGCACGCCGACCTCGACGCCTTGGCTCCCGACCACCTGCCGTCGGCCCTCGTCGAGGTCGTCTCCGCCTCCGCCCGCCGGCGCGCCCAGTTCCTCGACGACCAGCTCCTGCGGCCGCTCGCCGCGATCATCGGCGACCGGGAGCTCGTGATCGTGCCCACCGGCCCCCTCTACCCCATCGCCTGGGGCGCGCTGCCGTCCCTGCGGGGCCGGCCCGTCGTCGTCGCGCCGTCCGCCACCGCTTGGCTCGCCGCCTCCGCCGACCAGCAGCTGCCCGGCACCGGCCGCTCAGTTCTGGTCGGCGGCCCCGACCTGCCCGCCGCCGTCGGCGAGGTCGCCCAGCTCACCCGCTACCTGCCCGGGGCCCAGGTGCTCGACGGCCCCCGGGCCACCGTCGAGGCCGTTCTCGAGGCCCTCGACGGCGCCCAGTTGGCGCACATCGCCGCCCACGGCATGCACGAGCCCGGCAACGCCCTGTTCTCCCGGCTGGACCTGGTCGACGGCGGCCTCTTCGCTCACGAGACCGCCCGTCTGCAGCGGCCGCCCGAGCAGGTCGTCCTCGC
>DATJJB010000281.1:0-10019 GCA_035492655.1 Kutzneria sp. | reverse complement strand
CGCCCGGTTCAGGGTGAGGCGGTAGAGGTGCCACGGCGCGGGACCGGCGCTGGAGGCCATGAACGAGGCGTTGAAGCCGCCGTTCTCGACGACGGCCGGCCAGCCGCCGCTGCGGTAGACGGCGGCGATCCGCTCCAGGGTGTCGGGATCGTCGACGCGGTGCGCCTCGCCCTCCAGTGTGAGGTCGAGGCCGCGCAGGCGCACCGAAATGCTGCACGCGGGATTGGCGGCCAGGTTGCGGGACCGGCGAGTGCCGGGACCGCCGACGAAGTACAGGGTGTCGTCGACCCAGATGGCCCCGACGCCGGCGGAGTGCGGCCGCCCGTCGGGGCGCACGGTGCCGACGAAAAACGTCAGGTCACTGCCGGGGGTGTCGGTGGCCAGCAGGTCACGCGGACGGCTCCACGGCAGCTCGGCGTGACCGTCACGGTCGAGGTTGCGGGTCGAGATCGGCTCGTTCGTCATACCTCAGCGTCGAACAAGCCGACCTCGAAATCGACCCCGCGGCCAAAAATCTTGCCGCCGACGATCACCGACCGGATCGTGCGGGTGTTGGCGATGTCGTCGAGCGGGTTGGCGTCGAGAAGTAGCAGGTCAGCGGTGTAGCCCGGAGCGATGGCGCCGAAGCGGTCGGCGACGCCGAGGAAGCGGGCGGGGGCGGTGGTGGCGGCGCGGAGGGCGTCGAGCGGGGCGAGGCCGGCACTTGCCAGCAGCGCCAGCTCGTCGTGCAGGCTGTGCCCGGGGACGAAGGTGTCGGTGCCGGCCAGCAGGGGGATGCCGGCGCGGTGGAGCTCGCGGACGAGGTACCGGCTGTGCTGGAAGACGGCCTGCTCACGTTCCTTGGTCGCGTCGTCAGGACTCCACGAGCCGACGCGTTCCCAGGCCGGCCGCAGCATCGGCTCGATGTCCGGCAGGTACGGCGTGAGCGGGAAATCCGGCGTGCCGACGGTGGCTTTGGCCTGCGATACGGCCAGCGTCGGCACGTGCCAGGTGCCGTGATCCAGGAAAGTCCGGCAGAGCTCGGCGAGTCGGGACGGGTCGTGGGTGGTGGCGGCGCGGTGATTGAGCCGGGACAGGCGATCGAACATCACGGCCGGGTTACTCGGGTCCAATGTGGACAGTTCGCGGCGGATTTCCGCTTCGTCGGTGGACGTTCCCAGCGCGAGGCCGTCCAGGTGCTCGACACTGCGCTGGCCGGCCCGGGCCGCGGTGGCGATCGGCACCTCGAACGGGACGTGACCACCGAAGGGGATTCCCGCGGCGACGCAGGCGTCGGCGATCGCCGTGTAGGCGTCGGCCGGCAGCTGCGAGTACACCTTGACGAACTCGGCCTTGTCGGCCAAGCACTTCGCGATCGCCGCCCGGCCCTCGTCGGCGTCGGCCACCGCGATCGACCCCGGCCGGCTGGGCCGCGGGCCGTCCACGATCGGGCTGGCGAACACCATTCTCGGCGCTGCCCAATCGCTTGCGCGTAACCGGGTTCGCCACTGCTCGTGAACCGGCGCGCCGCCCATGTGACGGATGCCGGTGACGCCGTGCGCGAGGAACGTGGGCAGCGTGGTCTCGTCGAACGTGTGTACGTGCATGTCCCACAACCCCGGCACCGCAACGGATCCCGTGCCGTCGAGCACATCGGCATCGGCCGCCAGGCCGGCGCCGACCTTGGTCACGCGACCGTCCTCGATCAGGACATCTTGGTGTGTGGTCACGACACCGTCGGCCGGGTCGAGCACGGCGACATCGGTGACGAGCAGCGGAGTACCGGCCCGGAATCCGGCCAGTTCGGGAATGGCATGAGAACCTGTCATGCCATCCCAGAATAACATGCGGTCCGACGGGGGTGGAGGTAGGTGCACCCCGAAGACGGCAGGCAGGTGCATTCCGCCGGTGGTTCGGCCTGAATAGCTTGGGGGCATGACAATCGCAGCTCAGACGCCGCAGCGGACGGCCGACCCGCGTCGGGCGGTCCTCGTCAATCTCGCGGTCAACCTGGTCGCGCCGCTCGGCCTGTTCTACGGCCTGCGCGCGGCCGGCGTTGACCAGTGGCTGGCCCTGATGATCGGCGCGATCCCGCCGACCGTGCACGCGGTGTACGGCGTCGTGGTCCGCCGGAAGATCGACGCGCTCGCCCTGTTCACGCTGTCCATCCTCGGCCTGAGCGTGGCGACCTCGTTCGTCACCGGCAGCCCGCGTTTCCTGCTCGCCAAGGACGGCTGGATGACCGCGGTCGCCGGCGTGTGGATCCTGGCCACGCTGTGGCGGACGCCGTTCCTGCAACAGTTCCTGATGTCGATGACCACCGGCGAGACGCACGAGCGGTTCACGCTCAGCTGGCGGGACTCGCCGACCTACCGGCACGTGCTGCGGATGGCCACCGTGATGTGGGGCGTCGGCCTGCTGGGCGATTCGGTCGTTCGGGTCGTGCTGGCCTACGCCCTGCCGGTGGACCAGGTGCCGCTGGTCAACACGCTCCAGTACCTCGTCGTGTACTTCGCGCTGGAGATCGGCACCCGGCTCTACCTGCGGCGGAAGTCCGTGGCCGGCAAGGTGTTGGCCGAGTCCGGCCAGGTGATGTTCAAGGGGAGGAAGAAATGACGGTCGTGTTGGTGACCGGCGGCGCCAGCGGCATCGGTGCCGCGGTCGCCCGGCGCTTCGCCGGCAACGGCGCCCAGGTCGTGATCGCCGACGTCAATCCATCGGGGGCTTCGGTCGCCGCCGAGATCGGCGGGCTGTTCGTGCCCACCGACGTGTCCGTGGCCGAGGACAACGACCGCGCCGTCGCCGCCGCTCGGGAGGCCTTCGGCGGCCTGGACATCGTGCACCTCAACGCCGGCATCGGCACCGGCGGCACCGACTTCGACCTCGAGGCCTATCGCCGGATCATGGCCGTCAACGTCGACGGCACCATGTTCGGCATCCGGGCCGCCGTCCGCGGCGGGGCCCGGGCCATCGTCGTCACGTCCAGCCTCGCCGGCATCTCGCCGACCGCCTTCGACCCCGTCTACTCGGCCAGCAAGCACGCCATCATCGGCCTGGTCCGGTCGTTCCAGATCCCCGACGTCACGATCAACGCCGTCTGTCCCGGCTTCATCGACACCCCGATGATCGCCGCTTTCCGCGACCACTTGCCGGAACGCGGCTTCGCCGTCGCCGCCCCCGACGAGGTCGCCGCCGCCGTCGAGCAGATCGTGGCCGGCGGCGACAGCAACCAGGCCTGGGAAGTCCAGGCCGGTCGGCCGCCGATGATCGTCCAGTTCCCGACCGTGGACCTCAGCCGCTGCTAGCGTTGGCTTGCCGGTGGTTGTGCAGATCTCGTGCACGTTCCGGGTGTGCGGCCGAACCGCTGTTAGCTTGGCGGCATGGGGGCACTGCTGATCGCGTTGGGCATCGACAACTTCGGGTCCGGGCTTTTCCTGCCGCTGTCCGTGTTGTACGGGATCCAGGTGGTCGGCCTGCCGGTCGGGGTGGCCGGTGTGGTGGTCACGGTGGGCAAGCTGATCGGTGTCGCGGCGCCGCTGCTGGCGGGGCGGCTGGTCGATCGGTTCGGGCCGCGGCAGGTGGTGATCGGGTCGCAGGTGCTGCAAGCCGCCGGGGTGGGGGTGTACCTGCTGGCGACGAACGCTGTCCTCGTGCTGGTGGCGTCGGCGCTGCTGGCGGCCGGGCAGCAGGCGTTCTACAGCTCGGTGTTCGGCCTGATCGCCGACACGGCGCGTGCCGGAAGCAAGGACTCCGCCTTTGCCCTCGTAGGCCAGGTGCGCGGGGTGTGCTTCGGCCTCGGCGGCTTGGCGGTGGCCGGCCTGGCCAGTGCCGGATCGGCGGGCTACCAGGTGGCGGTGGCGCTGGACGGGGTCACGTTCCTGGTCGCGGCGGCCGTGCTCGCGGTGTTCCTGCACGTGCCGCACGTTCGACCGGAGCCGGACAGCGAAGCGGTGAGTGTGCTGCGCAATCGGCCGTACCTGGTGCTGATCGTGGTGGTGGCGTTGGCCGGCCTGCCGGTGGATCTGTTCCTCGACGGCAGCTCGGTGTACGTGACCGAGGTGCTGCACGGGGCCGCCTGGATCCCTGGGGTGATGATCACCGCCTTGACGGTCAGCGGCATGGTGCTCAGCACGATCGTGTTGCGGTGGACCCGGACCCTGTGGCGCACAACGGCTATCCGGATCGGCACGGCCATCTACGTGGTGTGGGCGCTGGCCTGCCTTGGCGCGGCGCTGGTGCCGGGATCGTGGCTGCCGGCGTACCTGCTGGGCACGTCGGTGCTGCTCAGCGCGGGCACGCTGATCGGCAACCGCGCCAACGCTTTGGCCGAAGCCGCCGCGCCGAAAGCGACCCGTGGGCGACACCTGGCGGCGTTCCAGTACGGCTTCACCGCGGCCGGCATCGTCGCGCCGGCCGCGGTGGCGTTGTTCGCGTTGGGACCGTGGCTGCCGTGGCTTGTGGTGGCCGCGTCAGCCACCGTCGCCGTGGCGGCAATGCCTTACCTGGCAAGGAGTTTGCCGCGAGACGCGGTGCGCGGGGACTACGGCAGGATCGCGTCCACGTAGCCGCCGTCGACGCGCAGGGCACCGCCGGTGGTGGCCGAGGACAGCGGGGAAGCGAGGTACACCACCATGTTGGCGATCTCCTCGGGCTCGATCAGCCGCTGTAGCAACGACTGCGGGCGGTGTTCCCGCATGAACTGCCGCTGCGCCTGCTCCCACGGCAGGTCCTTGTCCACCAGCTGGTAGACGAAGTCCTCGACGCCGCCGGTGTGGGTGGGGCCGGCGATCACCGAGTTGACCGTGACGCCGGTGCCGGCGGCGTGCTTGGCGAAGCCGCGGGACACGGCCAGCAGCGAGGTCTTGGTCATGCCGTAGTGGATCATCTCGGCCGGCGTGACGATGGCCGAGTCGCTGGCGATGTACTGGATCCGGCCCCAGCCGCGCTCGGCCATGCCCGGCAGGTAGGCGCGGGTCAGCCGGACCGCCGACAGCACGTTGACCTCGAAGTAGCGCCGCCACTCGTCGTCAGTGATCTCCAGCGGCGACTCGGCGCCGAAGATGCCGAGGTTGTTGACCAGCACGTCCGCGGTCGGCACGGCGGCCAGCACCTGCGCGGTGCCGTCCTCGGTCGACACGTCGCCAGCCGCGGCGATGAACCGCCCGTCCGGCACCTGCTCGCGCAGCCCATCGATGGCCGCCGCCACGCCGTCCGGCTTCCGCCCGTTGACCGCCACCGTCGCGCCGGCCCGGGCCAGCCCAGTGGCAATGGCCTGGCCGATGCCCTGGGTCGACCCGGTGACGAGGGCGACCTTGCCCGTGAGGTCGAGTCGCATGTGAGGGGATCTCCTGTTCTCGGTGCCACTAAACGTCCGGCCTGCTGCCGTCAGCGTACATAATAGTTGCATACGCCGTCTAATGGCGTTGGCAACTTACTTGCGGTGGGCCGCGCCACGGCTATCTTGGGACGGCGTGATCGACATCGAGGGCCTGCGGGCCGCGCTGGCGACGGCCTGCCCCGACAGCGAGATCGAGACGCTTGACTGGCCGCGCAGCATCGTGGGCACCGCACGCCGGGACGATCGGGCCGTGGCGGTGCACTGGCTGCGGGACAGGTCGGTGTTCGAGGTGCGCTTCCGATGGCGCAACAGGTTCATGAATCGCGTGATCCGAACGGACCTCGCCGATGCCACCGGTTCGGCGGCGACGTGGCTCGGCGGTGCCACGCCACGGGAATTCGCCACCGCGTGGCCGTTCGCGGACTTCGTCGGCGTTGCCAACGCGCTGGAGAGCGGCGACCGCATCGAATACGCGTGGCAGACCTACCGCGTGGATCCCCGACACCACCGAGGATTCATCGAGGCAGCCATGCGCGAACCCCGCTTGCGGGAGATGTTCCCGTTCACCTCGATGTGGTGGATGTCCTTTCGCCCCACCGCCGATGAGTTCCGGGTGCCCGGCCCCTGGGTGCGGGCGGCCGGCGATGGGCGGTTCACGGTGGTGGTGGATCGGCGGGTCGAGCCCGTGATCGACTACGACGCGGCCGAGGCGGTCCAGGTCTGCGTGGCTGAGATGGACCGCCTCGGCGTGGTCAGACCTCCGTCAGAACACCGTCCGCCAACCGAATGCGGCGGGTGATGCCGATGTCGTCCAGGAAGCGTTCGTCGTGGCTGACCACGACGAACGCGCCCTGGTACGAGTTCAACGCACCGGTGAGCTGCTCGACGCTGGCCAGGTCGAGGTTGTTGGTGGGCTCGTCGAGCAGCAGCAGGTGCGGCGCGGGCTCGGCGCACAGCACGCACAGCAGGGTGGCCCGCAGGCGTTCGCCGCCGGACAGCACCCGCACCGGCAGCTGGGACCGTTCGGCGCGGAAAAGGAAGCGCGCCAACAGGTTCATCATGTCGGAGGTGGGCAGGGCGGGGGCGAACGCCCGCAGGTTGTCGGCGGTGGACCGGTCAAGGTCGAGCAGGTCGAGCCGCTGCGACAGGTAGGCCACGCGGCCGTCGGCCCGGGTGAGCACACCGTGCTCGGGTTCCTGGAGGCCGGCGATGAGGCGCATCAAGGTGGACTTGCCGACGCCGTTCGCGCCGAGCAGGGCGATCCGCTCGGGGCCACGGATGGACAGGCTGACGCCGTCGCCGGCGAACAGCTCCCGCACCCGCAGGTGCTCACCGTGGAAAACGGTGCGACCGGCCGGCACCGTGGTGTCGGGCAGCGACAGGGAGATCGTCTTGTCCTCCCGCAGCGACCGCTCGGCCTCGTCCAACCGGGCCTTGGCGCTCTCCACCCGCTGCCCGTGCATGTCGTTGGCCTTGCCGGCGGCCGACTGGGCCTTCTGCTTGATCAGGCCCAGCGCGATGCGCGGGATGTCGCTGCCGGACCGGGCCCCGGCGCTGGCCCGCCGCGCGGCCTTCTCCCGCGCCTGCTGCATCTCCCGCTTCTCCCGCTTGAGGTCCTGCTCGGCGTTGCGGATGTTCTTCTCCGCCACCTCGCGGGCCGCCTTGATCGACGCCTGGTACTCGGCGAACGTGCCGCCGTGCAGGTTGACCTCGCCGCGGTCCAGCTCGGCCACCCGGTCGGCCAGGTCGAGCAGCTCACGGTCGTGGCTGACCAGCAGCAGGCAGCCCTTCCAGTCCTGGAGCACGGTGCGCAGCCGTTGCCGGCCGTCCCGGTCGAGGTTGTTGGTCGGCTCGTCCAGCAGCAGCACGTCCGGCTGCTTGAGCAGCTGCGCGGCCAGCCCGATGGAGATCACCTGACCGCCGCTGAGCGTGCCGATCCGCCGGTCCAGCGCGATGTCGCCGAGGCCCAACCGGTCCAGCTCGGCCCGGGCCCGCTCCTCGACGTCCCAGTCGTTGCCGACGACGGTGAAGTTCTGCTCGCTCGCGTCGCCGCCCTCGATGGCCCGGATCGCCGCCACGACCGGGGCGATCTCCAGCACCTCGGCGACCGTCGGCTCGCCGGTCAGCGGCAGCGCCTGCGGCAGGTAGCCGAGCACGCCGTCCACGGTGATCGTGCCGGAACGCGGGCTGAGGTCGCCGGCGATCAGCTTGAGCAGCGTGCTCTTGCCGGCCCCGTTCGGCGCGACCAGGGCGGTTCGGCCGGCGCCGACGGCGAACGACAGGTCGTCGAACACCGGGGTGCCGTCCGGCCACGAGAAGGACAGGTTGGAGCAGACGATTTTCGGCATGGGAAGTCTCCACCATGAAACGGGCGCGCACGGGCGACCCGGCAGACGAACAGGTGTGAGGGCACGACCGAGCGCGGCGTCACGGAAACGCCGTTGTCGCGGGGCCGGTATCAGCCCTCGATGTCGTCCTCGACCACCATCACGGCGGTTACTCCCTGTTGCGTGGTGTGCTTCCCGGCCAGCGTATCAGCCGGCCGTCCAGCCGAGGGCCGGACCGAGTTTCGTGGCCATATCCGTGAGGATCTGGATGTAGTCGTCGTGCTCGAAGGTGAACGGCAGCGCGAACGCCACCTCCTCGACCTCGTTGAACGCCGCGTTGGCGTGCAACTGCTCGGCGATCTGGTCCGAGGTGCCGACGATGTCCTTGGCGAACAGCAGCCCCCGCGGCCCGAACGGCGTGCCGAACCGGGTGGCCCGCTTCGCCGCGTACTCCTCGTAACGGGCCCGCTGGTCGGCGGTGGCGCTGTCGGTCGGGATGACCACGAAGCCGTGCGAGACCCGGCCCTCGGGGTTGAACTTCCGGTACGTGCGGATCAGGCCGAGCTGGATCTCGTCGAAGTCGGTGCTGGTCTCGGTGGCCGTGACCACGTTGCTGGTCAGGAAGTTCATGCCGGTCTCGCCGGCCCACTGCGCGGAGCGGGCGCTGCCGCCGCCGTACCACATGCGGTCGATCAGGCCGGGGGAGTGCGGCTGGACGCGTGGCGAGAACTGCTCGATGCCCTCCTGGCCGCTGAACGTCGACACGGTGTCGCCGCGCACGCCGGCCAGCAGCCGCTCGACCCGCTGGTAGCTGAAGTCCTCCACGTCGTGGGTGTCCGGGTAGAGCGCGTCCTTGACGTCGTCGTAGTGCATCGGCGGGCCCACGCTGACGCCCGGGTTGAGCCGGCCGCCGGACAGCACGTCCACCGTGGCCAGGTCCTCGGCCAGGCGCAGCGGGTTCTCCCAGCCCAGCGGGATCACCGCCGTGCCAAGCTGGATGCGGCTGGTCCGCTGGGTCGCCGCGGCCAGGAAGGCCACCGGGGAGGAGATGCCGAACTGGAGGTGGCGGTGGCGGACCCAGGCGCTGTCCAGGCCGAGCTGCTCGCCCAGTTGGATGATCTCCAGCGTGGCCTCGTGGCCGCGGCGCGGGTCGGCCTCGTCGAACAGGCCGATGGTCAGGAAACCGAGCTTGCGCAGCGGCACGGGGATCCTCCAGAGGTCGTCCAGACCACCAGTCTCCCAGGTAGTTGAGAGTTCAGCAATCTGATGTGACGCGGGCGTGCAGGTGCATGTCGTGCCATCCGTCCGCGTGCTTCGCCTCGCTGCGCTTGGTGCCCTCCAGGGCAAAACCGGCCGCCGTCGCCACCCGGCACGACGCCTCGTTCCGGGTCGAGTGCAGCACCTCGATCCGGTGCAGGCCCAGCTCGCCGAACGCCCACGCCGACATCGCCGTCAGCGCCCGCTTGGCCGTGCGGCGGCCCCTCGCCGCCGGCAGCACCCAGTACGACACCTCGGCCAGGCCCTCCTGCAGGTCGATCGTGCGCAGGCTGATCTGCCCCGCGACCTTGTCCTCCTCGGTCACCGCCCAGCCCGCCCCCGTCTCCTGGCACCACCGCCGCGCCCAGTTCTCGATCCAGGCCCGGGCCTCGTCGTCCGTCATCGTGCGGGCATGCCAGCGCTGGATCCCCGGATCGGCGTACGCCGCCAGCACCGTCGCGTGGTCCTCGGCCCGCCACGGCCGGAGCACCAGGCCCTCGGCGTGGATCTCCGGCTGCTGCTGCGAGGCGAGCGTGCCGACCGGCAACGCTGGCGTGACAAGAGAAGGCACGCCCGCGACCTTACGGCGCAAAACCGTTGGAGCGGAAACGAGATTGTGAGGGTTGCGCCGATAGGTAGCTCACAGCCATGGCCGTTGCCGACGAAGGCAACGAGGCGCTCCTGGCCGGACGGCAATGCGTGGGCAGCGTGGTGATGCGGCCCGCATCCCGACCTGCCGGCCGAAACCGTTGTCCCGCAACCGGATCTCGCGGCCATCCAGCCACTGGTTGCCGAGCTGGCGCTGCCGTTCGTCACGGTGGACGTCGTGCGGCGGGCCGACGGCGGGTGGCGGGTGGTGGAGCTGGGCGACGGCCAGGTCAGCGACCGGCCCGCCGCGGTCTCCCCGGAGGCGTTGGTGGAGATGCTGTTCAGCTGACGCGATGGATGCGGCTGATGTTCTCGGCCAGCAGGTCGTCATGGGTGATGGCGAAGTCGCCGTTGGGGAGCGGCCCGTGGAAGACGTCGCCGATGACGGCGTCGGGCAGGAACTGGCGGAGTTTGTGGCGCATACCGGGGGAGTAGTCGACGGCCCAGCCCCAGTCGGGGCCGCCGGCGTC
>DATJJB010000280.1:0-2747 GCA_035492655.1 Kutzneria sp. | reverse complement strand
CGAGCACGACCTTGGCCACGCGCTGCTCGGCGCGGGCGAGGCCGGGCAGCAGCGAACGGATCCGGACCAGCGGGCTCGCCTCGCTGATCTCACTGACTGACTTGGCGGGTGCCACGTGGGAAACTTACTAACAGTAACTGTCGCGGTCAACATGATGGCCCCTGACCTGCGGTTATACCAGCTGCCAGCCGGCCGGTGTGAACGTCGTGCGGCCGCAGCTCAGCTCGATGTCGGCCACGTTCACGCCCCGTCCTTCGTAGGAGGGGTCGGTTGTGTAACGCCAGCGCAGCACCAGATCGTTCGAAGGAGTCGACACCTGTGCCCGAACCTGCTGCCAGGACCGGCTGGACTGCCCCGAAAGCGACATCTGGTCGCCGCTGTGACCACGCACCGTGAGCGGCACGGCGGTCCAGGTGGCGCCGCCGTCCGTGCTGGCCTCCAGCGTGAGCAGGTCCGTCGTCTCGGTGTTGACGAAAGCGTCGAACGAGATCCGTACCGACCCGTGCAGCGTCCCCGTGGTCAACGTGCTGGTCGAGCCGCCGCCCTGCCCGGAGAACCACGACCGGCCGCCGTCCGGCGCCTGCACGGACATGGCCTGCGCCAACGCCTGCGCCGCCGCGCGACGAGCGCCGTTGGTCGACGGCGTGTTCCGGGTCGGGTGCACACGGTTGGTCAGCAGGATGGCGAACGAGCGCGACCGTGGGTCGATCACCAGCGACGTACCGGTGAACCCGGTGTGCCCCATGGTGTCCGGGCCGGACAGCCCGCCCATGTACCAGATCTGGTCCAGCTCGAAGCCCAGCCCGTGCGAGTCGTCGGGGAACTTCTGGTTGAAGTCGACCTGCATCAGGTGCACGCCGTGCTCGCTGAGGATCCGGTGCCCCCGGTACACGCCGCCGTTGAGGATGGCCTGGGCCAGCACGGCGAGGTCGTCAGCCGTGGAGAAGACGCCGGCGTGCCCGGCGACGCCGCCCATCGCCCACGCGTTCTCGTCATGCACGGAACCACGCACCATGCCGCGCGGCGGCGAGACCTCGTACTCGGTCGCGGCGATCCGGCTCAGCTTGGACACGGGCGGGTTGTAGCCGGTATCGACCATGTGCAGCGGCTCGGTGATCCCCGTGCGCACGAGCTCGTCCAGCGGCTTGCCGGTGACCTGCTGCAACACCAGCTGCATGGTCAGCATGTTCAGGTCGGAGTACACGTACTGGGTGCCGGGCGCGGCCGATGGCGTCGTGTCCAGTATCGCCTTCTCCCGCGACGGGATGTCCGGATATCCGGCCCACAGCGACGGAATCGGGTCGGGGATCAGCCCGGACGTGTGGGTCAGCAACTGCTCGATGGTGATGCCGGCCTTGCCGTTGGTGGCGAACTCCGGCAGGTAGTGCGCGACCGGCGTGTCCAGCGCGATCCGGCCGGCCTCCAGTTGTTGCACGGCCACGATCGAGGTGAACAGCTTGGACAGTGACGCGAGGTCGTAGATGGTGTCGGTACGGGCCGGCACCTGCTGATCCGGTGGCAGCTGGGTGGTCGCGTCCTGGAACTTCACCGCCTCGCCGGTCGCCGTGCGGTCGACGACAACTCCGTTGTGCGCCAACAACACCGTGGCGCCGGGATAGATCGACGGTACCCACGCGGCGAGTTGGTTGGTGAATGCGTCGATCGGGGCCGCGGTCAACCCGGCCTGGGCCGGCGAGCCGGCGCGCAACACCGTGCCGGCCGGCGCGAAGCCTTGGTACGGCCGGTCGAAGCGGGCCGAGTTCGGCCCGGCGTCCGCGCTCGCGGTCACGGCGAACGCCAGCACGAGCACGGCCGGCAGGGCGAGGGCACGAATCCGCATGGCCACCTCATCTGTACAGCAGATACCGGATGCGATCACGGCGGAAGGCGGCGAGCTCGGCCGCCCAAGCGCCCACGACGTCGTCGACACCGGCGCCCGCGTCCACCATGCTGCGCAGACGGGCCGAGCCGCTGAGGTTGTCGACCCAGTTGTCCGGCCGCCAACCGAACACTTTCGGGTACAACTCACGCGCCGTCACGATCATCGAGACGGCGGTGCGGATGGCGTCGACGCGCGGCCGGTCGGTCAGGTGGACCTGCACGCCGCCACACGTCTGGTTGACGAACTTGCTGAACGTCGGCACGAAGTAGGCCTCGCGGAACTCGATCCCGGGCAGGTTGAGCGAGTTCAGTCGCTCGGCCCAGTGCCAGTCGATGCCCGGCGCGCCGATCGTCTCGAACGGCCGGCAGGTGCCGCGGCCCTCGGACAGCAATGTGCCCTCGAACAGGCAGGTGCCGGGATAGAGCAGTGCCGTGTCGGCGGTCGGCATGTTCGGGCTCGGCGGCACCCACTGCCCGCTGAACAGGTCGGTTCGCCGCCAACCCGTGCACTTGACGATCTCCAGGCTGCTCAGCCGGGTGGTCAGGAACTCGGCGTCGAACAGCCGGGCCAACTCGCCGACGGTCATGCCGGGCTGCTGCACGATCGGCTTCAACCCGACCAGCGTGGCGAACTTCGGGTCCAGCTGCGGCCCGAACGCCTGGCCGCCGATGGGATTCGGCCGGTCCAGCACCATGAACGACGCCCCGGTCGCGGCGGCGGCCTCCATGGCGATGAACATCGTCCACGTGTAGGTGTAGAACCGCGCGCCGACGTTGGCGATGTCGAACACCACCGTGTCCACGCCGGCCTTGCGGTACATCGCCGCCAGCTTGTCGACGGTGACGTTGTACGCGTCGTAGACCGG
>DATJJB010000279.1:0-3015 GCA_035492655.1 Kutzneria sp. | reverse complement strand
GTCTGCACGGCCCCGTCCACGCTGAAGTGGAACGAGTACGGGTCGTTGCTGGCCGGGTACAGGTTGGCCTGGTCGCCGGTCTGGTTGGGCTCCCACGAGTTGTCGCTGCCGGAGCCGTGGAAGTCGTAGCCCTGCACGTTGAACATGTCCAGCGACTTGGCGGTCTGCGGCAGGTCCCAACCCTCGCTGACCTTGGTCGGGTCGGCGGGCGTGAACGCGGACAGCTGGTACCGCTTGCCATTGGCGGCGCCGAGGGCGTCGAGTTCGGTGCGGAACTCGGCCAGCAGGGCGGTCAGGTTGGCCTTGTCCGCGACGTTGTAGTGGTTGCCGGGGTGGCCGTTGGCGTCGCCGGGCCATTCCCAGTCGATGTCGACGCCGTCGAAGATGCCGGCCGCGACACCGGCCCCGCCGGCCCCCTCGGTGGCGGGCAGGTTGCCCTTGATCCACGTGTCGAGGCAGGAGGCCACGAACTTCTTGCGCGACGCATCGGTCTTGGCCACGTCGGAGAAGTACTTGGAGTACGTCCAACCGCCGATGGAGACCAGGATCTTCAGGTTCGGGTACAGCGCCTTGAGTTCCTTGAGCTGGTTGAGGTTTCCGCGCAGCGGCGCGAATCCGTCGTCGGCCACGCCGTTCACGGCCTGGGCCGCGGCGAACGGCCGCCCGTAGTCGGCGTCGGCGTCGCCGGCCCCGTCGCCCTGGCTCGGGTCCTCGGGATCGGCTGTGGTGCCGCGGGTGACGCCGGACAGACAGGTCAGGTTCACCGGGTCGATGTTCTCGAAGGCGTACAACAGATGCGTCAGCTTGGCTGCCGCGCCAGTGGTCACCAGATTCTTGACGAAGTACTGGCGGCCGTAGATGCCCCACTGCACGAAGTAGCCGACCTTGGCGTAGCCGCCGCCGATCACATCGGTTGTGCTCGCGGTGACGGCATTGCTGGCCGCGGACACGTTGTCGTAGCCATCGCGCGCGCGAACCGTGAATGTGTACTGAGTGGACGGACTGAGGCCGGTCACGGTGGCTGCGGTACCGGTGACTGTGGTGGCGACAGCAGATCCGTTGAACACGTCGTACGAGACCACGCCGGTGTTGTCGGTGGACGCCGACCAACTCAGCGCGATCGACACCGAGTCCTTGCCGGTAACGGCCAGATTCGTTGGTGCGGAAGGAGGTTGGGTGTCGGCCGACGGGTCGTTGGTCGTCACGGTGACTGGTGCGCTGGCCGCCGATGACGTGCCATGCGTGTCCTTGGCCTTGACTGTGAAGGTGTACGCGGTCTTCGGCGTCAGGCCGGCGATCGCCGTCGACGTGCCGGTCACCGACGCGACCAATGCGGAGCCGTTGAACACGTCATAGCCGGCGATGGGCAGATCCCCCGCGGTGGCGGCATTCCAGGCCAGCAGCACGGTCTTGGTGGTCTTGGCCGCGGCGTGCAGGTTGGTCGGCGCACCCGGTGGCGCGTCGGCGGATCCGTCGCACTTCACGTCGTTGACCCGGCATTTCTGCGGGCTGCCAGAGCCGCTGACGGTGAACGTCAGGCTGTAGGGCTCGGTGCTGCCATGGGCCTTCACCACCGTGTTGTAGTAGGCCGGACTGGCCACCACATGGGTGCCGGTCTGGGTCACGGTGCCGTTCTGGCCATTGCTCACCGTGGTCCCGCTCGGCAGGTCGAAAGCCAGCGACCACGACTTCAGGTCGGTGTCGGAGTTGTTGGCCACCACGTACTTCCCGGTGGACCCGGACTGCGAGTACTGCGCGGTCAAGGACGCCGAAGGCGGCGGGGTCGTGCCGCCCGACCCGTCGCAGTTGACGCCGTTGAGCAGGCAGTTGCTCGGCGCGGCGGCCGAGCTGAGCGAGAAGGACAGGCTGTAGGGCTCGGTGTTGCCATGGGCGGCAACGGTGTTGATGTAGTACGCGGGAGTGGCCGTGACATGCGTGCCGGCCTGGGTCAGGGTCCCGTTCTGCGGATTGCTCGCGGTGACGCCGGCCGGCAGGTCGAAGGCGATCGACCAGCCGGTGATCGCCGCGGCCGTCGAGTTGGCCACGACGTACTTGCCGCCGCCGGCCGAGGCCGTGAAGGTGGCGGTGAGGCCGGTGGTCGCGGCGGCCTGTGGGGCCATCGCGACGGCGGCGCCTAACGTCAGCAGGGTTGCCGTGAGCAGTGCAAGCTTGCGCATGGTGCTCCTACGGTCCAGGCGGCGGCCCGGTCTGAACAGTAAAGTGGCCTAGACCACTGCGTCAACGGAGCGGGTGCAGCCGAACGGGTGTTCCCGGTCGGGCCTGGGCCAGCTTGGGCAAGGCGTCCGCGGTCACTACGCCGATCACCGGATAGCCGCCCGTGACGGGATGATCGGCCAGGAACAGCACCGGCCGTCCGTTGGCCGGCACCTGAACCGATCCGGTGATCACGCCTTCGCTGGGCAGCTCCCGCGCCTCGAACGCGGCGGCCCGGCGCAGCGCGTCGCCGTCCAGCCGCAGCCCGACCCGGTTGCTCTGCTGGGAAACCGTCCACCGCCCGGCCGCCAGCTGCGCATGCGCGTCGTCGAACCAGTCGTCACGGGGACCGAGCAACACCGGCACCACGAGCTCCGCCGGCGCGACGGAAGGCGACAACACATCCGCGCCTTCCGGTAGGCCGGCAACGTCACCCAGCGGCAAAACGTCGTTGGCCCGCAAGGGATCCGGACCGATGCCGGAGAGAATGTCGGTGGCCCGGCTGGAAAGCTGCAACGGCACCTCGATGCCGCCGGAAACCGCCACGTAGCAACGAAGTCCGCCGACCGGCGCGCCGAGACCCAGCACGTCGCCCTCGCGTAGATGCACCGGCGCGTGCGAGTCGACGAGGTGATCGCCGACGGACACCAGCACGCTCGGCCCGGTGACCGCGACCGTGCAGGAACAGTTGGCGCGCAACTGAATCCGGCCCAGCAGGGCCTCGATTCCGGCCGCCGACTCCGGATTGCCGACGAGCCGGTTGGCCAGCGTCAACGCCGGCACGTCCAGCGCGCCCGACGG
>DATJJB010000278.1:0-10255 GCA_035492655.1 Kutzneria sp. | reverse complement strand
TACCACGTCGGCGCGATGGCCACCGCCCTGCTGGGCATCGCGCTGATCGAGCCGCTGGGCTGGCAGGCCATGTTCGTGGTCGGCGCGCTGCCGGCCCTGGTCCTGGTGCCGCTCATGATCAAGTACCTGCCCGACTCGGCGACACCGGTCGAGCACCGCGCCGGCTCGTCGATCAAGCAGGCGCTGGCGACCCTGTTCCGTGGCCGCATGATCGGCGTGACCATCGCGTTCTGGGTCACCTCGTTCATGGGCCTGATCCTGGTGTACGGCCTGAACACCTGGCTGCCGGAGATCATGCGGCAGGCCGGCTATCCGCTCGGCGCGGCGCTCGGTCTGTTGCTGACGCTGAACTTCGGCGGCGTGGTCGGCCTGCTGGTGGCCGGCATGGTCGCCGACCGGGTCGGCATGAAGCGGGCCACGCTGGGCTGGTTCATCGTCGCCGCCGTGCTGCTGGCCGTGCTCAGCGTCAAGATGCCCGGATTCGCCTTGTACGTGGCGGTTTTCCTGTCCGGCTCGTTCGTGTTCAGCGCGCAGGTGCTGGTCTACGCCTACACCACCCGGGCCTATCCGCCGGAGGCCCGGGCGACCGGCCTGGGCTGGACGGCCGGCATCGGACGTATCGGCGCGATCTGCGGTCCGCTGCTCGGCGGCCTGCTGCTCACCGCCGGCATCGTCTACCCATGGGGCTTCTACGCGTTCGCCGTGGTCGCGGCGTTGGCCGCGGTCGGCGTGGGCGCGCTCAACGCGGCCAGCCGGCTGCCCGAGGAGATCGTCAGCCCGACCAACGCGGACACCACCAGGTGACTGCCGTCACGTTGCTCCTCCCAGTACGGCCTGCGATGTTGCCCGGATGACCGCCGCCACGGTCGTTCGGGCACACAGGCTCACTGCAGAAGGAGCACCATGCTGCGCGGTCTGGTCCTGGTCACGGCGGCGGCTTCGGCCCTCGCCCTGACCGCAGCCGGTCCATCCGTCGCCTCGGCGGCACCCTTATCCCTTACCGCACAAGGCACATCTCCATTAGGCGACCTCGTCGGCAGACCGACGGCACCGGCCACGCCGAAGCCGGACTCGGTCATCGTCGTCACGGACGGCACCGCCAAGTTCGGGGCCGACGCCAAGGCGGTTGACGGCCTCCCGAACACGTCCGTGGTGCACGTCGACGGCGATGCCGACAAGGCGGCGCAGGAGCTGCGCAAGCAGCCGGGCGTGCGCTTCGCCGAGCCGAACCGGGCCGTCACCAGCATGAGCTCGGGCCAGCTCCCGTTGCCCAGCTACGCGGCGAACCTGCCGGTCACCGGACCGGACAACTACGGCGTCACCTCGTCCCTGCAAAGCTTTCTCAACGCCAACGGGGTCAATGCCCTTGGCGCGTATGACACCCTGACCTCCCGCTACGGCCAGCTGCCCGGCGCCGGCCAGATCATCACCAACGTCAGCAGCGGCGACCTGACCGACCAGACCACGGTGGTCAAGGACGGCCAGCGCTACCTGGACATCCCGTCCATGCCGCTGATCCCGACCTACGTCAACACGTCCGCCGGCCTCAACCCCACCGGCACCACCACCGGCCAGGACGCGCAGCTGGCCGAGGTGCTGCTCGACTTCGCCGTGATGGCCCCGCTGCCGCACGACAAGCAGCGCCCCGAGGCGCTCGGCAGCAAGTCCACCGACCTGCTCGGCATCGCGCCCGGCGCGCAGTACCGGCTGGTGGTGCCGCAGGAGGCGAGCACCGACGGCGTCGCCGAGGCGCTGCTGGCCGCGGCCCGGCAGAACCCGCGCCCCGACGTGATCACTGCCAGCCTCGGCTTCGGCGTCGACCAGTACGGCTTCCCCGGCCGGTACCTGGAGGACGACGCGCTGCTGCAGTCCGTGGTCGGCACGATCGTGCGGGATTACCACATCGTCGTCACGATCTCCTCGAACGACGGCACGCGGCTCTACACCCCGGCGGCGGTCGGCCCGGACGGCGGCAGCACGCCGACCGACCTGGCGCGCAAGGCGTCCGAGACCACGGACATCAGCGACGACAACTTCTCCACCACCCCGAGCAGGGTGCTCGACAGCGGCGCGATCGCGGTCGGCGGCACGACCCTGGACGACACGCTGTCGCAGCCGGGCTCGGCCAACGGGACGTACGCCACGACCCGCACCAACGGCGCGATGAGCTACTCGTCGGGCTTCGGCGACCGGGTCGACGTTTCCGCGCCGGGCAACGGGATTCCGGCGTTCATCCACACGGCCGGCGGCACCCCGCAGGCGGTGACCGCGGTGTTCAACGGCGGCACCTCCGCCTCCGCGCCGGAAGTCGCGGCGGCCGCGGCGGTCGTGTTGCAGGCGGCGCACATCGCCGGCAAACACCTCGACCCGACCGATGTGCGCAAGGTGTTGCAGAAGACCGGCCGGGCGGTGGCGACGCCGCCCCAGATCGACCGCAAGCTCAACGTGGGCAACCAGATCGATGTCACCAAGGCAGTGGATTCGTTGCTGCCCAAGGCGTCCAAGACCGAGATCCAGCGGATCTCCGTCGCCCACCGGGTCACCTTCGGCAATCTCGGCGGCAACTTCACCGAGGCGTCCGACCCGAACCGCATCGATCTCCAGACCGGCACCAGCGGCGAGGGCCTGGTCGGACCGGTGACCATCGGCGCGGACGTCACCGGCGCGCCCGATCACAAGCTCGACTACGTGGTCACGGTCAACGGCAAGGACTTCCACGCCGACCAGCCGGCCGTCCGGATCACGCCGACGCAGCTGCTCCAGGCTGCCGGCCTGCCGGTCGTGTCGACGACCGACCGCGACGTCGATCTGACGTTCCAGGTGCGTGACGGCCACAAGGTGTTGGCGTCGGCCAAGAAGACGCTGGCCATCGGCCCGACCGACGGCACCTACGTCGAGGCGACCGCCCCGATCGCGCCGGCTACGGTGAAGCTCGGCGCGCCGGTCACCGTGCACTACGACCTGACCGGTGTCCGCGCCACCAAGTCGCCGCAGCTCGTGGTGTCCTCGATCGGTCACTGGAACCCGCTGACCGCGCCGATCTTCTCGGCCCCGTACAAGGTTCCGCTGACCGAGCCCTCCGGGGACGTCACGATTCCGGCCAGCGCCTTCAACGGCGGTGGTGGCCTCTACGGCCTTGGCATCGTCCAGGACTCGACCAGCCTTCGCCCGGTATACGGCGAATTCGTGGCCATCCGGGTCGACGGCGGCAGTGCCGACCGCCGGGCCCAGGCGCCGACCTTCAACGACAGTCTGCATAGCCTGACCGTCAACCGGGTGGCCCCGAACTTCACCCTCAACTACGACGTGCGAAATATCCCCGGAGCCAATAGCGCCGAGCTGGAGTTCTCCTCGCCGGCCCCGACCCTGTTCAACTCCTACAACACGGTCACCAACGCCAACGGCACCCAGCCGGACAACGACGGCATCGACGGCGGCTCCGCGCTGGTGCGGAAAATGACCGGCCGCAACGGTTCCGTCAAGCTCGACGCCAGCAAGCTGGGCCTCGGTTTCTCGGATTCGTACAACGTGCGGGTGATCGCGCTCGATCGGGACGGCAAGCCGGTCGGGCAGGCCGGTCCGAGCTCGTTCCTCGAACTGGACGACGGTTTCACGCCGGACAACACCGCGGTCGTCGACTTCGCTGCCCAGGGAGCGGATTCCGTCGTCGTGACCGATGACGGCAACGGCCACCAGGCCGTTCGCCGCTACGACCCGGCTACCGGCACCTACGGCGCGAACCTGGCCACTGGCAACGATTTCCGGCTCGTCGGCGTGGACCCGTCCTCGCACCGCGCGGCCGTGCTGCACGGCAACGCCCTCGAGGTCTACGACATCCAGACGGCCACGCTGGCCGGCACCGCGTCGCTCGGCGACTATCTGCCGATCGGCGGTCGGGTCGACGTCACCCGGCATCGAGCGGCAATCCTGTTGTGGCACAACGGGGACCGGGCCGATGCCGTGGTGTCGGTCGACCTCGCCACCGTGACGGCCGGGCAGCCGATCGCCGCTGACCACGGTGTCGCCGCGGGCACGTACTTCCTGATCGACGTGAACCAGAAGACGGGCCAGGTGTTCCTCGCCAAGGCCGGCGGCGGGCTGATCTGCTTCGCCGGCGGCAATGCCCTGGTCGCCCGCGTCGACCTCGACGCCGCGACCGTCACGCCCGCTGGACAGTCGGACGGCTGCGCCGGCTCGCTGGCGGTCGACGAGGGCACGAACACCGCGTACCAGCTGTCTTACCGGTCGTTCAGCGTGAACATCAACGGCACGGCCAACCTGATCCCGGTCGCCGGCGACACCTTGGTGCCCAGCAACGCCATTGCCGTGCGGCAGCAGGCGCCGCTGACCCTGGCCGTGGACAGCGCACACCACCTGGCGCTGGTCGCGTTCCAGACGCCGCCGGCGGTACCGCAGTTCGGCGCGGTCGGCGGGTTGATCTTCGACAACAACGCCACCAGCCAGGTGGCGGTCGTGGATCTGGCCACCGGCAAGACGATCGGCACGGTCCGGGGCATGAACTACTCCACCGGGCTGGTCAGCTCGGGCCCCGGCCGGGGCGTGCAGCTCGACCCGGCCACCCGGACCGGCTGGACCTTCTCCGGCGACGCCCACCAGGTGCAGCAGTTCTCGTACTGACGGAAAGGGCCCGGCCGAATCGGCCGGGCCCTTTCCTGTTACTCCCCTACCTCAGCAAGCACCGTTGTCGGTCCACACGTTCTGGCTGTTGGCCCCGGGGGTGTCGCCCTGGGTCCACCACTTCGCGGTCCACTTGTGGCCGTTGTAGGAGACGACCGCGCCACCGCTGTACGGAACCGTTGCGCTCCAAGGCGTCGGGCACGTGCCGCCCGGCGGGGTGGTCGTGCCGCCACAGGGACCGTTGTCGGTCCACACGCCCTGGCTGTTGGCGCCCGGGGTGTCGCCCTGCGTCCACCACTTCGCGGTCCACTGGTGACCGTTGTAGGACACCACGGCGCCACCGTTGTACGGCGTCGAGGCGTTCCACGCCGCCGCCGTGCAGCTACCCGGCGGGGTGGTCGTCGTCGTGGTCGTGGTGGTCGTCGTAGTGGTGGTGGTCGTGGTGGTCGTCGGCGGGGCCCCGCAGCTCGGCGTGCCGGCGCCAAGGCCGTTGACCACGGCGTTGAACAGCGTCGAGGCCGGGTCCAGGTCGTAGAGCGAGAACATCATCGCGCCGGCCAGGCCGTTGCAGTGGATGTAGTCGGTCCGCGCCTTGATCGACTGCGGCGAGGAGCCGCCGTAGAAGTTGGTGCCGTCGTAGAACCAGGCCGACTGCGTGGTCGAGTCGAAGAAGGTGTCGGCCGGGTTGTCGACCACCCCGGACAGCTCCTTGTACATCGCCACACCCGGCACGTTGCCGCTGAGCGCGTGGCCCGGGGACGGGCCGGTCGCGCTCTGGTACAGACCGTGGTTGCCGCCGGCCGGCACACCGGTCCAGCCGCGGTAGTAGAACGGGATGCCCACGGTCAGCTTGTTGGCCGGGAAGCCGCCGGGAATGCCGTAGGCGCTGGAACCCTGGGTGTAGGCCTTGATCACCGAGTCGATGGTGTACTTCTCGGTGCCCGGCGGGATGGTGCCGGACGGGTCGCTCGGCGAGGAGTACAGCGGGTCCTGGAAGTTCGTCGGACCGGTGGCGTCCCACGCGCCGTGCATGTCGTAGGTCATCGCGTCGGCGAAGTCCATGTACTGACCGATCTTGTCGGTCTGGATCTTCGCGATCTTGTCCTGGCCGCCGGGCAGGGCCGCGGACAGCGAGTAGTGCTTGCCCAGCCCGTCCAGCTGCGACCGGAACTCGGCCAGCAGCGCGGTGAAGTTGGCCGTGTCGTTCGCGCTGGTGTGGTTGCCGAGGTGCCCGCCGGCCGAGGCCGGGTACTCCCAGTCGATGTCGAAGCCGTCGAAGATGCCGGCCGCGGTGCCGGCGCCGCCGTAGCCGCCCTGCGAGGGCAGGTTGCCCTTGATGAACATGTCGATGCAGGAGCTGACCAGCTTCTTGCGCGAGGCGTCGGTGGCCGCCGCGTCGGAGAAGTACTTCGAGTACGACCAGCCGCCGATGGACAGCACGACCTTCAGGTTCGGGTGCCGCTTCTTCAGCTCCTGGAGCTGGTGGAAGTTGCCTACGATCGGCATGCCGAACGCGTCCGCGGTGCCGTCGACGCTGATGTCCGAGCCGAACGACTTCTGGTAGTCGGCGAACGCGTCACCGGCGCCGTCGCCGGCGTTCGGGTCGTTCTCGCCGCCCGGGTCCGGCGTGCTGGCCTTGGTCGCCTCGAAGCAGGTCAGCGCGGTCGGGTCGATGTTCTCGAAGTCGTAGATCAGGTAGTCGAGGTTGTTGGCGATCGAGTCGACGTTCTTCAGGTAGTACGCGTTCTGGTAGATCGACCACTGGTCGAAGTACGCGATACGCAGACCGCCGCTGGACGCCGCGGCGGTCGCCGCCGCCGGGGTCACCGCCACCGATTGGGGTTGCTGCTGCGCCGCGACGGAGCCGACGGCAGTCAGGCTGCCGACGGCCACGGTCGCGGCGGCCGCCGCGATCAGGGCCGTTCTCACGGATAACTTCATCTGCAGGGGGCCTTCCGAGAGAGGGGGATTACGGAAGCTTTGGTGTTCGCCGGCGGGTCGGGATCGGGGGCACCGACCCGCCGGCGAAAGCGTCGCTCAGCAGGAGCCGTTGTCGGTCCACACGTTCTGGCTGTTGGCGCCGGGCGTGTCGCCCTGCGTCCACCACTTCGCGGTCCACTTGTGGCCGCCGTAGGACACCACCGCGCCGCCGCTGTACGGGGTCGAGGCGTTCCACGCCGCCGGGCAGCTGCCGCCCGGCGGAGTCGTGCCGCCGCCGCACGCGCCGTTGTCGGTCCACACGTTCTGCGCACCGCCCGGGGTGTCGCCCTGGGTCCACCACTTGGCCGTCCACTGGTGGCCGCCGTACGAGACGACCGCCCCGCCGTTGTACGGGGTCGACGCGTTCCAGGCCGCCGCGGTGCAGGTGCCGCCGCCCGGGGTCGTCGTGGTGGTCGTCGTCGTGGTGGTGGGCGGCGGGGACTGCGGCGGCGTCGCGCCGGCGAACCGGGTGGTGAACTTGGTGAAGTCCCAGTCGTTCTGCGTGATGTTGCTGCAGATCCCGTTGTCGGTGCTGGCGCCGCACTGGCGGTCCCGGTTGACCGACCAGAACGTGAACCGGCCGAGCCCGTGGCTGGTCGCGTAGTCGTACACGGTCTGGAAGTCGGACTGGGCGAAGACCTCGCCGTTGTCCGAGTGGCCGTTCATGCCGGAGAAGCCCTCGTGGGCGTACGCGGTCGCGCTGTCCCAGCCCATGTGGCTGGTCAGCAGGCCGTGCAGCGCCTCGAGCGCGCTCACCTGGGCCGAGCCGCCGGCGAAGCCGCCGTCGAACGGCATGATGGAGAAGTTGTTGGGGGAGAAGCCCAACGCCTTGGACTTGTCCAGCAGCTGGGTGCCGAACCAGCCGGTGCCGGCCGAGGTGCCCGGCATCGTCACCGAGACGAACAGGCCGGGGTTGTTGGCCTGCAACGTCTTGGCCGCGCCCAGCTCGTTGTTGACCGCCGCGTCGTTCTCGTACTCCGGCTCTTCCAGGTCGAAGTCGATGGCGTGCAGCGAGTACTTGTCGATCACCTGCTGGTAGGCCGCGGCGGTGGCCGCCACGGTGCCGCAGGTCTGGCCGAGCTTGGTGCCGCCGTAGCCGCCGACCGAGACCGACACGTCACCGCCGGCGCCACGGATCCGGCTGATCACGCCGGCCACCGCGGTGTCACTGGAGACGGCGTTCTTGCCGTCCCAGGTCGGGCTGCAGCCGCCGCCGTCGGGGGCCAGGATGAAGGCCAGCTGGAACGCCTTCTGGCCGGTCGCGGCCATCACCACGGTCGGGTCGGGTGGGTTGTTGCTGACCGGCATGAGGTACGGCGCGGACGCGTACCAGTTGCTGGACAGGGCGTTAGGCGCTAGCGCGGCGGCGGAAGCGGCCGGCTGGACCTGCGCCGTGCTGGCGTTGGCGGCTACTGCCGCGGCGACGCCCGCCACGGCAACCGCCGCCATCGCAGTAGCGGCGAGTTTGGCTCGCTGCATAGGTCCCTCCTAGTCGAAGGCACTTGCACGTTCGTCTTTCGCCGGGCCCGGTGTTCAGAAATGTGGACTAGACCATTACCGAAGTCAAGGCTTTGGCCTAGACCAATAGCGAGACCGTGAGCCGGCTACTCCGTTCGGCCCCCGTCATTGGTCGTGAAACGGAACGGGGCCCGCCGAATGCGGGCCCCGTGGTATTGCCGATGTATCTCAGAGCCATACCGTCAACAGGCGCGATGCGTGCGGCGCCAGCGTGGCCGAGAAGGCGTTGCGCGCCACGCCGAGATTCTGATGAGTCCAGAGGTCCCGGACGAAAGCGTTGTGCCGATGGGGTGCTAGATCGGTCCAGTTGGCGGTCACCGTCGCGGGCGCGTCGCCGAGGTTGAACAGGGCGACCGTGTAGCTGCCGTTGTGGTTGTCGCTCACCCAGACCTGCTGCTTGGTCGCCTGCGACAGCGGGTGCGCCGCGTGGCCGGCCCGGTCGACCCTGAGCACCTCGTCATTGGTGATCATCTTGACGTCCTCGGGCACCAGCTTGGTCAGGTCGGTGCCCAGCAGCAGTGGCGAGGCCTCGATGGCCCACAGGGTCATCACCGACTGCTTCTCGTCGGCGCTCAGGCCGTCGGACGCGCCGTTGCCGATCTCCAGCGAGTCCAGGTCGTTCCAGTGGCCGGGGCCGGCGAACGGCACCCACTTCGGCGCGTCGTCCCAGCGCAGCGAGGCCCGCACCGCCCAGTTGGTCAGGCCCACACAATGTGAGTAGCACTCGATATCGCCCTCGATGCGCCAGCCGTTGCTGTACTGCTGCCACACCGCCGCGTTGTCGAAGCTCAGCGAGTTCGACAACTCCAGGTGGATCGGGCGGTGCGTGGCGTCCAGGGCGTGGCGCCACTGCTGGATGTCGGCCCGGTTGTCGGTCGCCACCCGGCCGCCGCCGGGGCCGACGAAGTCCATCTTGATGTAGTCGACTCCCCAGGACGCCAACAGATCGGCCTGCGACTGCACGTAGGCCGCGGCCCCCGGCTTGCTGAAGTCCAGCTTGCCGGCGCCGTCGGCCGCGGTGTTGCCCGGCGCGGTCGGGTCGATGACATCCTTGACGTGGTAAGGAGTTCCCTTGATCGGCGAGTTCGCGTCCACCGCCGCCTTGGGAATGCCCGGCACCATGTAGATGCCGAACTTCAGGCCGAGGTTGTGGATGTACTTGGCCACCGCGGCCATGCCGTTGGGGAACTTGGTGGTGTTCCACGTGCTGCGGCCGTACTCGTCGACGCCGGCCGTCCAGCCCGCGTCGATGTTCACGTACTGGTAGCCGTGGCTGCGCAGCTGGTCGTGCATGACCTTGGCCTGCGCCTCGATGATCGTCTCGGAGATGTTGCCGCGTAACGAGCTCCAGCTGCTCCATCCCATCGGCGGGGTGCTGGAGATCGTCGGGTGATGCTCTGGCTGCGCCACCGCCGCGCCGCCGGTCGCCAGCACGGCAGCCGCCGCCGTGAGCAGGGCAGCGCCGATCCGCCACCTGGTCATGCGCACTCCTTCGTCGAAGGGCCCCGGCGGCGGACGGGTCATCGGGTGAATCCTGCGCCTCGAACCCGATTTCGGCAAGATACAGACGTTTACATCCGATGTATCAGCCCTGGTGATGCAGGGAAGGACGCCTTACCTGCATCCAGCGCAGGTAAGGCGTCCTTCCCTGCGTCAGAAGTTAGTTCTTGATCACGCGCATGGTGAACTGGGAGTTGGCCCTGGCCACGCCGGGCAGGCCGGTCAGCTGGGTCATGTAGAGCCGCTCGTAGGCGGCCAGGTCCTTCACGCCGACCCGGAGCAGGTAGTCGGGCTGGCCGAACATGCGCCGGCACTCCAGCACCGCGTCGATCTTGACCACCGCGGCCTCGAAGGCCTCGATCGTCTCCCGGGCCTGGCTGGCCATCTCGATGTGCACCAGCACGCTGAAGCCCCGGCCGAGGGCGGCCGGGTCGACGGTCGCGTGATAGCCGGTGATCACGCCGCGGCTCTCCAGGATGCGCACCCGGCGCAGGCAGGGCGACGGTGACAGTCCGACCCGGTCGGCCAGCTCGGTGTTGGCCAGCCGGCCGTCGGCCTGGAGCTCGGCAATGATGGCCCGGTCGATCTTGTCCATGGTGAATCATGCTAAGAACAGGGC
>DATJJB010000277.1:0-8850 GCA_035492655.1 Kutzneria sp. | reverse complement strand
CACGCCCTCGGCGAGCATCGACGACGACCCCGTCACGGCGAATCCGACGAACTTCGCGACCGCGATGCCGGCGTTGGCGCTCAGCGCGGCGACAATGGCTTTGGTACCGCCCCCTGCTGACATGGGACAAAACCCTAGTTGTTGGGCAAATCGATCCCGGCAGTGGCCCGGAACACCGCGGCCGGCGCGCTCGTCGGCACGACGTCGACGGCCGGGTCGGCGGCGGCCAGCCAGGCCGACTCGCCGCGACGAAGCGGCAGCTCGACGCCGTTCTCACGGCGCAGCGTCACGGCCCCGTCGATGCAGATCAGCACCTGCGGCCCGGCGTGGTCGATGCGAACGGGCGCCAAATCCGAGTCCCACTGCAACCGGGACAGCTCGAACTCGGGCGCCGGCGTCGGATAGACGAAGTTGTGCGGGGCGATCTCGTCGCCACGCTGCACCGGCATTTCCCCGTACGAGAAGTCCAGCACCCGCAGCAGCTCCGGCACGTCCACGTGCTTGGGGGTGAGCCCACAGCGCAGCACGTTGTCGGAGTTGGCCAGGATCTCGATACCGGTGCCGCGCAGGTAGGCGTGCGGATTGCCGGCCGGCAGGAAGATCGCCTCGCCGGGCTTGAGCACGATCCGGTTGAGCAGCACGGCCGCCAGCACGCCGGCGTCGCCCGGGTAGGCCTCGCCCAGCTCGAGCACGGTCCGGCACTCCAGGTCGAACTCGCCGTGCTCCTTGACCTGCCGCACGCACGAGTCCAGCAGCTGCGGCAGCAGCTGGTCCAGGGCCTGCTGCGGCAGCGTGATCCACGTGGTGAACAGCGCACGCAGGCCGTCGGCGTCGGGCTGGCCGGCCAGCAGCTCGGTGTAGTGGGCCAGGCCCGGCCCGTCCAGGCCGCGCAGCAGTCGGACGGTGCGTTCCGGCGAGGCGAAGCCGGCCAGCGCGTGGAACTCGGTGAGTGCGCAGATCAGCTCGGGCTTGGCGGTCGGGTCCGGGTAGTTGCGGTTCTTGGCGTCCCGCGGGATGCCGGCGGCCTCTTCACGGGCGTAGCCGGCGGCGGCCTGCTCGGCCGACGGGTGGGCCTGCAGGCTCAGCGGCTCGTCGGCGGCCAGCACCTTCAGCAGGAACGGCAGCCGGCCGCCCCAGCGTGCGGCCAGCGCCGGCCCGAGCTGGCCGTCCGGGTCGGCGGCGAGCACGTCGAGCAGGGACCGATCGTCACCGTCGGGTTCGACCAGCTTCGACGGCCCGCCGGGATGCGCCCCCATCCACAACTCGGCCTCGGGGTGCGGCGCCGGCACGGGCTTGCCGAGCAGCTCGGCGATCGCGGTGCGCGAGCCCCAGGCGTAGGGACGCACCGCGTTGTGCAGCAACTCCACTCGTCGTCACTCCCTCACACGGCGGCCGGGGCGAAGTAGCCGGGACCGCCGATGGTGCCGGCCGCGAGCCCCAGGTAGAGGGCGGCCAGCTCGAAACGCAGGGCAAGCACAGCGGCGCAGGTGGCGTCGCCACCGGTGACCTCGTCGAGCCGGATGACGTCGGCGCCGGCGAGTGTCGCCTCGGCCGCGCGGCGGGTCGCCTCGGCGGCGTCGCCACGCGACACGGACAGCAGCAGCACCCGGGGCTGGGTCAGCTGCTCGTCGTCCGGGTCGGCGAACAGGTCGCCGCCGGAACTGGACTGCACGGCGGCGCGGTGCAGCGCCGCGCGGCCGATGGCCTGCTGGTAGCCGGCCACGTCGCTGACCACGCCGGCGTGGCTGGCCAGCACGAACGCGGCGTGCCACGCGACGGCGGTGGCGGCCTGGTCCAGGCCCCACAGCAGCGGCGTGCGGTCGGCCACGCGCAGCGCGAGGCTCTTGGCCGGGTTGACGAACGACTCGTGCATCGGATGGTCGCGCTCGGCCTCACGGTCCAACTCGTCGGCCAGCTCCGTGATGTCGGTGCGCAGCAGCCCCAGCGCCCCGACTACGACCAGCCCGGCGGTCAGCGCCCGGGCGAAGCCGAAACCGGTCGGCACCGGAATCCGTGGCGGCAGCAGCAGGCCGCGACCGGCCGCCGCGGCGGCCACCGGGCCGTCCGGCGGGGCCGTCACGATCACCCTGGCGCCCCGGCGGGTCGCCCGGTCAAGGGACTCGGCCAGCACGACGTCACCGGGGTCGTCGGTGTGGGCGATGACCAGGTCGAGGGCGCCGATCCAGCTCGGCACGGCCTCGGCCAGCACCACCGGCACCGGGCACGCCGTGGTCAGCAGCGCGGCCAGCAGCTGCGACGCGGCCACGCCGATGCCGGGCCGGGTGACCAGCACCAGGGCCCGCGGCCGGTCCTCGGCGAGCCGCCCGACGCCCGCCTCCTCGGCGGCCTCGGCCACCGCACGCACCTGCGCGCCGGCCATCGCCGCCGCGCGCAGCAGCCCGGCGGTGTCGGTGTCGGCCAGCCGGGACGGGTCGTCGAGCAGGGTGTCGTCGAGCACGTCAGTCCACCAGACCGCCCGGCGGCGGCACCGCCTCGTCCAGCAACAGCACCGGGATGCCGTCCTGGACGGGGTAGCCGCGGCCGCACTCGGTGCAGGTCAGCATGTCCGCGTCGGCGTCGTCCGGGGTGCCGGGGCGCAGCGGCGCGTGGTCGGGCGACGGGCAGCGCAGGATCTCCAGCAGCTGCGGGTCGAGCTGGACGGCCATCGGGTTCCTCCCTAGCGAAGAAGTCTCAGCGCCGGACGATGGCCAGCACCTCGTCGCGCAGCGCGGCGACCGCGCCCGCGTCGGGTGCCTCCACGTTCAACCGCAGCAGCGGCTCCGTGTTGGAGGCGCGCAGGTTGAACCAGCGGCCGTCGCCGAGGTCGACGGTCATGCCGTCGAGCTCGTCGAACGTCACGCCGTCCCGGCCGGCGTAGGCGGCGCGCACCGCTTCGGTGGACGCGGCCTGGTCGGCGACGGTGGAGTTGATCTCGCCGGACGCCTGGTACCGGTTGTACTCGGCGGTCAGCTCGGCCAGCGGCTCGGCCTGCTCGCCCAGCGCGGCCAGCACGTGCATGGCGGCCAGCATGCCGGTGTCGGCCCGCCAGAAGTCGCGGAAGTAGTAGTGGGCGGAGTGCTCGCCGCCGAAGATGGCGCCGGTCTCGGCCATGCGCTGCTTGATGAACGAGTGCCCGACGCGGGTGCGCACCGGCTTGCCGCCGTGCTCCTCCACGATCTCCGGCACGCAGCGCGAGGTGATCAGGTTGTGGATGATCGTGCCGCCCGGGTCCTTGGCCAGCTCGCGCACGGCGACCAGGGCGGTCACCGCGCTCGGCGACACCGGGTTGCCGTCGGCGTCCACCACGAAGCAGCGGTCGGCGTCGCCGTCGAAGGCCAGGCCGGCGTCCGCGCCCACCTCGACGACCTTGCGCTGCAGGTCGACCAGGTTGGCCGGGTCCAGCGGGTTGGCCTCGTGGTTGGGGAAGTTGCCGTCCAGCTCGAAGTACATCGGGACGACCTCGATCGGCAGCCCGGCGAACACCTCGGGCACCGTGTAGCCGCCCATGCCGTTGCCGGCGTCCACCGCGATCTTCAGCGGCCGGATGCCGGTCAGATCGACCAGTCCGCGCAGGTAGTCCGCGTACTCGGCGAGCATGTTCCGCTCGCTGACGCTGCCGTGGCGGCCCTCGACCGCCGGCACGCCCTGCTCGGCCCACTCGCGGATCTCGGCAAGGCCGCTGTCCTGCCCGACCGGCGCCGCGCCGGCCCGGCACAGCTTGATGCCGTTGTACTTGGCCGGGTTGTGGCTGGCGGTGAACATCGCGCCGGGCAGCTGGAGCTTGCCGGAGGCGAAGTAGAGCATGTCGGTGCTGGCCAGGCCGATGGACACGACATCGACGCCCTGGCTGGTCACGCCCGCGGCGAACGCGGCCGACAGCTCCGGCGACGAGTCGCGCATGTCGTGCCCGATGACCACGGACGGACCGCCGACGAGCTTGGCGAACGCCGCGCCGAGCTCCCGGGTCACGGCGGCGTCCAGCTGCTCGCCGACCACCCCACGGATGTCGTAGGCCTTGACGATCGCAGACAGGTCGGGCACGCCTTCTCCCCGGTAGCTCGGATGGGTCTGTGCCAGCCTACCGGCGCGTTCAGTCCTCGATCGGGTCGGGCAACACCCGCAGGTGGCCCCGTCGCTGGGCCCCCATCGGGTCGATCCGGGTCGGGTCGACCCGGTCCACCGGTCGGTCGGCCCGGCCGGCCTCCCGCACCGCCTCCGCCAGGGCCGTCAGGTCGTCGACCGACGGCTCGGGAGCGGCGAACTCACCCTCATGCCTGACGACCTCCCAGCCGCGGGGCACCGTGAGCCGCATGGCGTGCTCCTCGCACAGGTCGTAACTGTGCGGTTCGGAGTAGGTGGCCAGGGGTCCGACGACCGCGGTGGAGTCCGCATAGGCGTAGGTGAGCGTGGCGACTGCCGGGTTCGTACACCCGGTTCGCGAGCACCGCCTCACGCTCCGCACGATCGCTGACGATAGCGCTTCCCACTCTTGGCGGCGTGCAGGCACGCGGGTGACACGCCTCCGCGTACGCTGACTGGCCGTGGTGATGGCCAGAGGATCCAGGCGTCAGGGACGCCGCAGCCGCGACCGGCACGGCCGTGGCCTGCGCGGACCGCTCTATCCGGCGACGCTGCCGGCGGCGCGCAGCCGGGCCGAGCGGTTCGACGCACTCGTGATCGAGGCGCTCGAGCCGATCGAGGCGCGCTGGCGGACCGAGTTGACCCAGTTGGACGTCGCGGTGGACGACGTGCCGGAGGTGCACGTCGGCCCGGACGACGAGCTGAGCTGGGAGGACGGTGTCGTCGACGACGGCAACGTGCCGCTGGCCAGACTGGTGCCGGCCGGGGTGGACCGACGCGGTGTGCCCACCCGGGCACGCATCGTGCTGTACCGCCGGCCGCTGGAGGCGCGGGCCAAGGACGGGGCGGATCTCGCCGATCTTGTGCACGATGTGCTCGTCGAGCAGATCGCCAGCTATCTCGGGCTCGATCCGGACGTCATCGACGGGGACTAAGAACTTCCTGAATTCGGCCCCGGCGGCTATCGCGCCGGGGCCGGTTTGCGACTGGGAATAGCCGTCAGGACCGTGAAGAGCAGGAACGCGGCCTGCACCAGGAGCAGGAAGCTGCGCAGGGTGCCGGACTGGTCCACGGTGACGTCGGACGCCGTCGTGGGCACGGGGACGGCGATGAGGTGCCCCCACGCCCGCACGGTCGCCACCTGACGGCCGTCGACAGTCGCCCGCCAGCCGGGCTCGTCCTCGGCCGCCAACACAAGCAGCCGGCCGCTCGGGCCGTCCGACACGCGCACGGCGACATCGGGCGGCGAGGCGTCCACGGGCGCGAGACCCGGCGCCCCGAGCTCGGTGGGCGGCGTGCCGCCCGTGACGGCCTTCTGCGCCTGCTGCGGGGCTAGCAGCACCACTTGGCTGTTGGCCAGCTGCACGCGCACCACGGGCCGGCCGTCGGACATCGGCGGCGAGGCTGACGCCAGGTCGCCGACGGCGTCGTGCAGCCGCCCGGCGGCGTCGGCGTCGGGCAGCACGACGTAGCTGACGCCGTCGACCGCGAGCTGCCCGACGGCGGTCTTCGCGGCGTCACGGTCCGTGCCGATCAGGTCCGTACCGAGCTTGGCCAGCCGCTCGGCCGCCCCGGGCACCGGCACGAGGTCGTCGTCGCCGAAGCCGGCCAGGCCGCCGGCGGACAGCCGGGTCGGCCGGCCGTCGTGGGCCAGCTCCAGCACCGTCTCCCCGGTGGTGGCCAGCTCGTTGGCGATGGCCGGCACGAAGCGAGGGTCGCCGCCGGCCCGCAGCGGACCCTGCCGGCCGGCGATCAGCGCGCTGGCGGCCAGTAACCCGACCACCACCACGGCGGCGCTGATCGCCGCGAACCGCAGGTGCGGGATCTCCCACACGACCGGCGCCGGCACGCACGCGCCGAGCACGATCAGCAGCAGGCCGGCGCCGAGCACGAGCATCGGCGCACCGGTCCAGATCTGGTTCTGCCACAGGAAGCCGACGACCACCGCGCCGCCGATCGCGACTGTCAGGCCGGGCAGCACGTTCCGGTTGGCCCGCAGCACCGCCGCGCTCACGCCGGCCACCACGACGAAAGCGCCGACCACCGGCAGGGCCCCTGGCCCACCCGGGTCAAGGGTGACGATCCGGGTCCACGGCTCGGCCGGGTCGGGCAGCCGCGCGCCGATGCCGTGCAGCAGAACATCGGGGTGCTGCAACACAACCGCCGGCCACGGCAGCAGCAAGGCCAAGGGCAGCAACACGATTCCGAACAGCGCCAGCACCCGCCGGTGCCCCGGCACGGCCACGAAGCCGACCAGAATGCCCACCAGCACCAGCAGATGGGTCAGCGGCGAGAAGGCGCCGATCACCGCCAGGCCGATGGAGGTGCCGGCCACGGTGGCCACCCACGTGCCAGGAGCGTTGCCCCGCAACAAGGTTGCCGCGCCGGCCAGCACGAGCGGCAGCAGCAGGTGCACCATCACGACGTCCAGGCGGCCCTGCGACACCGCCGTCCCGGCCGCCGGCAGCAGCGCGTACGTGGCGGCGATGAGCGCGCGAATCGGCCTGGCCACGCGCATCCGTCGCGTGGCCAGATACGCCGAGACGCCGGCCAGTGGCAGGTCGCCGAACAACAGCACGGCCACCGCGGCCTTGGAACCGCCGAGGACCGCGCCGAGACTTCCCAGTACTGCCAAGGCTGCCGGGGCCGGCGCGGCCGTGCCGCCGGACACCGGATGCCAGGTCGCGAGGTACGTCGACCAGGTCGCCGCGAGGTCGTGCATCGGCAGCAGTCGGCCGCCGACCAGATCCGTGCCCAGCCGGCCGGCGTTGACGAGCACGCCGAGCACCGACAGCACGACGAACGTCCACAGTGCCGGCGACAGCAGCAGCTGCCGGATCACCGCGCCCCGATCGACCTCGACAATCATGAGATCAGCCAGCGGGTTCGGCGCCTCCTCGTCCCGTCGTCGCGGCGACGGCCGGGGCCGCGGACTCGGGCGCAGTCCCGCCGGAGCCTGAGCCGCGACCGGCACGACCACGGCGGCCGGCCGCCGTAGACCGGCGGGGCCACGCCGCGCGCCGCGCAGGGCGCCGGCCGGCAGGGCCTGCGGACCGACGGGAAGCTTGGAGTTGCCGGTGTCGTCAGGGTTCAGCCACGGCGACGGGGCCGCGTCCGACGCCGGCAGCCGGCCCAGCACCGCGTCGGCCTGCACCCGTCGCCGAACGAGCACGGCCAGTCCACTACGGAACGTGTTGCGCAACCGCGTGAGCCGGCTGGTGAACAATCCGCGCACACTTTTTTGCCCGGCGACCGAAGTCCGCCGCCGGTCTGCCCGAGCGGACAGCAGCCGGCCCCGTCCGGACAGCAGGTAGCGGATCGCGCCGATCTCCGCGCGCGCGTCCGAGCCCCGGCGCAGCAGCAGGAAGCCCAGCGCGCGCGACAAGCACAGCAGGATCAGCCGGGGCAGGCCGATCAGGAAGGAGAAAAGCCCACAGTTGACCAGGAAAGTACGTACGCCATGGGCTCGGGCCACACCGCGCAGGAACGGCCCAGGCGGCGCGGCCAGCGCGTCCAGGCGGCGTTCACCTACGGCGGCGGCACGCGCGTGGCGCAGCCGGGCTGTCGGCACGGACAACACGAGGCTACCCGCTTTGTTTGCCCGCCAACCGAAGTCGAGGTCGTCGCCGAGCATCGGCAACGCCGGGTCGTAGCCGCCGAGCCGGTCCCACAGCTCACGGCTGATCAGCGAGCCGGCTGAGCTGACGGCCAGGGATTCGGTGCTCTGCTCGAAAAACCGGGCCTGCGCGCTCTCCAGCGCGGAGATGCCGGTCTGCCGATGACCGGACGAGTCCGTGGACAAGCCGGCCGACACCACGATGTTCGGGTCGTTCCAGTCCAGGTTGAGCGGCCCGAGCACGCCGGCGGCCGGCGACATCTCGGTCGCGGCCAGCAGCGCGGCCAGGCAATCGGGCTCCGGCGCGCTGTCGTCGTGCAGCAGCCACAGCCAGCGCCCGGGATCGCCCCAGCGCTGCACGGCGTGGTCAACGGCGGCCCGCAGGGCATCGCCGTAACCGGTTCCACGCGGCAGGGTGAGCACGCCGTCCAGCACCGGCTTGTCGCCGGATGCCGCTTCCGCCAACAACTTCGGCGTTCGGTCACGGGATCCGGTGTCCACCGCGATCACGTGCCGAGGGCGCGGCATCGAGCGCCGCAGCGCGGACAGCGCCAGCCGCAACCACGGCTCGCCGTCATGGCACACGAGCACCGCGAGCACCGGCGCCGTGCGCAGGACCGGCTGGGCCTTACCGGGCAACTGGCCACTCCCATCGTCGGTGCGTCGAGCACACCGTACGACTGATCATCGGGCCAGCTGCCCGGCGGGTTGAGCCTGCTACGCGGGCCTCTTCTTCAACTTCCGGCGTTCCCGTTCGGACAGCCCGCCCCAGATGCCGAAGCGCTCGTCATGGGCCAGTGCGTACTCGAGGCACTCCGAACGCACCTCGCAGCCCTGACAGATCCGCTTGGCCTCCCGGGTGGAGCCGCCCTTCTCCGGGAAGAACGCCTCGGGGTCGGTCTGCGCGCACAAGGCGCGCTCCTGCCACTCCTGCTCTTCGTCGTCACCGTCGAACACCCCGTCCAGCACCGTGAAATCCCTCTCACCGGATTCCAGCAGGCTGAACTCGCGCACGGGCGCGCCGATGCCGACGATCTCGGCCGCTTCCACGACGCGGCCTCCTTCTATTTCCATGTCCGTCCGCCTCCTCGCCTTCCGCACTCCCCGGTTGGCGGACACCACCCACCGCCCCCTCGACGGTGAATGACACCAAT
>DATJJB010000276.1:0-5026 GCA_035492655.1 Kutzneria sp. | reverse complement strand
ATCTTGCGTACTGTGGGAACGACCATGAGCGACAGCACCTTCGAGGCGTTCCGACGGGCCGAGGCGCTGGTGTCGAACGGCCGTCCGCTGGACGCGCTGCGCGAACTGCGTCCGGTGCTCGACGCCGAGCCGGACCTGCCCTCCGTCGTGCAGCTGGCCGGCCGTGCCTACCTCAACTCGGCCCAGTTCCGACGGGCCGAGGAGGCGTTCAGCCGACTCGTCGAGATGGACCCGAGCGACCATTACTCGCTGTTCGCGCTGGGCAAGACCCTGCAGCGGCAGGGCCGGCACGCCGAGGCCATCACCCACCTGCGGCTGGCCGTGGCGATGAACCCGCTGCCCGAGTACCAGGAAGCCCTCGGCGAGGTCAGTGCCCGGCTGGCGTTGCGCAACCACCCACAGGCCGGCGACTGACGGTGTGAAGGCGTCCTTCCTCCACTCCGAGTGGAGGAATGGTCCCTTCCGAACCTCAGAGCTTGCCGAGGCTGACCTTGCCGTAGGCGTCGGCGTTGGAGAAGACGTCCTGGCCGTAGGCGGTGGAGTTGTTGTAGGCGAGGACGGCGTCCCACCAGTTCTTGGGCACCGACAGGTCGCCGCCCATCGCGCACATGTAGCGGGCGGCGGTCATCGCGGCGTCGTCGATGTTCTGCGGATCGGGCTCCTTGCCGTCATTGCTGGCCCGCACGCCCCAACGGTGCCAGGTGGCCGGCGCGAACTGCATGGGGCCGACCGCGTGGTCCCAGGTGGTGTCGCCGTCCAGCTTGCCCTTGTCGGTGTCGGGCACGGCCAGGAAGCCGGGACTGCCGTCCAGCGCCGGGCCGATGATCGGCCGCGACTCCTCGCCGTTGGCCTGGACGCTGGCGCCGCCGTAGCGGCCGTGCTTGGACTCGACCCGGCCGAGCCCGGCCAGCGTGGCCCAGGTGATGTGGCAGGCCGGGTTCTTGGTCTGGTAGGCCAGGTCGGCGTTGGCGTAGGCGACCAGCACCCGCTCGGGCACGTCGCTGTAATAGGTGACGCGGGCGATCCAGCCCTGGAAGTTCTCCCGCGGCACGGCGGTCTGCGCGGCCGGCACCGGGGTGGCCGGGCCGGGGATGGCCGAGCCTCGGGCCACCTCCAGCGGCGGCACCCGGAACGGCGGCGGCCCGGACGGGCCGGACGGCACCGGCGGCTTGGGATGGCTCAGCCAGTTCACGGCATAGATCGCGCCGGCGCCCAGGGCGAGCACCAGCGCGATCAGGAAAGCCTTGCCGAAGATCTCGCCGCTCCGGCGCTTGCGCGGCGGCGGCGACGGATATGGCGTCCCGGCCGGCGTGCGCGGAGGGGTCGAGTAGGCCATGGAGCCAGGCTACGTGGAACTCGGCCAGTGCCGGCGCCAGTCGTCCGCGGTCAACCGGGTCGGGTCCAGACCAGCGGCTTTGGCCGACAGCTCGGCGGCCCGCACGTCGCGTTCGAACTGCCGCGCCACGGCCCGCAGCTCGCTCTCCGGGTCCTCGCCGGCCAGCTTGGCCACCGCGGTCACGCCGAACAGCGTCGCGCCGGTGTCGTCGCCCGCCGGCAGCAGGTCCACCGGCAGGCCAACGCGGGCCACCCGCTGGGTCAGCTTGGCCGCCAGCGACACCGCGGGCTGGCCGAGCGCCACGCCGTCCACGCTGGACTCGCGCTTCTTCTCGGCCTGCTTGAGCTCTTCCCAGCGGCGGTCGTGCCGGTCGAGCTCGAAGCCCTCTTCCTCGGTGGCGAACACGTGCGGATGCCGGCCGACCAGCTTGTCCACCAGGTCGCCGGCCACGTCGTCGATGTCGAACGGCTCGCCGTGCTCGGCCGCCACGCGGGCGTGGAACAGCACCTGGAGCAGCACGTCGCCGAGCTCCTCGCGCAGCGCCGCCCGGTCACCGTCCTCGATCGCCTCGAGCAGCTCGTAGGTCTCCTCGACCAGGTACTGCCGCAGCGACTCGTGGGTCTGCTCGGCGTCCCACGGACAGCCGCCGGGCGAGCGCAGCCGGTCCATCACCGACGCCGCGTCCAGCAGGGCCGAGCCCGCCGGTTCCGGCGTGTCGATCCTGGTCGCCCCGACCGCCAGCAGCGCCGCCGCGGCGGGTTCCGTGGCGTCGGTCGCGATCAGGACCGCGTCGGCGCCCAGCTCCTCGCCGGCCAACTCATTGGCGCCGAGGGACTGCCGCAGCTGCTCGGGCACGTCCTTGCCCGCCCAGACCTGCGTGGCCGCCCGCAGCGCCGGCAGCGCGGCCGCCGGCAGCACGCCGGGCAGGCGCGGACTGAGCAGCACGACAACAGCGGTCACGGGTTCGTCTTCACCGTCTTCAGGATCGACGACGACTCGCCGTCGCTGGGCGACACCAGGCCGGTCAGCGGCTCCCAGACGCCGAAGCGCGGGTTGAGCGTGACGCCGGCCTGCGCCGCGTAGCGGATCATCTGCGACTGGCCGAAGCTGCCCGCGACCTGGCTGACATCCTGGCCGCCGGTGGTGTCACCGGCGTTCTCGGTGCGCTTCTGGACGTAGGCGACGACCCAGATGTTCTCCTGCTGCACCGGGAAGGCGATGACCGAGCCGGCGTTGGCGGCGAACATCGGGGCCAGCTCCTGCGGCGTGGTCGCCGGCGAGCCGGTCAGGTTGGCCGTCGACTTGGGCTTGCTGCCGTCCTGGCTCTGCGCGCCGGCCATCGCCTGGTTGACGATCGCGGTGTGCTGGTCGGGGTGGGCCAGGAGCTTGTCGACCAGCGCCTGCGCGCCGTTGCGGTCCTGGGTGACCGCGTAGTCGTAGGTCACGGCCGTGGTGCGGACCTGCTTGGCGCCGATCGCCTGCCACAGCAGCGAGTCGCGCAGGTAGCCCTTGAGCACGTCGCCCTTGACCGGGATGTTCTTGGTGTCGCTGTAGGACGGCAGCTGGCCGGACGCGGTCTGCTGCGCGTAGACCTGGTCGACCTGCGCCTCGCTGACCGTCACACCCAGCTTGGCCGCCAGCTGCTTGGTCGCCTCGTCCCACACCGCCAGCTGCACGATGGTGCGGGCGATCGGCGGGAAGGTGCTCGGCTTCTGCTGCTGGAGCTGGCGCGCGTCCGGGCTGCCGGCCAGCACGTCCGTGATCCGCTGCTGGACCGACTCCAGGCTCACCTGGCCGCTGCCGATGACGGCGGCGGCGCCGATGTCACCGCCGCCCGGGCCGGCGCCACAACCGGTGACCAGGGCGCCGACTGCGGCACAGGCGGCAAGGACGGCGATGGGACGGCGAATGGCGATCGTCACAGTGCGCACTCTCTCACAGTGAAGATGATCTCAACCAGCCGCTACCGGCTTGGGTTTTCCCAGCAGCGACTCGATGAAGTGGGCACACCAGTCCAGCAGCTCGGTGTCCCGCAGCGGCGGCGCGCCGATCCGGCCGCCGGCCGGGCCCTCGGTCGGCCGCGGCACCGACACGGTGTGGGTGGTCGGCTTGTACAGCGCCTTCGGGTACAGCCGCTTCATCCGCACCAGCTGCGAGTCCAGCAGCTCCATCGGCGCGAACCGGATCGAGCTGGACTGGGTGGCCACCTCGGTGACGCCGTGGGCGCGGCAGGTCTGCCGGAACCGGGCCACCGCGAGCAGCCGCTCCACCGGGGCCGGCGGCTGGCCGTAGCGGTCCTGGAGTTCTTCCTTGACCGCCACCAGCGACGCCTCGTCGAAGGCCGCCGCGATCTTGCGGTACGCCTCAAGCCGCAGCCGCTCCCCCGGCACGTAGTCGTGCGGGATGTGCGCGTCCACCGGCAGATCGACGCGGACCTCGGCCAGCTCCTCGCCGTCGTCCTCGGTCGGCGCGCCGGCGTGCTTGCGGAACGCCTCCACCGCCTCGCCGACCAGCCGTACGTAGAGGTCGAAACCGACGCCGGCGATGTGGCCCGACTGCTCGGCGCCGAGGATGTTGCCGGCGCCGCGGATCTCCAGGTCCTTCATGGCCACCGCCATGCCCGCGCCGAGCTCGGTGTTCTGCGCGATGGTGGCCAGCCGGTCGTGCGCGGTCTCGGTCAGCGTGCCGTCCGGCGGGTACAGGAAGTAGGCGTAGCCGCGTTCCCTGGCCCGGCCGACGCGGCCGCGCAGCTGGTGCAGCTGGGCCAGGCCGAGCAGGTCGCCGCGCTCCACGATGAGCGTGTTGGCGTTGGAGATGTCCAGGCCGGTCTCGACGATCGTGGTGCAGACCAGGACGTCGAACTCGCGCTCCCAGAAGCCCTCGATGATCTTCTCGAGGCGGTCCTCGTTCATCTGGCCGTGCGCGGTGGCGATGCGGGCCTCCGGCACCAGCTCGCGGATCCGGCGGGCCGCCCGCTCGATCGAGGACACCCGGTTGTGCACGAAGAACACCTGGCCGTCGCGCAGCAGCTCGCGGCGGATGGCCGCGCCGACCTGCTTGTCGTCGTAGGCGCCGACGTAGGTCAGGATCGGGTGCCGCTCCTCCGGCGGGGTCAGGATGGTCGACATCTCGCGGATGCCGGCCAGGCTCATCTCCAGCGTGCGCGGGATCGGCGTCGCCGACATGGTCAGCACGTCGACGTGCGTGCGCAGGGCCTTGATGTGCTCCTTGTGCTCGACGCCGAAGCGCTGCTCCTCGTCCACGATGACCAGGCCGAGATCCTTGTAGCGCAAGCCGGTCTGCAGCAGGCGGTGGGTGCCGATGACGACGTCCACCTCGCCGTCGGCCAGGCCCGCCACGACCTTCTCCGACTCGGCCGGGTCGGTGAACCGGGACAGGCCCTTCACGTTGACCGGGAACTGCCGCATCCGCTCGCTGAACGTGTTCAGGTGCTGCTGGGCCAGCAGCGTGGTCGGCACTAGCACCGCCACCTGCTTGCCGTCCTGCACCGCCTTGAACGCGGCGCGGACGGCGATCTCGGTCTTGCCATAGCCGACGTCGCCGCAGATCACCCGGTCCATCGGGACCGCGCGCTCCATGTCCCCCTTCACCTCGTCGATGGCCGCCAGCTGGTCGGCCGTCTCGGTGAACGGGAACGCGTCCTCCAGCTCGCGCTGCCACGGCGTGTCC
>DATJJB010000275.1:0-4461 GCA_035492655.1 Kutzneria sp. | reverse complement strand
AGATCACTGCCCAGCTGGCCGCGGCCGCCGGGCACCAGCAGTGCGAGACGGGTCACCGGTCAGCCCGTCGGCAGCGCGGCGCGGACCTTGAGCGGCTCCCACCACGCGCGGTTCTCGCGGTACCAGGCCACCACGTCGGCCAGGCCCTGCTCGAACGGCACCTGCGGGCGGTAGCCGAGCTCGGTGGAGATCTTGGTGATGTCCACCGAGTAGCGCCGGTCGTGGCCCAAGCGGTCGGCCACGTGCTCCACGTAGCTCCAGTCGCGGCCGGTGGCCTCGATCAGCTTCTCGGTGAGCTCCCGGTTGGTCAGCTCGGTGCCGCCGCCGATGTTGTAGACCTCGCCGGCCCGGCCGCTCTCGGCCACCAGCTGGATGCCGCGACAGTGGTCGTCGACGTGCAGCCAGTCGCGGACGTTGAGGCCGTCGCCGTAGAGCGGCACCTTCTTGCCGTCGATCAGGTTGGTCACGAACAGCGGGATGACCTTCTCCGGGAAGTGGTACGGCCCGTAGTTGTTGGAGCACCGCGTGATGCACACCGGCAGGCCGTGCGTGCGGTGGTAGGAGCGGGCAATCAGGTCGGAGCCGGCCTTGGCCGCGGAGTACGGCGAGTTCGGCTCCAGCGGGTGCGTCTCCGGCCAGGAGCCCTCGTCGATGGTGCCGTACACCTCGTCGGTGGAGATGTGCACGAACTTGCCGACGCCGGCCTCCAGCGCGCCCTGCAACAGGGTCTGCGTGCCGAGCACGTTGGTCAGCACGAAGTCGGCCGAGCCGAGGATGGAGCGGTCCACGTGCGACTCGGCGGCGAAGTGCACCACCGTGTCGGTGCCGGCCATCAGCTTGCCGACCAGCTCGGCGTCGCAGATGTCGCCGCGGACGAACCGCAGTCGCGGGCTGTCGGCGACGGGGGCGAGGTTCGCCTCGTTGCCGGCGTAGGTCAGCTTGTCCAGCACGACGATCTCGGCGTCGGCGTAGGCCGGGTAGTGGCCGCCGAGCACCTTGCGGACGTAGTTGGACCCGATGAAGCCGGCCCCGCCTGTGACCAGGATTCGCATGTGGCTCACAGTACATAGGGCGGTCGGCGGGCCTCCGGCGTTACGTCTTAGCAAATGAGATTCTTTGCGAATGAAACGCATCCACTCGTCAGTGGGCGGTTCACGGCGAGCCGACGCAGGTCCGGCTAATGTCGATCACCGGCATTGGGGAGGATCACGATGCGGGAGCCGGCGGACAGATCGCGGGCGGCACTGGCCGGCACCATCACCGGCCGGACGCTGGTCGCCCTGCTCTCCACGGTGGTGCTCGCGGCCAGCGCGTACGGCTGGGTCGAGGTGAACAAGGTCCGCGACGGGATCACCACCACCGACGTGATCGAGTCGCACCAGCCGCTGGCCGGCTCCACCGCCACCACCACGGCCGTGCCCGGGCTGACCGGCCCGCAGGACATCCTCGTCGTCGGCCTGGACAGCCGCACCGACGCCCAGGGCAACCCGCTGCCGCAGGCCGTGCTGGACGAGCTGCACGCCGGCGGCAACGACGGCGAGCTCAACACCGACACCATGATCCTGCTGCACATCCCGGCCGACGGCCGCAGCGCGGTGGCCATCTCCTTCCCCCGCGACTCGTACGTGCAGATCGCCGGCGACTACGGCAAGCACAAGCTCAACTCGGCCTACGCCTACGCGCACAACGACGCCTACTCCACCCTGTCGGCGCAAGGGATCAAGGGCGCCGACCTGGAGCAGCAGGCCGCGGTGGCCGGCCGGAAGAACCTGATCAAGACCATCGAGAACCTGACCGGCAACGCGGTGAGCATCAACCGCTACGCCGAGGTCAACCTGGCCAGCTTCTACGAGATCAGCCAGGCCATCGGCGGCGTGACGGTGTGCCTGAACCAGCCGGCCAAGGAGTTCCACTCCGGCATCGACCTGCCGGCCGGTCAGCAGGTGATCAGCGGCGCGCAGGCGCTGGCCTTCGTCCGGCAGCGCTACGACCTGCCGCGCGGCGACCTGGACCGGATCGTGCGGCAGCAGGCGTTCCTGTCCGGCATGGTGCAGAAGGTGCTGTCGGCCGACACGCTGGTCAACCCGGCCAAGCTGAACGGGCTGATCGCCGCGATCCAGAAGTCGGTGGTGATCAGCTCCGGCTGGGACCTGTTGACGTTCATGCAGCAGCTGCAGGGCATCGTCGGCGGCAGCGTGCGCTTCCAGACCATTCCCACCGGCCAGAACGTCATGTCGTCCGAAGGCCAGTCGGTGACCCTGGTCGACCCGGACTCGGTGCACGACTTCGTGACCGGTCTGATCGGCAGCAGCGCCGGCGCGACCACGGGAACCAGCACCACCACCGGCGCCACCACGCCGGGCAACAACCGGATCATCGTGGACATGCGGGACGGCGCCGGCGCGCCCAATCTCGGCGCGTCCGTGCTGGACGAGCTGGCGCGTGACGGTTTCATCCGCGGCGAGAGCCTGACCATCGCCACCCGGCCGACCTCGGCCGTGCACTACGGCACGGGCGCGTCGGCCGACGCCGACCGGGTCGCCACGGCGCTGGGCGGAAAGGTCGTCACCGAGCCGGATTCCGCGGTGCCGGCCGGACACGTCCGGGTATATCTGGGCAAGGACTACGCCGGTCCCGGGGCGCAGGGTTTCGCCATGGCGCCCAGGTACGTGATCCCGACCACGGCCGTCACCACCCCGACGAGTCCGTCGATAACCGCCGGTGGCGTGCCCTGCGTCAACTAGTCTGGGGCGCATGGGCAGCCGTGGACGCAGAATCGCACTCGTGTGCGGTCGCACGTCTGTCGCGCTCGCTTCCGTCCTGGTAATCGCCGCGACGGCCCTCGCCCGCAACGCGCACGACCAGGTGCAGCAAGGGATGACCACCACACCCGTGCTGTCCCAGGTCGCCACGGCCACCAACGCGCCGCCTAAGGACGACGGGGCAACCGACATCCTGCTCGTCGGCGACGACCGCCGCACCGACCTGCGGGGAAACCCGCTGCCGGCCTACATCCTGCGGCAGCTGCGCACCGAGGCCAACGACGGTTTCAGCACCGACACCCTGATCCTGCTGCGGATTCCCAAGGACGGCAGCAAGAGCTACGCGGTGTCCATCCCGCGGGACACCGAGGTGCCGATCGACGGCTACCGCACGGACAAGATCAACGCGGCCTACGGCGCGGTGAAATACCTTACCTCGCAACGAATGCGAGCCGCCGGCGAGCACGACAACGCCAAGATCGAGCGGGATTCCGACGCCGCCGGGCGGCAGGCGCTGGTGTCCAGTGTGCAGCAGCTGACCGGGCTGACCGTCGACCACTACGCCGAGGTCAGCCTGTACGGCTTCTACCTGCTCAGCCAGGCCATCGGCGGCGTGCCCGTGTGCCTGCTGCACGCGACCAGCGATCCCAATTCCGGGGCCGATTTCGCGGCCGGGCCGCAGAACGTGTCCGGCGGCAACGCGCTGTCCTTCGTGCGGCAGCGGGAGAACCTGCCGCACGGCGACCTGGACCGGATCGTGAGGCAGCAGGTTTTCCTGGCGTCGGCGGCCAAGAAGGTGCTGTCCGCCGGCACCCTGCTCGACCCCGACCGGATGGGGGCGCTGACCGCCGCCGTGCAGAAGTCGGTGGTCATCGACCAGGGTTGGGACGTGCTGGGTTTCGTGCAGCAGGCGCAGAGCCTGACCGGCGGCAACGTCGATTTCGTGACGATTCCGGTGGTCAACTCCAACGGCCGCAACGAGCGCGGACAGAGCATCGTGGTCGTCGACCGGGACGCCGTGAAGAAGTTCGTCGCCGGTCTGGCTTCCGGCGCGCCGTCCGGTTTCACCTCGCCCGGGCCGCTGCGGTTGAACGCCGCCGCGGCCGATCCGATCACCGTCAACGGCACCCGCTGCGTGAACTAGGCTGGCCGGCATGAGCGTCACGGATCGGCTGTTCGCCCCGCTGCTGTCGGCTCCGGCCAAGCCCTTGGTCACGCACTACGACGACGCCGTCGGCAGCCGGATCGAGCTGTCCCGGGCCACCGTGGCCAACTGGGCCGCCAAGACCGCCAACTGGCTGCGGGACGAGTTGGACGTCACCGTCGGCAGTCCCGTTTCCGTTGCCCTGCCCGCACACTGGCAGACCGTCGGCGTGCTGCTCGGCGCTTGGTGGTGCGGCGCGCACGTCGTCGATTCGGCCGAGGGCGCCACCGTCGCCTTCATCGGCCCCTCCGGTTCGGCGCCCGGCGCCGAGTCCGTCGCCGTCGTCGCCCTGGACGCCTTGGGACGTGGGCTTTCCGGCGACGCCCCGGCCGGTCAGCTGGACTACCTCGTCGAGTCCCGCATCTTCGGCGACGACTTCATCGCCTACGACAAGGTTCCCGGCGACGCCCCGGCCTTCAACGGCTCCACCGTGGACTCGCTCATCACGGCCGCCGCCGATCGCGCTGCCGCCCTTGGCATCGGCCCGGCCGACCG
>DATJJB010000274.1:0-5588 GCA_035492655.1 Kutzneria sp. | reverse complement strand
TGCGCATCGCTGTCGTCTCCGGGGCGCGTGTCTCCAGGGAGGGCACGGTTGCCGTGCGGGAACCTCCCCCGGCGTCCTCAGGAACGGGGGTGGGTTCGCTCATGGATCGCCTTAAGCCGTTCGACGGTGACGTGGGTGTAGAGCTGCGTGGTGGCTAGCGTAGCGTGACCGAGCAGCTCTTGGACGGTCCGCAGGTCCGCTCCCCCTTCCAGCAGGTGCGTGGCGGCCGAGTGCCTTAGGCCGTGCGGCCCCGTGTCGACTGCTCCGGGTACCGCACCGACGGCGCCGTGCACGATCTTGCGAGCCGTCCGCTGATCCAACCGGCCACCCCGCGCGCCGAGCAGCAAAGCCGCCGGCGAACTGGGCCTGACCAGGGCAGATCGCCCCTCGTCGAGCCAGCGACGAAGCGCTCGTTCGGCCGGCACACCGAAGGGCACGACGCGTTCACGGTTGCCTTTGCCGAGCACGCGAATCACTCGGCTGGAGTAGTCCACGTCGGCCAGGTCCAGGCCGCACAGTTCCGACACCCGGACGCCGGTGGCGTAGAGCAGCTCCAACAGAGCTTGGTCACGCAGAGCAACCGCCGCGCCTTCGGCGGCCCCGCTTTCCGCGGCCGCCAGCATGGCAGCGGCCTGCTCCTGGCGGAGCACCCCGGGCAGTGTCCGATGCGGCCGTGGCGCCATCAGCAGCTGCCCCGGATCACTCGCCAGGTGCCCGTGCCGGCGGGCCCATGCGGTGAACGTCCGAGCCGCCGCCGACCGCCTGGCCAGCGTCGACCGGCTCGCCCCGGCCGCGCGGAGCCCACCGAGCCAACCGCGCAACGCGGCCAGATCGATGTCGGCCACCGTGACCGCCAACGACGCCTCCTCGGCGGCACGGTCGTCATCGCTCACGGCACTGCTATCGCCGCCACGATCATCGGCGTCACGGTTGCCGACGGTCGCGTTGCCGGCGGCGCCGTCCTCCGACGGCGTGGCCGGGGCCAGATGTCCCAGCAGGGACACCACATCGCCGAGGTAGGCGCGCACGGTGTGCTCGGAGAGGTTGCGTTCCAGCCGGAGGTGCCGCTCGTAGTCCGCGAGCACCGCCTCGACGTCAGCGGGCAGCCGCTGGCGGAGCCGGATCAGCTCCGGCACAGCCGGCCGTCGTGAAGAGGGCATCGAACGCGTGTCACATCCCCGCGAGCGGCGCGGCGGCCCGGGGCCTCAGTGCGACGACCCGCCCGATCCCGTGATGTCCACCCGCGCGAATGACCCTCGTGTGACGGCACATAGCCCAACACGGTGCGCCGCAACCCGTTCGTGGTCAAGCATCGCCACACCCGTTGGAGTGGCCTCTGCCCATTCATCCCGGTCCGCGACACCACCCCGCTTCACACTTTTGGACTAGCCCCAACAACTCCAGTTCCGGCAGCAACGCTCTGACCCGCGACAATGGCACGCCGGAACCGACCGCGATGCGCTCGGCGCTCACGCCGCCCCGCGATGGCAACTCCTCGTGCACGCGCAGCATCACCCGATCGAGTCCATCGGTGGACCGCGCGGGTTCATCCGATCGAGTAGTTGCGTCGACACCGATCCGTCCGGCATCGGCCATCACGTGCGCCGCGGAGCACACCGCGGTCGCCGCGGTCGTGCGCAACAGGTCGTGGCAGCCGACCGACATCGCCGAGGTGACCGGTCCGGGCACCGCCATCAGCGGCCGGCCGAGCGCAACCGTTGTCGCAGCGGTGTTTCTCGAACCGCTTCGACGGCCCGCCTCCACCACGACCGTGCCCCCGGCCAGCGCGGCGATCAATCGATTCCGCACCAGGAAACGATGTTTGGCCGGCCGCGTGCCCGGCGGGTACTCGCTGACCACCGCCCCCTGCCCGATGATCCGCACCAACAGGTCGGTGTGGCCCGCCGGATAGGCCACGTCGACGCCGCAGGCCAGCACCGCGACCGTGGCACCGCCGGCCCGTAGGGCTCCTCGGTGCGCACAGCCGTCGATCCCGTACGCCGCACCGGAAACGACGGTCACGGACCGTTGGGCGAGGTCATAGGCGATCTCCGCGGCGACCTGCTCGCCGTAGCTGGTGGCACCACGGGCGCCGACCACGGCGATCGCCTCCTGGACGAGTTCGTCGAGCCTGGCCTCGCCGCGCACCCACAACCCCAGCGGCTCCGTCATGCCCGGCACGTCCCGGGCGGCGGCGTTGGCCAGGGCCAGCAGCGGCCAAGCCGGCCATTCCTCGTCTTCGGGGATCACCAGGCGGGCCTGCCGGACCGCGGCCTGCTCCAGGTCCTTCGTGGCGAAGTCCAGGTGCCGGCGGGCCGCCGTCTCGTCGATTGCTGCCTTGCCGGTCCGGACCAGCTCGGCGGCCCGCACCGGCCCGAGGTCCGCCACCAGCGACGCCACCTCCGGCGCCGGTGGCTCCGCGACCCGGAGCAGGTAGGCCCGGGCCAACCGGACGTCGTCGATCGTCATGCCGCCCTCCGGTCCCGGAACTCCAGGGCGGCCCCGACGTCGTCGCCGTCGGGACGGTCCTTCTCCGCCAGATCGGCGAGCGTCCAGGCGATTCGAAGACACCGGTCGGCGCCACGGGCGCTGACGAAGCCGGTCTCCAGGCCCCGGTCGAGCAGCCGCATGGCCTTCGCCGGCAGCCGGAAGTGTCGTCGCAGCGCCGGGCCCGGCACTTCGGCGTTGGTCTGCCAGCCGTGCTCGGCCCATCGCTCGACGGCCCGCACGCGCGCCTTGGTGACCCGTTCCCGCACCGTCGCGGAGCCTTCCGGCGGCCCGAGGTCGCTGTCGTCCATGGCATGGATGGGGCGCATCCGGCTACGGATGTCGATGCGATCGAGCAACGGACCGGAGAGCCGCGAGAAGTACCGTCGCCGCTCGTTGGGCGAGCACCGGCAGTCGACCTCGCGGATCGGCGCGCATGGGCACGGGTTCGTCGCCAGCACCAACTGGAACCGAGCGGGATAGCGGGCGACGCCGTCCCGACGGGCGATCCGGACCTCGCCCTCCTCGGTGGCCGTGCGCAGCGCCTCCAACAGCGGAGCCCCGAATTCACAAGCCTCGTCAAGGAAAAGCACCCCGCGATGGGCCATGCTGACCGCGCCGGGCCGGGCCATGCCGATGCCGCCGCCGACCAGCGATGCCAAGGACGCCGAGTGGTGCGGGGCGATGAACGGCGGCAGCGTCACCAGCGGGACGTCGGCGGACAGCGCGCCGGCGATGGAGTGGATGGCCGTCACCTCCAGCGCCTCGTCCGGCCTGAGCTGCGGCAACAGGCCGATGATGCGTTCGGCGAGCATGGTCTTGCCTGTGCCCGGCGGTCCGACGAGCAGCAGGTTGTGCGCCCCGGCCGCGGCGACCTCCAACGCCCAGCGGGCCTCGGGCTGGCCGACTACGTCGACGAGGTCGAGCACCGCCGTCCTGGTCATCGGAGCGGGTGGACTCGGTTGGACCAGATCCGATTCCTCGTCCTTCAACCACGACAACACGTCCACCAGGCGGTACGCACCCAGCGCCTGGATGCCGTCGACCAGCGCGGCCTCGGCCAGCGACTCCCTCGGCACGATGGCGCACTTCAGACCGGCCCGCTTCGCGGCGAGCAGTCGTGGCAGCACACCACGCACCGGCCGAATTCGGCCGTCCAGGGCCAGTTCACCGATCAGCACCGTGCCGCCCAGTTTCGTCTGCGGCGCGCTGCCGGCACCGGCCAGCACGGCACAGGCCAGGCCGAGGTCGTAGCCGGAGCCGCCCTTGGGCAGGTCGGCCGGGGACAGCGCCAGCGTGACCTGGTCCGGCCACTCCAGACCGGAGTTCCGGACCGCCGCCCGCACCCGGTCCTTGGACTCGTTCAGTGCCGTGTCGGGCAGGCCCAGCAGCTGGACCTTGGGCTTGCCGTGGCTGACGTCGGCCTCGATCTCCACCGGCACCCCGTCCACCCCGAGCAGCGCCACCGACCAGGTGCGCGACAACGACATCAGAAGGCTCCCCGGAGATGCTCGAGACGGGCCGGCCCGTGGCCCGGCCAGAGGATGGAGATGATGTCGAAACGCGTGTCGCAGTAAGGAATGCTGTGCGCCGCCCGCCATCGGTGCGTGACTCGGCGGATCCGGGTCGCCTTCAGGTGGTTCACCGCCTCCGCCGGCTTGCCGAAGGCCGTGCCCGAGCGCGTCTTCACCTCGCACACCACCAGCCGACCCCGGGCGTCCGTGGCGACGATGTCCAGCTCTCCCTCGGGACATCGCCAGTTTCTGGACAGCACCACCAGGCCCTGGCCCTCCAGAAAGAAGGCCGCCAGGTCTTCGCCCCTCTGCCCCAGCTCGGTCGGGGTGAGTGCACTGCGTCGCTCGCGGGTCATGCGTCCGACAGTGCTCCGAACGCCGCAGCCGTCGCTACGCCATTCGGACAGCTGTGGACAACTCGGAGTTGTCCACAGGCCCCGGACGAAGGGCCTCCGCGCACCGGAATTCTGTGGTTGGGTGGGGCGGGGGCCGCGTGGCCGAAGTAGGCCATGGCAGACACCGACACAGCAAAAGGGGCTCCGCCCGTAGGCAGAGCCCCCTTTCCGCGCATCCGTCAGGTGGCGGGGCCGCCACCGGCGCCGAACGGGCCGTCCTCGGGCAGCCGCAGATCGGGCTTGTCGAGCTCCTCGACGTTGACGTCCTTGAAGGTGATGACCCGGACGTTCTTCACGAACCGGGCGGGGCGGTACATGTCCCACACCCAGGCGTCGGACATCCGCACCTCGAAGTAGACCTCGCCCTCGGCGTTGCGCACCTGGACGTCGACGGCATTGGCCAGGTAGAACCGGCGCTCGGTCTCCACCACGTAGGAGAACTGACCGACGATGTCGCGGTACTCCTTGTAGAGCTGAAGCTCCATCTCGGTCTCGTACTTCTCGAGATCCTCCGCGCTCATCGGACCCGCGTCCCTCCTCGTCGTGAGCCAGGTACCCCGGCTTCCGGGGACGCTCCATTCTGAACCACCCGGCGGGCCACCTCGTGCGGAGGGCACATGTTGTGCAGCCGCCCGGCCGCCGCCACGTTCACGTACGACCAGCGGTGCTCCGCGGTCGGCCCGTGCTCGTTGAGCGCCGCCGTGTGCTCGGCGGTGCAGTAGCCCTTGTGCACGTCAAAGCCGTAACGCGGCAGCTCGCCGTGCAATTCCGTCATGATCCGGTCCCTGGTCACCTTCGCCAGCACCGACGCGGCGGCCACGCACGCGACCACCTGATCCCCCTTGATCACCGCCGTGCTCGGCGCGGTCAGCCCCGGCACCTTGAAACCGTCGACCAGAACATAACCCGGATGGGTGGTGAGCTGGGCGACCGCGCGCCGCATGCCCTCGATGTTCGACACGTGCACGCCGATCCGGTCGACCTCGGCCGGTGGGATGACGATCACCGCGAAGTCGAGCGCCCGGGCCAGCACGAGGTCGTACATCCGCTCGCGGGCCGGCTCGGTCAGCAGCTTGGAGTCGGTGAGGCCCTCCAGCCGGCGGGCGTCGCCCGGCCGCAGCACGCACGACGCCACCACCAGCGGCCCGGCGCACGCGCCGCGCCCGGCCTCGTCCACGCCGGCGACCGGTCC
>DATJJB010000273.1:0-5968 GCA_035492655.1 Kutzneria sp. | reverse complement strand
CCACGCCGGGTCGCTTCAGGTGAACGTGTCGGGCCAGCAACTGGCATCGTGGGACGCTACGTCGTCGTTCTGCCCGGGAAACGACTGGCAGGTCCCGGACGGCAAGGTGGCGGTCGACGCTGGCGGGTTCGTGGCGATGTCGACCACCGGCAAGCCCGGTAGCTGCGTGGCGATGATCAGCCCGGATAAGGTCTCGTCCGGCGTCATCGAGGCGGACATCTACTTCCCGCCGCTCCCCGGCAAGCCGGGCACGATCGCCGACTGGACATCGGTCTGGCTCACCAACCAGGCCACCTGGCCAAAGGACGGCGAGATCGACGCCGTGGAGGCCGAGCCGGCGACCGGGAAGAACGCCGTGGCCTACCACTGGGGCACCGAGGACTCCCCGCAGTCCGTGTCGACCGACGGCTTCGCACCGGAGGGCAACCTGCCGGTCCAGGGCCCCAACCTGACGCCCGGCTGGCACGTGGTCGACATTGTCTCGACCAAGGGCTTCTTCGAGGTGTACTACGACGGCAAGAAGTTCAGCACCGGCGACAACGGGGTGATCACGGGCGCTCCACTGAACCTCATCATCAGCTCCAGCGTGACCCCGAGCACCCAGGAGGTCGAGAAGACGATCGGCGGCAGCGCGCCAGTCAACTCCGACAGTTCGCCCGCGACCGTGGCCGTCAGGTACGTGAAGGTCTGGTCGTACAAGTAAGGCAAGCACGCGGATGTGCCCCTGATGCCGGTAGGCCGGCGCCAGGGGCACACCCATGTCTGCCGCCACGATCTTCCTCCCGGCGGGCCCGTGAGGGGCGACGGTGACCGCAGTAAGAGAGGGGAGAGCCGATGGCTGAGGAGAAAGCGCGGCTATGAGGTCGCGAACCGGATGCAGATAACCCCCGCACGTTCAGTGGGCAGGAACCTCACTGCGCCCGTCCGCGGCGAGCGCGGGCACGTTGTAGGCGGCGAGGATCTGTGCCTCCGCGTCGATCAGGTAGCGCAGCAGTTCACGTTCCGCGGTCTCCCCGTCCCCGCGCATGACCGACTCGGCGATGCTCCGGTTGCGCTCGAGATAGGGCCGGTGGAACTCTTCGGGTGACTCCATGGCATAGAAGATGAGCCGCAGTTCGGCGAGTGCGCGCCGCATCAGCTCGTCGACGCGGGAACTGCGGACGAGGCCGGCGATGGCCTGATGGAACCGCAGGTCCGCGGTGCGCACGTCGAGCCACTGCCCGGCCGCCGCATAGGCCTCGGCGGAGTCGACGGCATCGCCGACGGCCTGCCGGGCCGCCGGATCGGCCGTGCCAGCCAGTCGGGCGGCGCCGCCCTCGACCAGGCGTCGCAGCGTGTAGATCTCTGACACGTCCTCGCGGGTCAGCGTGGGCACGAACATGCCGCGGTTCATGTGGTGGACCGCGAGCCGCTCGTGGCTGAGCAAGGCGAAGGCCTCGCGCAGCGTGTTCCGTGACACGCCGAGCGCGCGCCCGATCGCTTCCTCCGACAGCCGCGTGCCCGGCGGCAGCAGGCCCTGGGTGATGTGCGTGCGCAAGATGTCCGTCACCCGGCTGGCCGTGCTGGCGTGCGTCAGCGCGGGCCGTTCGCGGCTCAAGGCGGAGGCCATCTCCTCGCTGATACCTGCCACTGCGGTTCCTTCCGATGATTCCGGCGCACCGGACACCGGTGGCTGACGTGTTAAATCTACATCTCTTTCAACTTAGGTATCGCTGAATCGTTCAACAAGATGCTACGGTCCTGCCATCCAGAGATGGGAGGGTATGGCCAGATGTTTGCCGTTGTGCAGGGGTTCGGACCGTTTGGCGGCTTCGATCCCAACCCATCGGAGCTGCTCATTCGCTCGCTAGCCGAACGTTGCGATCCCGATATCCGCACCGAGGTGCTGCCCGTGTCCGTTGACCGGGTGCGCACCGAGGTACCCAAGCTCATGGAGGAGAGTCGGCCGAGGGTTTGGCTCGGGGTCGGCCTGGCTGCCGGCCGCCCGTCGCTCGCCCTTGAGGCCCTCGCGGTGAACCTGGCCGACTGGCCGGAGAGCGCCGCCGACGCCGACGGCGTCAGCGTCGCCCGGGTGCCGGTCACCTCGGGCGGGGCGGCCGCGCACCTGACCACGCTGCCCGCCGAGCCGATCCTCACGGCCTGGCGGGAGGCCGGCATCCCCGGCTACCTGTCCCAGACCGCCGGCAGCTACCTGTGCAACTACTCGTTCTACGCCGCCGCTGAGGCGGCGCGGCAGCTAGGGCTGTCGTGCATGGTCGGATTCCTGCACGTCCCGCAGTTGCCGGAACTGGTCACCAAGCCGGAGCAGCAGCCGTCGATGTCGATGGCGCTGCAGTCGGCTGGCCTGGATCTTGTGATTGACGTATGCCGCACCGTCGACGCGGGCGGCATTTACCTAGGGAGTTCAGATGAGGCGTAGTCTCCGGCGCGGGCTCGCCGTCGCCGCGGTCGCCGCGGCGACGCTGGTCGCCACGGCCTGTAGCTCATCAGGGGGCGGGGCAGGCGGCGCGGGCCACAGCTCGGCCACCGGCAAGCCGGTGGCCGGCGGTACGGCCACGTACGCCATGCTGCCGGGTGCCAGCCCGAACTACATCTTCCCGATGCTTACCGCCGCCTACTACAGCGTGGCGAACATCGAGCAGTTCCAGCGGCTGTCGTTCCGGTCGCTGTACTGGATCGGCAACGGGCAGGGCCAGCCGGTCGTCGACCCGGCCATGAGCCTGGCCGCGCTGCCGGTCTACAGCAAGAACAACTCGGTGGTGACCATCACCCTGGGGAACTACAAGTGGTCCGACGGCAAGCCGGTGACCACGCGGGACGTCGCCTTCTGGATCAACCTGCTCAAGGCGAACAAGTCCCAGTTCGCCGCGTACATCCCCGGCGAGTTCCCGGACAATCTCAAGAGCTACAAGGTCGTCAACGACAAGACGATCGTGCTCACGCTCACCGGGTCGTACAACCCAACCTGGTTCACCTACAATCAGCTCTCCCAGATCACCCCGCTGCCAACCCAGGTCATGGACAAGACGTCGGCGTCGGGCAAAGTCGGCGACTACGACCAGACCCCGTCCGGTGCCAAGGCGGTGTTCAACTTCCTGACCGCCCAGGCCAAGGACATCACGACCTACGGCACGAACCCGCTGTGGAAGACGGTGGACGGGCCGTGGACGCTGGTGAACTACCAGTCGGGCGGCTACGCCAAGTTCCAGGCGAACCCCAACTACGCGGGTCCGAGCAAGCCGAAGCTCCAGTACTTCGTCGAGCAGCCGTACACCAGTGAGACCGCCGAGCTGAACGTGCTGCGCTCGGGCAGTACCATCGACTACGGGTACCTGCCAGCGCAGGAGTCGTCGCAGGCCAGCATGCTCGCCAACCAGGGCTACACCACGTCCCCCTGGCTGAGCTGGGGCACCACGTTCTTCCTGATGAACTACCACAACCCCAAGACCGGCCCGCTGATCGCCCAGCCCTACATCCGGCAGGCGATGCAGTCGCTGATCGACCAGAGCACTTTCGTGTCCGGGCCGCTCAAGGGTTACGGCACCACCAACTACGGCCCGGTGCCCGCTAAGCCGTCCAACCCGTACAGCGACGCGTACGAGGCCAAGGGTCCGTGGCCGTACTCGCCGTCGACCGCGGTCAAGCTGCTCAAGTCCCACGGCTGGACGGTCACCCCGAACGGGGTGTCCACCTGCGCCTCGCCCGGCACCGGCGCTAGCCAGTGCGGTAAGGACATCGCGGCCGGGACCAAGCTCAGCTTCTCGCTGGAGTACGCCAGCGGCACCGAGTACGTCACCCAGACGATGCAGGCGCTCAAGTCGAACTTTTCCCAGGCCGGCATCCAGGTCAACCTGTCCGCGCAGCCATTCAACTCCATCATCAGCCTGCTCACCCCGTGCACGCCGGCGCAGTCCTCCTGCTCGTGGCAGATGCTGAACTACGGCGGCGGCTGGACCTACGGCGTGAACCCGTACCCGACCGGCGACCAGCTGTTCGCGACCGGCTCGGGTTCCAACTCGAGCAACTACTCCGACCCGCAGGCCGACAAGCTGATCCAGGCCACCGTGCGCGGCAACGTCGGCCTGACCCAGTTCGAGGACTACCTGGCCCAGCAGGTGCCGGTGCTGTGGATGCCGCAGCCGGACTATCAGATCTCCGAGATCAGCAACAAGCTCGCCGGGACCGGGCCGCAGAGCCCGATCGAGAGCCTGACCCCTGAGAACTGGTACTTCACGCAGTGACCAAGTTCCTGCTACGGCGCTGTTCCCAGGCCGTGGTGGTGCTGCTGCTCGTGTCGGTGATCGTCTTTGGCCTGCTCCACCTGCTCCCAGGCGGGCCGGCCAGGGCGATCCTCGGCACGCACGCCACCCCGTCAAACATCGCCGCATTCAACAAGCAGAATGGCCTGGACAGCCCGGTGCCGGTGCAGTACTGGCACTGGCTGACCGGGGTGCTGTCGGGGAACCTCGGGTTCTCCTACGTGCAGAATCAGTCGGTCGCCAGCCTGCTGGCCGACCGGCTGCCCAAGACGGCATTCTTGGCGGCTATCTCGGTGGTGCTGGCGTTGCTGATCGCGGTGCCGGTCGGCTTCTTCCAGGCCGTCCGGCGCAACCGGGTCGGCGACTACGCCATCACCACCGTGACGCTGGTGCTGTACTCCACCCCGGCCTTCTGGATCGCCATCTTGCTGATCGACGTGCTCGCCGTTCGGCTGCACGCGGTCCCGGCCGAGGCGCCGCAGGGGTCATTCTCGGCCCTGTTCAACGATCCGCAGGCCATGGTCCTCCCGGTGCTCACGATCACAGTGGTGACGGTGGCCGCGTTCAGCCGCTATACCCGCTCCTCGGTCCTGGACGAGCTGGCCCAGGACTACGTGCGGATGGCCAGATCCCACGGGGCCTCTCACCGGATCATCCTGTTCGGGCACGTGCTGCGCAACGCGGCGGGCCCGGTCGTCACCCTGCTCGGGCTGTACCTGCCGTTCATCGTCTCCGGCACGCTCATCACCGAGTTCGTCTTCAATTACCCGGGCATCGGCCTGCTGGCCTTCAACGCCGCGACATCCCAGGACTACCCGGTGATGCTCGGCGTGGTCGTGGTGGTGGGGGCGGCCACGGTGATCGGCTCGCTGCTCGCCGACGTCGGCCATGCTCTGCTCGACCCGCGCGTGCGCGTTTCGGCGGGGATCGCATGAGCATCGAGAACGTGACCGCCGTCCGCGGTCCCGAGGACAGCGCGCTTGAGGCCGAGGCGGAGGCCGCCGCGGGCGGCGTCTGGGTGCGCACGTTCCTGCGCAACCGCCTGGCCGTCGTCGGCCTCGCCGTGGCCATCGCGCTGCTGCTGTTCTCCTTCGTCGGCCCGCTGTTCTACCACACCGATCAGGTCCACACCCGGCTCAGCATGGAGACGCTGTCGCCCGGGACCGGGCGGCCGCTCGGCACCGACTCGGTCGGCTACGACGAGCTGGGTCGGCTGATGGTCGGCGGGCAGACCATGCTGGAGGTCGCGTTCGGCGCGGCCCTCGTCGCGGTCGTGCTTGGCGTCTTGTGGGGCGCCACGGCCGGCTACTTCGGCGGGCTGCTCGACGGTTTCATGATGCGGGTCGTCGACGCGCTGCTGGCCATCCCGGCGCTGCTGCTGCTGCTCTTCCTGGCCACGGTTTTCCGGCCGAGCGTCCCTATGCTGATCCTGGTGGTCGGCATCACGGCGTGGCTGGTGCCCGCCCGCCTGATCAGGGCCGAGGCGCTGTCGCTGCGCGGCCGTGAGTACGTGCTGGCCGCTAAGACCATGGGGGTCCGCGCCCCCACGATCATCCTCCGGCACATCGTCACCAACAGCATCGGCACCATCCTGGTCAACGCCACCTTCCAGGTCGCGGACGCCATCTTGGTGGTGTCGGCGATTTCGTTCCTCGGTCTCGGCGTCGCGCCGCCGGCCACCAACTGGGGCGCCATGCTCTCCGACGGGC
>DATJJB010000272.1:0-16347 GCA_035492655.1 Kutzneria sp. | reverse complement strand
GCCGATCACCGCCCTTCAGCTCGAGTACTCCCTGTTGGAGCGCACCTCCGAAGGCGAGCTCATCCCGGCCGCCCAGGAGTTGGGCATCGGCGTGCTGCCGTGGAGCCCGCTCAAGAACGGCTTCCTGTCCGGCAAGTACGCCAGCTCCCGCCCGACCACCACGGCCCGCGGCAACCACGGCTACTTCCAGCCGCCGACCGCCGCCGAGTACGTGGTGATCGACGCCGTCAACGAGGTGGCCGCCGAGCTCGGCGTCAGTGGCGCGGCAGTCGCACTGTCGTGGGCGCAGGGCCGGCCCGGCATCACCTCCACGATCATCGGCGCCCGCACGCTGGAGCAGTTCACCGCCAACGTGGCCGCACTGGACGTGACGTTGAGCGACGAGCAGCGCAGCCGCCTGGACAAGGTGTCCGAGCCGACGCTGGACTTCCCGCACTCGGCCCACGCCCACTCGGGGATGATCCAGTTCGCCGGCACCACCGTGGACGGCGTCTCCTATCCGGCGCACCCCGCGCTCGTCGAGGCGTAGCTCACGGCACGAGGACGATCTTGCCGACCGAGGTCCGTTCCGCCAGCGCCCGATGGGCCTTGGCCGCGTCGGCCAGGGGTAAGACGTCGCCGATCACCGGCTTGAGCTCGGCGGCGAGCTCGAACGCCCGCACGGTGTAGTCGGGGAGCATGCGGGGGTCGTAGGTGAGGCTGAGCGGGATGACCGCGGCGCCGACGGTGAAGATGTCGGTGGTGGTGATGGCGGTCGGCTCACCGGCGGCGTAGCCGTACAAGACCATGCGTCCCAAGGGGGACAGCAGCTTGTACGCCTCGGCCCCGGTCCGGCCGCCCACCGAGTCCAGCACCACGGTGACCGGGCCGACCCCCTCGGTCCAGCCTTCGCGGCTGTAGTCGACGACCTGGTCCGCGCCCAGGCTGCGGGCCAGGTCGAGCTTGCTGGCGTTGCTGGCGGCGGCGATCACCGTGGCACCGGCGCGCTTGGCCAGCTGGACCAGCAGGGTGCCGATGCCACCGGCGGCGGCCTCGACGAGCACGGTGTCCTCGGCGGTCAGCTCGGCCGCGTCGATCACGCCGACGGCGGTGGCGCCCTGGGCGAACAGGGCGAGCGCGGTGTGGTCGTCGAGGTCGTCGGGAATGGGGATGGCGGCGGCGGCCGGCACCACGGCCAGCTCGGCGTAACCGCCGGCCGGGATGAAGCTGACGATGCGGCGACCGGTCAGGGCGGAGTCCTCGCTCAGCACGGTGCCGGCGATCTCGATGCCGGGCGTCACCGGGAAGCCGCCCGGTGGCCGGAAGCGCTCGTCGGGCTCGTGGGCCCGGAGCATGGTGTCGGCGTAGTTGACGCCGGCCGCCGACACGCGGACCAGCAGCTCGCCGGCGGCCGGCACCGGATCCGGAACGTCCTCCAGCACCAGCACCTCGGGGCCGCCGTAGCTGTGTTGACGCACTGCCTGCATGATGTCCCCCAGACTGGCGGACCGGCGGTCCGCTTGTGACGCCCACTATACGGACTGCCGGTCCGCTCCTGTCAAGGGGCAAGATAGAGGCATGCGAGTCGACGCCGTGCGCAACCACCAGGTGATCGTTCAGGTGGCCGGCGACCTGCTGTGCGACCACGGTCCCCAGGTCTCCATGGACGCCATCGCGTCCGCCGCCGGCGTCGGCAAGGGCACCCTGTTCCGCCGCTTCGGCGACCGGGACGGCCTGATCCGGGCGGTCGTCGACGAGCGGACCGCGAAGTGGTGGTTCGAGGCCGGCACCCGGGCCGCCGACGAGTCCCTGCCAGCGCGGGATCGGGCGTTCCGGCTGGTCGAGGAGATGTTCGAGCTGATCGTCATCCGGCTCCGGCCGCTGATGACGGCGGTGGAGCGGACCGCGTGCCACCCCGGCGGCCCGCTGCCGCACTGGGGTGTCCAGCTGGCCGAGCTGATCAGCGAGGTGCGGCCGGAGGCCGACGGGGTGTTCCTGGCCAAGGTGATCATCGGCGCCATGCGCAGCGAGATGGTCGAGCCGGGCCAGGAGGACACACTCAGGGTGAACGTGCTGGCCCTTACGTCGATCGTGTTGGGTGATTGACCGCGGCTGGGCCGAACTGAGCACACTGGGCGGTCGGTTCGCTGCTCAGCGTGGAGGAGCCATGACCCTGCGCCGCGTGCTCACGGCTGCGGTTGTCGTCGTCACGTCACTGGTCACCCTGGGAGCCGGGGCCGCCGCCGCGGCCACGCCTAGTTACTCCCGTTACGTCGCCCTCGGCGACTCCTACACCTCAGGCCCGTTCATCCCGTTCCTGCGCCTTGACCCGATCGGGTGCGTGCGCTCGACCAACAACTATCCGGCGCTGCTCGCCGCGACGCTGCACGTCAGCAGCTACACGGACGTCAGCTGCGGCGGCGCGGACACCACCAACATGACCAACTCGCAGAGCGTGCCGCTGTTCGGCACCAATGCGCCGCAGTTCAACGCACTGCGCGCGGACACCGACCTGGTCACGGTCGGCATCGGCGGCAACGACGACGGCGTGTTCGGCAACGTCGTCGGCACCTGTCCCGGCCTGCGCGACTCCGATCCGCACGGCGCGCCGTGCAAGGCGCACTTCACCGTGAACGGGCAGGACACACTGTTGGCCAGTATCGCCGCCACGCAGGGCAAGGTGACGGCTGTGGTGCAGGGCATCCACCAGCGGTCGCCGCACGCCAAGGTGCTGGTCATCGGCTACCCGCGGATCGCGCCGCCGACCGGCACGTGCCCGGACGTGCTGCCGTTCGCCGACGGCGACTACCCGTACCTGGACAGCATCGAGCGTGCCCTCAACACGGCCGTGTCCAACGCCGCCGACGCCGGTGGCGCAACCTACGTCGACACGTACACGCCGTCGCTCGGGCACGACGCGTGCGCCGGCGACAACGCCTGGATCCAGGGCAAGAACTTCAACCTGTTCGCCGCCTACCCCTACCACCCGCGCAAGGCCGGCATGGTCGGCGAGGCGGCGATCATCGCCAAGGCCCTCGGCGTCAGCCGCAGCGTCACGTCCGTGGCGCCGACCGCGCCGACCGCCGGTGTGAGCACCCTCACCAAGCTGGCCAACGCCCTGCTCAAGGGCTGAATCGACCACTGGCTGTCGGCGGCGGTCCAACTAGACTGCCGCCGACAGCGAGGTGTGCGCGAGGAACCCGGTGCGAACCCGGGACGGTCCCGCCACTGTGACCGGGGAACACCCCGGGAGTCAGGAACTCGGCCCCTCGTCCGACCGGACCCGGGCGTGGACACCCGAGGAAGGACCTGGCATGGCACCTCGCTTCCCGTTCTCCGCAGTAGTGGGGCACGACGACCTACGACTGGCGCTGCTGCTCAACGCCGTGCACCCGCCTATCGGCGGTGTGCTCGTGCGCGGCGAGAAGGGCACCGCCAAGTCGACCATCGTGCGCGCGCTGGCCGCGCTGCTGCCGGAGTTGGACGTGGTGCCGGGCTGCCGGTTCGCGTGCGACCCGGCCAACCCCGACCCCGACTGCCCGGACGGCCCGCACGCCGACGGTGTCGAGCGCCGGCCGTCACGGCTGGTGGAGCTGCCGGTCGGCGCGACCGAGGACAGGCTCGTCGGCTCGCTCGACCTGGAGCGGGCGCTGACCGAGGGCGTGCGGGCGTACCAGCCCGGTCTGCTCGCGGCGGCGCACCGTGGCGTCCTCTACGTCGACGAGGTCAACCTGCTGCACGACCACCTGGTCGACCTGCTGCTCGACGCGGCGGCGATGGGCCGTGCGCACGTGGAGCGCGAGGGCGTCTCCGTGTCGCACGCGGCGTCGTTCCTGCTCGTGGGCACGATGAACCCCGAGGAAGGGGAGTTGCGGCCGCAGCTGCTGGACCGCTTCGGCCTTACGGTGCAGGTGCTGGCCTCGCGTGACGTCTCGACCCGTACGGAGGTCGTGCGCCGCCGTCTCGCGTACGAGGCAGACCCGGCCGGCTTCGCCGCTGACTGGGCCGAGGCCGACGCGGAGTTGGCGGTGCGCATCGTCAAGGCGCGCGCGGAGCTGCCCAACGCCGTGCTGCCGGACACGGAGCTGCGGCGCATTGCCGCCGTGTGCGCGGCGTTCGAGGTGGACGGCATGCGCGCCGACCTCGTCGTCGCCCGTACGGCCATCGCGCACTGCGTGTGGCGCGGTGCGAACACCGTGACGGAGGAGGACGTGGAGGCCGCGGTCCGCCTCGCGCTGCCGCACCGCCGTCGGCGGGACCCGTTCGACGAACCTGGCGTGGACGAGCAGCAGTTGCAGGACGCCATGCAGCAGGCCGCCGCCGAGCTGGAGCCCGAGGACCCCGACGACGACCCGGACGGCGGCGAAGCGCCACCGGACTCCGAGGCCCCACAACAACAACCGCAACAACAACCGCAGCAGGGCGACGGCAAGGCCCCCAAGGACCAGGCTCCCTCTGCCCCGTCGCCGGCGTTCAAGGCCCGCCTGCTTCAGGTGCCGGGCGTCGGCGAAGGCGCTCCGGGCCGTCGATCCCGTGCGCGGGCCGCCGGTGGTCGCACGGTGCGCTCGTCCACTGTGGACGGACATGGTCTGCACCTGGTCGGCACGGTCACCGCCGCCGCCCCGCACCAGCGGGCGCGTGGCCGTGACGGCGCGGGCCTGCGGCTCAAGGGCGAGGATCTGCGCCTGGCGGTACGTGAAGGCAAGGAGGGCAACCTCGTGCTGTTCGCGGTCGACGCCTCTGGCTCCATGGCCGCACGGCAACGCATGTCGGCCGTCAGCGGGGCCGTGCTGTCGCTGCTGCGCGATGCCTATCAGCGTCGCGACAAGGTCGGCGTCGTGACGTTCCGCGGCACCGACGCCCAGGTGGCGCTGCCGCCCACGTCGTCCGTGGACGCTGCCGTGGCGCGCCTGAAGAAGCTGCGCACCGGTGGCCGCACGCCGCTGGCCGACGGCTTGCTCAAGGCGCACAAGGTGTTGACGGTCGAGAAGCTGCGCGATCCACGGCGACGCCCGCTGCTGGTCGTCGTCACGGACGGCCGCGCGACCTCTGCGCGCCCCGGCCACGACCCCGTGCAGGACTCGCTCAAGGCAGCCGCGCTGCTCGCCAACGACGGCGTCGCGGCCGTGGTGGTGGACTGCGAGCACGGGCCCGTGCGCCTCGGCCTCGCCGACAAGCTGGCCACCGCGCTCGGCGGCGTCTGCCTGCGGTTGGAGCAGTTGTCGGCCGAGCAGATGGCCGGTGTGGTGCGAGCGACGAGGGCGGCCTGACATGCCACAGGGAAAGCCGGAGGTCGTCCCGGCGGACGGCCTGACCACCAAGCAGCGCCGCAACCGCCCGCTGCTGGTCGTGCACACGGGCGTGATGAAGGGCAAGTCCACCGCCGCCTTCGGGCTGGCCCTGCGCGGCTGGAACCAGGGCTGGTCCATCGGCGTGTTCCAGTTCGTGAAGTCGGCCAAGTGGAAGGTCGGCGAGGAGGCCGCGTTCAAGGCGCTCGGCGAGGTGCACGAGCGCACCGGCCAGGGCGGTCCCGTGCAGTGGCACAAGATGGGCGAGGGCTGGTCGTGGACCCGCAAGCCCGGCACCGACGAGGACCACGCCGCCGCCGCGCTGGAGGGCTGGCGTGAGATCCAGCGCCGGATCCAGGCCGAGGAGCACGGCCTGTACGTGCTGGACGAGTTCACGTACCCGCTGAAGTGGGGCTGGGTCGACGTCGACGAGGTGGTGGCCACGCTGCGCGACCGTCCCGGCTTCCAGCACGTGGTGATCACCGGCCGGGACGCGCCGGCCGCGCTCACCGACGCCGCCGACCTGGTGGTGGAGATGACCAAGGTCAAGCACCCGATGGACGCCGGGCAGAAGGGCCAGCGGGGGATCGAGTGGTAGCCAGGCTGGTGATCGCCGCCCCGTCCTCGGGCAGCGGCAAGACCACCGTCGCCACCGGGCTGATGGCGGCGCTGCGCCGTCGGGGCGATCGGGTCGCGCCGTTCAAGGTCGGTCCCGACTACATCGACCCGGGCTATCACGCGCTGGCCACCGGGCGGCCGGGGCGCAACCTCGATCCGGTGCTGGTCGGCGAGGAACGCATCGCGCCGCTGCTCCGGCACGGCGCGACCGGCGCCGACATCGCGGTGATCGAGGGTGTGATGGGCCTGTTCGACGGCCGTATCGGCACCGACGGACACGGTTCGACCGCTCACGTCGCAACTCTGTTGGCAGCCCCGGTCGTGCTGGTCGTGGACGGCCGGGGCCAGGGCCGCAGCCTTGCGGCACTTCTGCACGGATTTCGCAGCTATGACGCCAAGATCCGACTTGCCGGAGTCATCCTGAACCAGGTCGGCTCCGAGCGGCACGAAGAGGTGCTCAGGGACGCCTGCGGCGAGGTCGGCCTGGACGTGCTGGGCGTGGTCCGCCGCGGCGCCGGCCTGGAGGTGCCGTCGCGGCACCTAGGTCTCGTCACCGCGGCGGAGCACGGATCCGTTGCGGTGCAAGCCGTCGAGGCGATGGCTGACGCTGTGTCTGAAGGCGTTGACCTCGACGCGGTCAAGGCCCTGGCGTCGACCGCGCCGGAGCTGACCGTCGAACCCTGGCGGCCCGACGTGGAACCGGTCAACGGCCGACCGGTGGTGGCGGTGGCCGGGGGATCGGCCTTCACGTTCGGTTACGCCGAGCACGTGGAGCTGCTCAAAGCCGCCGGTGCCGAGGTCGTGACCCTGGATCCGTTGCGGGACAAGCAACTTCCCGACAACACCGCCGGGCTGGTGCTGCCCGGCGGCTTCCCCGAGCAGCACGCCGCCGAGCTCTCGGCCAACGACTCGCTCCGGCGAGAGGTCGCCGACCTGGCGCGCCAAGCGCCCGTGCACGCCGAATGCGGCGGCCTGCTCTATCTCGTGCGGGAGCTCGACGGCCTGCCGATGTGCGGGGTCCTCGACGCCACGGCGACCATGACTTCCCGACTGACCCTCGGCTACCGCGACGCTCTAGCCCCGGTCGAGTCAACATTGCACTCGATCGGGGACCGGGTGACGGGGCACGAGTTCCATCGCACCGCCGTCACCCCCCGACACGGCGCGCAGTCGGCCTGGCGCTGGCGCGGTGCCGAGCCCGAGGGCTTCGTGCACGGCGGCGTGCACGCGTCCTACCTGCACACACATCCGGCCGGCGCCCCGCTCGCCATCCGGCGGTTCGTCGAAAGGTGCGTCAAGTGAGACTGGTCGGACTCGGTGTCGGCCCCGGCGACCCGGAGCTGCTCACGCTGGCCGGGTTGCGCGAGCTCAAGGCCGCCGACCGGGTGTTCGTGCCGGTCATGTCGGCCGACGAGGAGGGCCGCTCCGAGGCGGTGGTCCGCGCGCACCTGCCGGCTGACGTCCCGGTGGAGCGACTGGTGTTCGCGTTGAACGACGACGTGCGCGGTTCACAACAACGTCGTAACGAACTGTGGGACGCGGCCGGCGCGCGAGTGGCCGATCATCTCCGTGAGCACGGCGGCAGCGCGGTGTTCGCCACCATCGGGGACCCGATGGTCTACTCCACTTTCACCTATCTCGCGGCCACCGTTCGGCGGTTGCTGCCCGCGGTGGAAGTGGCCTACAGCCCCGGAATCACCGCGATGCAGGCCGCCGCCAGCGCGGCCGGACTCCATCTGGTGGAAGGCGCGGAGTCGCTCACGCTGGTGCCGGTGACCCGGGACCTGACCGGGCTGCGGGCCGCCTTGCGGGGTGGCGGTACCGTCGTCGCCTACAAGGGCGGCCGACGACTCGACGAGCTCCGCGCCGAGATCGAGGCCGCCGGGGCGCTGGACCGCTCGGTGTACGCCGAGCATCTCGGCACGCAGGAGGCACGGGTGCTCCCCTTGTCCGATGTGGACGAGACGGTTGCTGCGCCGTACTTGTCCACCGTCGTGATACTTCCGCCTCGCGGCGGGAGAGGAGAGCAACTGTGAAGTCGGGGTTGGTGTCCTTCGTCGGCGCGGGTCCGGGCGCCGCCGACCTGATCACGCTGCGCGGCGCGCGCCGGCTGGCCGACGCGGACGTGGTGGTGTGGGCCCCGAGCCTGGTCGACGCCGAGTGCATCCGTGAGCACGTGCGCTCCGACGCCGAGCTGATCGACCTGTCCCGGTCCGGCGCGGACGACCTGGTCGAGCTGTTCCGCCGGGCCGCGCGGGACAAGCTCCGGGTGGTTCGGATGATCACCGGCGACCCGGTGCTCTGGGGCGCGGTCCGCGACCAGGTCGAGGCCTGTCGCCGGATCGGCGTCGAGTCCGAGATCGTGCCGGGCGTGTCCCCGGTGTCGGCGGCGGTGTCCGCGATCGGCCGCGAGCTGACCGACGTCGACCAGTCGCTGATCCTGACCCGGGTGGACGCCACCGCGCTGCCCGACGCCACCCAGATCCGCCAGTTCGCCGGTCACGGCGCGACCATGGGCGTGTTCGTCGCGGCGGCCCGCGCCGGCCAGCTGGTCGAGGAACTGACCGAGGGCGGTTACGCCGCCGACACGCCGGTCGTGGTGGCGTACAAGACGACCTGGCCGGACGAGTTGCTGCTGACCACGACGCTCGGCGAGCTGGAGGCGACCGTCAAGCAGCGCAAGCTGTGGCGGCACACGCTGTTCCTGGTCGGCAAGGCGATGGCCCCCGGCAGCAAGGCCCGCTACCGCCGCGCCGAGACGCCGGCCGAGCCGGTCGAGGAGGCCGTCGAGACGGGCGAGCGGGTCGCGCGCCGCAGCACGTGGTCGGCGCGTGCCGGGCGGACCAACCGGATCGCGGCGGCGGCGCGCAGCGAGGTGCCGGTCCAGGCCTCTGGTGAGACGTCGCAGGCGGCCTGGCGGGCCGTGCACAGCTGGCAGGCCGACGCCCGCACCAAGGCGCCCGCGCCCAAGCCGGCAGCCAAGCCGGACGCCGACCAGGCCGCGCTGGACATGCCGGCCGAGGAGCCGCAGAAGGTGTCGGTGTCGCCGGCCAAGATCGCGCAGGCGCCGCGCACCACGGCGCGTACCGGCACCGCCAAACAGCAGCCGGCCAAGAAGACCACGCAGGCGAAGCGGACGCGCAAGAGCGGATGAGCTGATGACGATCACCGTGATCGGGGTGGACGGGGCCGCGCTGCCGCCCGGCGGCGAGGCCCTGGTGGACAAGGCGACCCTGGTCGTCGGCGGTCGTCGGCACCTGGACCTGCACGTCCGCAACGGCGCCACCACCATCGAGCTGGGGGCGCTGGACAAGGCCCTCGAGGCGCTGGCCGCGCACACCGCCGAGCACGGGCCGGCGGTGGTGCTGGCCTCCGGCGACCCCGGCTACTTCGGCATCCTGCGGGCGCTGCGGGACAAGGGAATTCGGCCGCAGGTGGTGCCGGCTCCGACTAGCATCGCCCGGCTGGCGGCGCTGGTCGGCCGGCCGTGGGACGACGTCACGGTGGTCAGCGCGCACGGCCGCGGCCTGCGGGCGGCGCTCAACGTCTGCCGGGCTCGTCCGGTGGTCGCGGTGCTCACCGCGCCCGGCGCGGGGCCGGCGGAGCTGGGGGCCGGGCTGACCGGCTGGCGGCGCACTTTCGTGGTGGCCGAGGACATCGGCGGCGACGAAGTCGTGTCCACTGTGGACGCTTCCGAGGCGGCCAGAAGGCCGTGGCGTGAGCCGAATGTGGTGCTGTGCCTGGCCGATCCGGACGCGGTCGCGCCGCGCGGCTGGCTGGCCGGCGGCGAGCCGCTGCCCGGCACGGCCGGCTGGGCGCTGCCCGAGGACGACTTCGCGCACCGGGACGGCATGGTCACCAAGGCCGAGGTGCGGGCGCTGGCGCTGTCCAAGCTCGCCCCGACGCCGGGCACGCTGATCTGGGACGTCGGCGCGGGATCCGGCTCCGTGGCAGTGGAATGCGCCCGGTTCGGCGCGGCGGTCGTGGCGATCGAGCGGGATCCGGTGCAGTGCGTGCGGATCATCGCCAACGTCACCACGCATGGCGTCGAGGTCCGGGTGGTGGAGGCCGAGTTCCTGGCCGCCGTGCACGGCCTGCCCCAGCCCGACGCGATCTTCGTCGGTGGCGGCGGCACCAAGGTGGTGCGGGCGGCGGCCAGCGTCGGCGCGCCCCGCATGGTGGTGTCGCTGGCCGCGGTGGACCGGATCGCGCCGGCCCGGGATGCGTTGCGGGAGAGCGGTTACCGGGTCGAGGGCGTGCAGCTGTCCGCGTCCCGGCTGGCCGATCTGCCCGACGGGTCGAGCCGGCTGTCCGCGGTCAACCCGGTGACGGTGTTGTGGGGGGTGCGGTCGTGATCGGGTTGTTCGCCATCGACGCCGAGCAGCGCAAGCTGGCCGTCGAGCTGTCGACCAGACTGGGCCGCGACACCATGGTCGGGGACGGCCCGGCGCACCAGGCCGTGCACCGGATGTGGACCAGGCTGGGCTCGGCCGTGCTGCTGATGCCGATCGGCGCCGCGGTGCGAACCATCGCGCCGATGCTGGTGCAGGACGAGTCCTCGCCGGCCGTGGTGTGCGTGACCGAGGAGTTCGTGGTGGTGCTGGCCGGCGGCAGCGCGGGCGGGGCCAACGCGCTGGCCGACCGGATCGCCGAGGTGCTCGGCCTGACCATGGTGGCGTCCACCGGCAGCGACAACACCGGCGACACGGTGCTGGAACAGCTGGTCGACCAGCTCGACGCCACTGTGGACGGTGACATCGCCGAGTGTGCCGCGGCATTGCTGGACGGTGAGCCGATCCGGCTGCTCAACCCGATGGGCTTCGACCTGCCGCCGCTGCCGGACAACGTGGGCTTTTCCAACGGCGCCCGTTGGACGATCGTGATCGACGACCGGCTGGCCACGCAGCTGCCGGACGGCGGTGAGCTGCTGCGCATCGTGCCCCGCACGCTGGTGGTCGGCGTCGGTGCGTCCAAGGGCGTGTCCGGCGACGAGGTCAGCTCCGTGCTGTCCATGCTGGAGTGGGACTTCGGGTTGGACCTGCGGGCCGTGCGGGCGTTCGCCAGCATCGACCTGAAGGCCCGTGAGGCCGGTGTGCTGCAGGCGTTGGAGGACTGGAACTTCTGGCACGGCCAGGGCAGTGTCGGCGAGGATCCGCCGACCCTGCTGACCTATCCGGCCGAGACTCTGTCTACTGTGGACGTTCCCAACCCGAGTGCGGTGGTGCAACGGGAAACCGGCACGCCCAGTGTGGCCGAGGCGGCCGCGCTGTACGCCGCGGCGGAGATGGCCGAGGGCCGGCCGGTCGAGCTGGTGGTGCCCAAGGCCAAGGGCGAGAACGTGACGGTGGCGGCGGTGCGCATCAAGCCCTGACAGGCCCACCCCGAATGCAGGGAAGGACGCCTTACCTGCGTTGAACGCAGTGAAGGCGTCCTTCCCTGCATCAGGGGTCGCACGGCCGGGTGAACCGTCGGCCAGCCTGTGCCGCAACGCGGTCGTCGGCGAGTAGAACCGAGGGTGTGCGTCCCTGGACCCGGTACTGGCTGACCTCCGCCGTCGCCGTACCCGCAGCGCTGGCTCTGATCGGCATCGCGGTGCAGGGCAACGACATCGAGCGACAGATCTCGGCCGAGTCGAACAAAGCGCTGGCCGGCTCGGGCGATGTGGTGGTGAGCGGCCGGGACGTGACGCTGGTCGGTGTGCCGTTCGAGCGCATCCCGGACGCCAAGAAGGCGGTGCAGGCGCTGCCCGGCGTGCGATCGGTGGCCGCCCGCGACCCGGCGCTGGGGCCGCTGACCATCTCGGTGGACGACAAGCAGGTCGTGATCACCGGGACCACCCAGCAGGACGCGTGGCGCAAGCAGTTCCTGCACGTGATCGGCGAATACGCGCACGGCCGTGCGCTGGTCGACCACACCTCGACCAGTCCCGGCACCGACTTCGCGATGACCACGACCGCGGCCGCCGCCCTGGTTTCCGTGCTGACGCTGGAATCCGGTGCGAATGTGACGGTGTCGGTGACGGACGGCCGGGTCGTGCTCGACGGCGTGCTGCCCGACGCCGCGCACAAGGCCAACACTGTCGCGCTGCTGACCCGGCTGTTCGGCCAGGGTGTGGTCGTGGACAAGACCAGGAGTGCCTGATGATGTGGTTGTTCGGCCAGGTTTTCGTGTGGTGCCTGGTGTCCTTCGTGGCCGGTTCGGCCGTCACCGCGGCGGCGTTCCTGATGCGGCGCCGGTTCGCGGCGCCGCCGGTGGTCGTCGAGCAGTCGACCGGGGACCGCAAGATCGTCGAGATGGAGCCGGCGGAATGAGGATGCTGCTCGTCGCCGCCCTGATGCTGGCCACGGCCGGCGTGGCCACCGCCGACACCGGCCTGCACGACTGCGGGACGCGTCTCGACAAGACCTCGGCCATCGGCTGGTGCCACGGCACCGGGCGGTTCTCGATGGACGTGCTGTGCTCGGACGGCTCCACGCAGCACAGCGGCACGGTGTACATCGTCGACGGGTACGGCCTGGTCGGCGCCTCCTGCTTCAACCGGCCCGTGACCGCTCGGATCGTCATGAAATCCTGAGCCGTGTGACCGACCAGCTAACCGTCCTGCGGTCCCGGGTGGACACCGGGCACCTGCCGCCGCTCACCCGCGCCGTCGCCGAGCGGGTGATACTCACCACTGCCGACCCGACCTGGCTCGGCGACCTCGTGCTGGACGAGGCCGCGCTGGCCGCCGGGCGGGACGCGCTGGGCGCGGGCGCCCCGCTGGTCGTGGACGTCCGGATGCTGGCCGCCGCCGTCGCGCCGCGCGAGACCGTGATCGGGCTGGACATGCCGGGCGTGGCCGAGCTGGCCAAGGCCGACGGCACGACCCGGTCCGCCGCCGGGATTCGGTTGGCGGCCAAGGCTTTTCCCGACGGCGCGGTGTGGGCCGTCGGCAACGCCCCGACGGCGTTGCAGGAGATCCTGCGGCTGAGCGCCGCGGGTCTGCTGCGGCCGGCGCTGGTGATCGGCATCCCGGTCGGCTTCGTCGGCTCGGTCGACGCCAAGGCCGCGTTGCGCCGCTCGGGGCTGCCGTCGGCCAGTTCGGCCACCGAGCGCGGCGGCGCGGCGATCGCCGGTTCCGTGGTCAACGCGCTGGTCGACGCATGGCAGGCTGACGCCCATGTCCGTTGAGCAGCACTATCTGGTCGGGCTCGACCTCAGCGGCCGCCGCGTGGTCGTCGTGGGCGGCGGGACCGTGGCGCAGCGGCGGCTGCCCCGCCTGGTCGCTTCCGGGGCGGCGGTCGAGGTGATCGCGCCGCACATCACCCCGGCCGTGCAGGGCATGGCCGACGCCGGCGAGCTGACCTGGCACCAACGGCCGTACGCCGACGGCGACCTCGACGGCGCCTGGTACGTCGTCACCTGCACGCAGGTGACCGAGGTCAACGAGGCCGTGGCGGCCGAGGCCGAGCGGCGGCGCATCTTCTGCGTGCGGTCCGACGCCGGCACCCAGGGCACCGCCGTCACGCCGGCCGTCGGCGAGCACGACGGGCTGCTGCTCGGCGTGCTGTCCGGCGGCCAGCCCCGGCGCTCCGCCGCCGTGCGGGACGGCGTGCTCACCGCCCTGCGCACGGGGTCGGTGGTCGACCACCCGGAGAAGCCCCGTGAGGGCGGCGTGGCCCTGGTCGGCGGCGGCCCCGGCGACCCGGAGCTGATCACCGTGCGCGGGCGGCGGCTGCTGTCGCTGGCCGACGTCGTCGTGGTCGACCGGCTCGGGCCGATGCAGCTGCTCGACGAGCTGCCGCCGCACGTGCGGGTGGTGGACGCGGCCAAGATCCCGTACGGGCGGGCGGCCAGCCAAGAAGTGATCAACTCGACGCTGATCGAGGAGGCCAAGGCCGGCAAGTTCGTGGTCCGGCTCAAGGGCGGCGACCCGTACCTGTTCGGCCGGGGCTTCGAGGAGTTGCTGGCCTGCGCCGAGGCCGGCGTGCCGGTGACCATCGTGCCCGGCGTGACCAGCGCTTTCGGCGTGCCGGCGGTGGCCAACGTGCCCGTCACGCATCGCGGCGTGGCCCACGAGGTCGTGGTCGTCTCCGGCCACGTTGCCCCCGATGACCCGCGTTCCTTGGTCGACTGGCCCGCGCTGGCCCGACTCAAGGGCACGCTGGTGCTGCTGATGGGCGTCGAACGCATCCGTGCCTTCGCCGACGCCCTGCTCGAAGGCCGTCCGGCCGACACGCCCGTGGCGGTGATCCAGGAGGGCACGACGCGCTCGCAGCGGGTCGTGCGGACGGTGTTGTCCGAGGTGGCCGACCGCGTCACCGCCGAGGAGATCCGCCCGCCGGCGATCATCGTCTTCGGCCCGGTGGCGGCGCTGGGCGAGCACCTGAGCTGACCGACAAAAGGGGCCCGTCCTGCCGGACGGGCCCCTTTTTCGTGCTCAATCAGTGGTTGTAGCTGCGACGGCGCTCGCCGCCGTAGCTGCGACCCTCGCCGCGCGGGCCGCCGTGGCCGTGCTCGCCGCGGCTGCCACGCTCGCCGCCGCCGCTGCCACGACGCTCGCCCCAGCTGCGGCCGCCACGCTCGGCGGAGGACCGCTCACCGCGGTCGCCCCAGCTGCGACGCTGGCCGCCGCCGGCGCCACCCGGGCGCGGGGTGCGCACCTTGGGGATGAACTCCGGCACCGGCTCGCCGCTGGGCACGCGGGCGCCGGTGATGCGCACCAGCTCCTCGTCGCCGGGGCGGACGTTGGTGCTGGTCGGCTTGACGCCGGCCCGCGAGGTCAGGCCGTGCACCGCGCGCCGCTGGTCGTGCGTGACCAGGGTGACGACGGTGCCGGACTGCCCGGCGCGGGCGGTGCGGCCGGCCCGGTGCAGGTAGTCCTTGGGGTCGGCCGGCGGGTCGACGTGCACGACCAGGCTGACGTCGTCGACATGGATGCCGCGGGCGGCGACGTCCGTGGCGACGAGCACCGGGCTGGACCCGTCGGAGAACGCGGCCAGCATGCGGGTACGGGCGCCCTGCGCCTTGCCGCCGTGCAGCCCGCCTGCGGGTACGCCGACGGAACGCAGCTTCTTCACCAGCCGGTCCACCGAGTGCTTGGTGCGCACGAACAGCAGCGTGCGGCCCTCACGGGCGGCGATCTCCGCCACGACCGAGGGCTTGTGCTCGTTGGTGACCATGAGCACGTGATGGTCCATGGTCTCGACACCCTCGGAGGACTCCGCCACCGCGTGCGCCACCGGGTTGGTCAGGTAGCGGCGGACGAGCTTGTCCACCTCACCGTCGAGCGTGGCGGAGAACAGCAGCCGCTGCCCGCCGGGTGCGGTCCGGTCCAGGATGGCCGTGACCTGGGGCATGAACCCCATGTCGGCCATCCGGTCGGCCTCGTCCAGGGCGGTGAACGACACCTCGGAGAGGTCGGCGGTGCCCTGCTGGAGGTGGTCGGTGAGCCGTCCGGGGGTTGCGACGACCAGGTCGACCCCGCGCCGCAGCGCGTCGATCTGACGGTTCATCGAGGTGCCGCCGACGACCACGGCGCAGCGCACCCCGAGGTGGCGGGCGAACGGCTCGATCGAGTCCACCACCTGCTGGGCGAGCTCACGGGTCGGGACGAGCACGAGCCCGCGGGGGTGGTTCGGCTTGGAGCGCTCGCCGGCCAGCCGGGCCAGCAGCGCGAGGCCGAATGCGAGCGTCTTGCCGGACCCGGTCTGGGCCTTGCCCAGGACATCGCGGCCGGCCAGGGAGTCGGGAAGGGTGGCCGCCTGGATCGGGAACGGCACCGTGAAGCCGCCGGCGGTCAGGACGTCCATCAGCGGCTGGGGAAGCCCCAGGTCGGCGAACGTGGGCATGCCCTCGGCGGGCTCGGTCCACATCTGCGCGGGCGGGGTCGCGGAGCCGGTGGGGCGGCTGAACTGAGAGCCGCCTCCGTTCGACGATCCGTGCGACGGGCCGCCGCGCCCGCCACCGGAGGGCCGGCGTCGGCCGGACCCCTGGTGTGGGCGGGACGTGCGGGTACTGGAGTAAACGGGCGTGGGCAGAACGAACCTCCGTGACGTGGCGCGCCGCACCGTCAGGCCCCGCCAGATGAGGCGGGACACGTCACAGGGACGAGCCCGGGCGCACTGTGCGCCCGTGGGGTGAATGAGAATCCGGGTGGTCAACCGGGAGCGGCGCATCTGTGATCGCGCCATTGACTGACCATGACTCTACCGGAGTCCGGCCCCACCCGGGACGGGACACTCCCCACACGGCCGTTGAGGCATGACCCTCACCACATCACGGCCACCAGCTCTCCCAGCAGTGCCTCGGGGTCGGCCCGGTCGGACGGCAGCCCCCGCCGGGTGAACCAGCCACAGACGTTGCGCACGTCCCTGACCAGGAAATCCATCCCGCCGGGGTTGGCCACCACGTCCACCACCTGCGGCAGATCGATGACCATCAGCCGGCCCCGGTGGACCAACAGGTTGAACGCCGACAGGTC
>DATJJB010000271.1:0-2360 GCA_035492655.1 Kutzneria sp. | reverse complement strand
CCGGACACCAGCAGGTCGGCGTTGACCAGATAGCCGATGTCCGCAGTGGACAGATGCATCGCGCCGCCGACGATGAGCGGCACGGCCACCGCGCCCGCGTACATGGCGAGCACGTGCTGGAGGCCGAACGTGAGCAGCTGGCCGGCGGGGAGCCGCTGGTCGACAGGGTGCACGGTCATCGGCGGAGTCTAGGTCCGCCGCGTTACCGCCGCGTCACGCAGCGGGAGCGGCCTCCGCCAGCTGGGCGGTCACGCGGTGGGTCACCTTGCGCTCGGCCACGAAGGACAGGAACGGGATGGTGCCGGCCAGCAGCACGCCCAGCGTGTACAGCGGCTGCCACTTGCTCTTCAGCGACAGGTCGAAGGCGCACACCAGGTAGATCATGTACAGGAAGCCGTGGATCGGGCCGACCACCGCGACCAGGGTCGGCGCGTCGGCCGCGTACTTCAGGATGACGCCGACGGTCAGCACGAGCAGGCCGACACCGGTCAGGTAGGCCATGAACCGGAAGCGGGCGAGGGACCCCTTCATCGACTTACTCTCCGTCTCTCGCGCTCAACGACGCGAGGTAGCTGTTGTACTGCGCCATCGCGTCGTCGACCTGATCGGTCGGCGCGGCGGCGCGCCACTCGGTCGGCGAGCGGCGGGGCTTGGGGGCCACGACCTCGTCGACGACCGGAGCTTCGGACTGCCCCACCCGACGTTCCTTGTCCAGCTTCCACATCCGCCAGTACATGAACGGGACGAACAGGCCGAACAGGGGCCACTGCAAGGCGTAGCCGAGGTTCTGCAGGGTGCCGGACGACTCCTGCGACCGGTCCCACTGCCACCAGCCGAGCCGGAAGCACACGACCACGGCCGCGATGGCCAGCAGATGGACCAGCAGCCAGCGGGGGGCGAGCAGACCTCGAACCACGTTGTCGACGGTAACACCGACGGGTCAGCGACTCGCACTGGCCTTGGCGGCCGCATCGGCCACCGAGAAGACCTTCTGTCCGTATTCCACCGAGTTGTTGTACGACAGCACGGCCGCCCACCAGCCCGACGCGGTGCCCAGGTCGCGGCCGCCTGCGCACAGGTAGCGGGCCGCGGTCACGGCGGCGTCGTCGATGTTCTGCGGGTTGGCGACCCCGTCGCCGTTGCCGTCCGAGGCCCAGTTCCGCCAGGTGGACGGGATGAACTGCAGGGGGCCGACGGCCCGGTCGTGCACGGCGTCGCCGTCGAGGCGGCCGCCGTCGGTGTCGGAGATGTCGGCCACGCCGGAGCCGTTGAGCGGCACGCCGATGATGGGCCGGGTCTCGTCGCCGTTGGCGGCCAGCGAGGCCCCGCCGAAGCGGCCGTGGTCGGACTCGATGCGCCCGATGCCGGCCAGGAACGTCCACGGCAGGTGGCAGCCGGGCTGCACCTTGGCCATGGTCAGGTCGGCGTTGGCGTACGCGCGCAGGGCACGAGCCGGGATGCCGGTGGCGGTGGACACCCGGGTCAGCCAGGCGTCCGCGGTCTCCTGTCGGCCGGCCGCGCTGGCTTGGGCCGACGGCTGCGCGGCGTCGGCGGCCGGCGCCGCCGCGCCCACGGACACCGGTGCCGGTGCGACGTGCAGTGCGGGGAAGTCGACCGCGACGGGATGAGGCGTGGGCGTGCTGGCCCGATCGACCAGCCACAGCGCCGCGCCCGCCACCGCGAGCACGAGAAGGACAACCAGCAGTCGGACCACCACCTTCGGTGGGCGAGCGGACGGTGGCGCCGTCGACTCGGACTGCTGGATCGCCATCACCACAGGCTACTCACAAGTAGCCTCAAAACCACTGGTTACCGGCGGCGACTCACCGCCGGTTCGCCTGATTCAGGGACGTTGCTGCCGGTTGAGCCGGGCCACGCACCACGCTGCCGCACTGCCCCGACGCAGGTGCTCCAGCACGGTGAGCGGGCCGAGTCGGCGCGCCAGGTCGGACGGCGCAAGGCCGGCCGCGCGGTAGTCGAGGGCGCGCTGGTCGAGCGGGCTGATCCCCGCGTCCCACCAGGCTTCGGCCTCTTCGACGGCGCCGGCCAGCTGCCAGCACGTCGCCACCTCGGTGAGCAGCTCGTCGGGCACCCCGGGCAGCCGCTTGCGCATGGCAGCCAGGTAGGCCGGGTCCACCGCGTCCACCTCGAACAGGCCCCGCGCACTGCCCCGCCCGCCCCGCTGGGCGGGAATTCCGGGCCGTTGCCGCGGCACGGACGGCGTCTCGGCAAGCCACTGGGACTTGATCCGATTCACCTCTTGGAGCTCGGCGTCCTGCGACCGCTCGGCAGTCCACTGCCTGACGAGCTCGTCGACCCCGGAGTCTTCGACCATCCGTGCCTCCTCATGGCTGATGATC
>DATJJB010000270.1:0-12480 GCA_035492655.1 Kutzneria sp. | reverse complement strand
CAAGGTGGTCATGCCCAGCCGTTTCACCAGATCCGCGAACTCGCGGCGAGCAGCTGGGTCCAAATTGGACGATGGCTCGTCGAGGACGAGCACCTCGGGATGCATGGCCAGCACGGTCGCGACCGCGGCGCGGCGGCGCTGGCCGAGCGAAAGCCGGTGTGGCGGGCGATCGGCGAGATCGGCAAGGCCCACATAGGACAGTGCCTCGGTCACGCGGTCCTTGAGCTCGTCGCCCTTGAGACCCAGGTGGGCCGGCCCGAACGCGACGTCCCGACCGACGGTCGGCGTGAACAGCTGGTCGTCGGGATCCTGGAAGACGACGCCGACCTTGCGGCGAACCTCCTTGAGCGTCTTCGGTCCGACCGTGGTGCCGCTGATCAGGACCTCGCCGGCCGACGGCGTGAGCACACCGTTGAGCTGGAGCACCAGGCTGGTCTTGCCGGCTCCATTGGGGCCGAGCAGCGCTACCCGCTCGCCGCGGTGGATGTTCAGGTCCACAGTGGACAAGGCGGACGTGCCGTCGGGGTAGTCGAAGCTGACGCCGCGCAGCTCGATCGCCGGCTGCTCGTCCGAGGCGGTGGTGGACGGCATGAACCGGCCGCGGCGCACCTCGACCGTCGGCGCGGGGGCCGGCGTCCGGATGGCGCGGCGGGCCCTCCGCTTGCCACGGGCCGGCTCGTCGCCATGCGGCGTAAGGGAAATCGGCAGACCGACCTTGTCCTCGTAACCGGGCAGCTGGACCCGGTACGTGCACAGGTCGCAGTTCATCCGGACGTCTCCGTGCAGCGCCTCGCGGTAGCGTTCCAGGATGATGCGCGCCAGCCGCGGATCGGGGCCGAGATGGCCACCGCCCTTGACGGTGATCTCCGGGTGCTTGGCCGCCCACTCGCCGGCCTGCTGGTGGATTCGCGGCACCAACATGCCCGTGAACAGGAAGAACGGGCTGACCACGATCGTCGTCGCGCCGAGCAGGCGGCAGCGCTCCATCGCCTCGGCCACGTTCGGTCGGGCGACTGAGACGAAACCCGGCTCGATCGTGCCAAGCCCGCGCTTGTCGGCCAGTAGTCGGCCGACCTTCCACAGGTCGGAGCAGGCATCGGGGTCCGAGGAGCCGCGGCCGATCAGGGCGACGCCGAGCTTCTCCGGATCGGCGTCGCCGGCCGCGTCCCGGATCCGTTCCTCGGCGACGGACAGGATCGTCGGCTCGATGCCGAGATCCCGGGCCAGTCTGAAGTGGACGGACGGATGCCGTTGCCGGGCCCGGGCCATCGCCGCCGGGCCGTCGTTCTTGAGGTGGCCGGCGGCGAGTAGAACCAGCGGCACCACCACGACCTCGTGCGCACCGTCCGCGACCAGTCGATCGATCGCCTCGTCCACGCCCGGTTCGGCCAACTCCACGAAGCCGCAGCCGATGGGTAGGTCCGGCGCGCTGTTCTTGACGGCCTCGGCCAGCTGCCAGTACTCGTCGACGCCGTCCGCGTCGCGGCTGCCGTGGCCCAGCAGCACCATCGCCGGCGGGGTCATGCCGTCGCCCACGCTGTCGCCGTCAACGCCGCGAAGATCGCCGGGACAGTCAGCGCCGTCGCCCACGTGCGGGGCTTCGCCGGCTCACCGGTCAGGGTCGCCGGCAGCGATCCCTCGTAACCACGAGACGCCATCGCCAGGTAGACCCGTTCGCCCCGTTCGAAGGCGCGGACGAACAACGCGCCGACACACAGCGCCATGTCCTTGGCCTGCCACAGCCAGCGCGGATCCGCGCCCCGGCAGGCCCGGGCCGTGCGCAGGCGGTTCAGCTCGGAGTTCAGCACCTCGACGTACCGGATCATGAACGAGGCCACCGCCGTGAAGATCTTCGGCACGCGGAGCCGCTCGAGCCCGGTGATCACCTCCGGCAGTGGCGTGGTCGCCGCCAGCACGCCCGTGGCCAGCAGGCCGAAGCTGGCCTTCAGCACGATCGCCGCCGCGGAGTGCAGGCCGGCGACCGCTAGCGGGACACCGAGAACGTGGATCTTTTCGCCGGTTGCGAGGAACGGCAGCAGAATCACGAAGAACACGAACGGGATCTCCACCACCAGCCGCCGCAGCAATGTCGCGGCCGGGATCTGCGCGACGTACGTCGCCGTCGCCAGGACCAGGGCATAGCCGATGTACGGCCAATACGTGTCCCTCGGCGTGCAGGCCACCAGCAGGATGCACAGTGCCGTCGCCGCCACCTTGCACTGCGGCGCCGCGCGGTGCAGTGGCGTGTCGGCCGGGATCAGCAGGTCCGCTCCCGGATTGTGAGCGGCTCCGCTCACTGCGGCACCTCGCTAGCGCTCGGTGTCCGCGTTCGCGGACGCACTGCGTTGAATGATTCGCTCGCAAGCTCGCTCATGCGCTCGCCCGCGTCAGATGCCGGCCCACGCGCACCAGATCCGGCCTCAGCCGCAGCAGCGCCGCCACGATCAGGCCCGTCACCAGGCCCTCGAACACCGCGATCACCGTGTACGTGCCGATCGTCGTCACCGCTACCGTCGTCGCCGGCACACTCGTCGCGCCGCCGACCGCGTACTCCAGGCTGTAGAGGATCGAGCCGGCGGTGACCGACACGAATCCCGCCAGCCCACAGGCGAGCGCCACCCAGAGCTTCGTTTTCGGCAGCACCTTGCGCAGACCCAGGATCAGCGGGTAGCCCACCAGCGCCGGGATCAGCGCCATGTTCACCGCGTTGACCCCCAGCGCCGTCACCCCGCCGTCGCCGGCGAACAGGGCTTGCACCACCAGGACCACCGAGATCACCACCGGTCCCAGCCAAGGTCCCAACAGCGCCACGGCCAGCGTTCCGCCCAGGAGGTGGCCGCCCGTGCCCACCCCGATCGGGAAGATCGGCGCCTCCAGCACCAGGAAGAAGGCCGCCGCCAGGCCGGCCAGCGGGATGTCGCGGTCCCGCAGCGACGGCCCCAGGCTCCGGCTGCACAGCGCCAGCCCGGCCACCGCCACCACGCCGCCGGCGATGGAGACCGGCGCATTCACGAACCCGTCAGGAATGTGCATCGGATCCCTCCTCCGGTCGGCTGTCGGTGCCTGCATCTCGTGCTCCGGCGAGCTCTTTCGCGGCCAGCAGGTCGATGGCCGCGACCTCGCCGATCACGAAGGTCACCGGCGGGCGCAGCCTCGGGTTCGGCAGCTCGGCCAGCGTGCCGAGCTCGGTGCGCTGGTGCGGACGGCTGGCCGCGCTGATCGCCGCGACCGGGGTGTCGGCGGCCAGGCCGCCGGCCATCAACTGGGCGGCGATGTCCCGCAGCGCGGACCGGCCGGTGAGCACGACGATCGTGCCGCCGACGCGGGCGACGGCGTCCCAGTCGATGTGCTGGCGGTACTCGGGGTCGTCGTTGCCGGCGATGACGGTCAGCGTGGTGGCGACCTGGCGGACCATCACCGGGATGCCGGCCAGCGCCGGCGCGGCGATGGCGGCGGAAATACCCGGCACGATGTCGAACGGCACACCGGCGGCCGCGAGCGCGATGGCCTCCTCACCGCCGCGCGAGACCACGAACGCGTCGCCGGCCTTCAACCGGACCACCTCGCGGCCGGCCCGACCGAGTTCAACGAGAAGCTCGTTCACGTCTGCTTGCGGCCAAGCCGCACGGCTCCCCGCTTTTCCAACGCAGTGCAAAATTTCAGCCGAGTCGGCGATTGCGACGATGTCCGCCATGGACGGTCGGTCGTAGACGACAACTTCGGCCGACTTGAGCAGTTCGACCGCGCGGCAGGTGAGCAGACCGGGATCACCGGGGCCGGCGCCCACGAGATGCACGGTCACCCGGCGCTCCGCGCAGCCGCCGAGCGGGGCGTGACCAGCCAGTCGCCGAACCGCCGGGTGGTCGACGAGCCGACCAGCACGGTGGTGGTCATGCCGACTTTTTCGCAATCGAGCTCGCCGAGCGTCGTGAGCTCGACGCGCTGCCCGTCCCGGGCGATGTCGGCGACCAACGCCACCGGAGTTGCAGGTGCGCGCCGTTCGAGCAGAACTTCGCGGGCGCGGTCGAGCTGCCACGGCCGCCCCTTGGAACGCGGGTTGTACAGCGCGATCGCCAGGTCGGCCTCCGCGACCGCGCGGAGCCGGCGTTCCACTTCGTCCCAGGGAGTCAGCAGATCGGACAGCGTGAGGCAGGCGAAGTCGTGTGCAAGCGGGGCGCCGACGAGCGCCGAGGCAGCGAGCGCCGCCGTGACACCGGGCAGCACGCGAACCTCTGGTCTTGCATTTTCCTCGATTTCGCACGCATTGCTCAGCGCCAACGTCGCCATGCCGTACACACCGGCGTCGCCCGAGGACACGAGCACCACTCGCCGGCCGGCCGCCGCAGCTTCGACCGCCTGCTCGGCGCGCAGGCTCTCCTCGGTCATCCGTCCACGGACGACGAGTTGGTCGGCGCGAAGGATGTCCTCGCACGCATCTATATAGGCGGCGTAGCCGTAGACCGCCTCGGCGTCGGCGATCGCTTCGGTCGCGGCCGGCGTGCGGTGTCGTGCGTCGCCGGGACCGAGACCGACGATGGTGAGCACGCCGGTCATGGCAGCCTCCGCTTCTCCACCGGAATCGGCCGGCCCTCCGTGCTGCCCTCGGTCGACCGCCGCCGGCAACCGTGCGAATAGGCCGGGTCGTACAACCTGGTCCGCTGGATCTCGCGGTCGTCGCGGAGCGCTTCGCCGACAAGCACCAAAGCGGCAGTCCGGATGCCGGACGCGCGAAGGTCGGCGGCGAGCGCGCCGACAGTAGTTTTGATAATTCGCTCGTCCGGCCACGTCGCCTTCGCGACGACGACCGCCGGCGTGTCGGCGGAATAGCCGTTTCCGTCGGCGAGCAACTCGGCTTGCAACTGCTCCGGACGTTGTGCGGAGAGGTAGACGGCCATCGTCGTGCGGTGCGATGCGAACGCGGCGACCGTTTCGCCGTCGGGCATCGACGCGGCCGTCCGACCACCGGCCAGGCGTGTTAACACGATCGACTGCGAAACCATCGGTGAAGTCAGTTCACAACCAACGGCGGCCGCGGCGGCGCCGAGAGAACCGACGCCCGGCACGATTTCGTACGGCCGACCGGTTCGCCGGCACCACTCGATCTGCTCGCCGATCGCCCCGTAGACGGTCGGGTCGCCCGAGTGCAGCCGGACGATCGCCGAGTCGGGATGCGCGGCGTAGACCTCGAGCACGTCCTCCAGCGTCATGCCGGCGGAGTCGTGCCGGACGGCCGCCGGGTTGGCGTGGTCCAGCACCTCGGCCGGCACCAGCGACGACGCCCACACCACGACGTCGGCCTTGGCCAGCCGATCGGCGCCGCGGAAGGTCATCAGATCCGCCGCGCCGGGCCCGGCGCCGACAAAAGAGATCAACCCGGGTGGGGTCACCGCGGACACTGCCCGTGGCGCAGCCCGATGCCAGCCATCACATCCTCCGTGCGACGCGTGTCAGTCGCGTGGCCGGTCTCCTGGCTCCCGGATCACCGCCGTCGCCGCGCCTTCCCAGGCTCACGCCCAGTGGCTGTACCGCTGCGGGACGACTTCCCGGTCACAGTGGCGGGACCGCGCCGGATTCGCACCGGCTTCCCGTAACCACGCTCGCGGAGCAGGTTAACCGACGCGTTGGCGAGCCGACACCGCCGACTACGGTGTGAAACAGTCCAGCCGAGGGGAAACCGAGCCGTGCCGCGAGTGCCTCATCCGATCGAGTCGGAGTCGTACGAAATCCTCCGTCGGCGCGTCGACACGGCCGGGCTGGGGCCGCTGTCGCGGGCGGTCGTCGAACGTCTCGTGCACACCACCGCCGACCCCACCTGGGCCGGCGACCTGCTGGTCGACGAGCAGGCGCTGGCCGCGGGCCGGCAGGCGCTGGCCGACGGCGCGCCGGTGGTCGCCGACGTCCGGATGGTCGCCGTCGGCATCACCAGCCGACCGGCCGCCGTCATCGCGGAGACGGTTGGCGGAATGCCGGAGTTCGTACGAAATGCGCCGGTCGGCGCGGTGTGGGCCATCGGGCAGGACGTGTCGATCGTCACCGAACTCGTCGCCCGCTGCCGGTCCGGTGAAATTCAACCGGCGCTCGTCATCGCGCTGCCGGCCGGCTTCGTCGGGGCCGTCGAGGCCAAGCGGGCGGTCCGCGAGTTGGGCATCCCAGCGCTGACCAACCGGGGCGAACGCGGCGGCGCGGCGCTGGCGACCGCGGCCGTCAACGCGCTGCTGTATCTCTGACGCTGTTCCAGGGGCGTGCCCGACGTTCGGTTTGCCGTTAACGTGATGCGCGCCGGCTCGGCAAGTTGCCAACGAGGGGAGAGTGGCGCATGTCCATCGGCCAGGACGAGTTCGTGTCGGCCGCCAAGGACCTGATCGACCAGTTGGTCACCACCCAGCGCGAGTCCATCGCCGCCGCCGCGGCGCTGGTGGCCGACTGCGTGCTGGCCGACGGTGTGGTCCAGGCGTTCGGCACCGGCCACTCGCAGGGACTGGTGATGGAGATCGCCGGCCGGGCCGGCGGCCTGATCCCGACCAACAAGCTGGCGCTGCGCGACGTCGTCACCTACGGCGGCGCGCCGGCCGACTCGCTCGACGCGCACACCGAACGCGATCCGGCGATCGCGCACCGCGTGTACGAACTGGCCTCGCCGCGCACTGCCGACCTTTTTGTCATCGCGTCCAATTCCGGCGGAAACGGCTCGATCGTCGAAATGGCCTCGCTCGTCAAAGAGCGGGGGCACAGCCTGATCGCCTTCACGTCGCTGGCCCACGCCACTGCCGTCGAGTCGCGGCACCCCTCCGGCAAGCACCTGCACGAGCTCGCCGACGTCGTCATCGACAACTGCGGTCCGATGGGCGACACGCTGCTGCCCCTGGCCGGCGGCGGTCAGGTGTGCGCGATCTCGTCGATCACCTCCGCTTTCGCCGCCCAGATGATGCTGGCCGACGCCTGCGCGCGGCTGATCGCGGCGGGCAGGACACCGCCGGTGTACCTGTCGGCCAACGTCCCCGGCGGCGACGAGCACAACAAGGGACTCGAGGCGCACTACGCCGGCCGAATCCGCCGCGACCCGTAGTCGTCGTTACCGCGGCGGGCCATAGAACCCGGCCAGCCTCGACACCGTTGAGGCGATCATGTCGCGGAGTTCGGTGGGGTCGAGGACCTCCAGCTCGGCGCCGAAGCGGAGGAACTCGGCGTGGGCGTGGCGGAGGCTCTCGGTCGGGACAACTGCCTCGACCCAGCCGCGCGAGTCGGGCGGCGAAAAGGTGGCGGTGACCAGCTCGGCGACCTGGCGGCCGATGAAGTGGGGGAGGGCCCGCACGGCGTCGGGGGAGAGGCGGACCCGGGTGTCCACGGTGCGCATCCGGGTCTCGAAGTGGCCGGCCCAGTCGCGCCAAAACGCCGCGAGGTCGAAGTCTGCCGGGCGGGAGAACCGCTCGTCGAGGGCCTGCACGGCGAGGACGTTGGACACGCGGAAGGTGCGGAGATCGCCGCCGGCCATGGCGACGAGGTACCAGGTGCCGGCCTTGAGCACGACACCGAGCGGGGCCAGGCGCCGCGTGACCTCGCGCGGCGTCTTCCAGCGGCGGTAGCGAATCTCGACCATTTTTTCATTCCAGACCGAATCGGCAATCTCGGCGAGGAAGGGAACCTCGTCGGCTTCGCGCAGCCAGCCGGGGGCGTCGAGGTGGAAGCGCTCGCGGATCCGGCTGGCCCGCGCGCGCAGGTCGGGCGGTAGGGCGGCGAGCATTTTGAGCTCGGCGGTCGCGACGACGGTGCCGAGCCCGAGCTCCGCGGCCGGCCCCGGCATGCCGGCCAGGAACAGCGAGTCGGCCTCGTCGGTGGTGAGCCCGGTCAACCGCGTCCGGTAGCCGTCGAGCAGCTGGTATCCGCCGGTCGGCCCGCGGTCGGCGTAGACGGGCACACCCGCGACGGACAGCGACTCGATGTCCCGATAGACCGTTCTTACCGACACCTCGAGTTCGTCAGCGAGCTCCTGCGCGGTCATCCGGCCCCTGGTCTGCAACAACAGCAGAGTGGACAACAACCGGCTCGCGCGCATACCCGGCATTGTGGGTCAGGCGAACCGGACGACCGCGGCCGGCACTCCGCGAACCTCGGCGATCCGGTCGGCCTCGGCCTGCACCTCGTCCCGCAGCGCGGGGTCCACGTCGACGTCGAACGAGGTGACGGTGACCTCCAGTTTCTTGCGGCCGACCAGTCTCGATCGCCACATGCCACCGATTTGACCGTCGACGAGAAGTGCGCCGGGGTTGCCGAGGATCTGCCACAGCGCCTTCTGCTCGGCACGGTCGGGCACCAACAGGTCGCGGTCGCGGGCCTGGAGGAACGGGTCCATCGCCGGCAGCAGTCGAACTACATTGACTGGATCAACATTGACAAGCTCGTCAACATAATCAACCGGAAGCCACGACCGTCGACCATCGACAGTCACCTCCGCGAGGTCGTCGGGCCAGATTTCACGCACGTTGGCCGTCGACGTGTCGAGCCACTTCGCAACTTCGGACGGTGTCGCCGGTCCGAGGAAGCGGAGGTAGCGGTGCACCAGGCCGTGCGGATTAGTGGATTTCTTCGGAATCGGTCCGCGTTTGGACATCGGTTCCAACAGCAATCCGGTCTCGCCGGCCCGCAGCCGCACCCCGCCGGGCAGCGCGCCGAGCCGGAAGGGCTGCTCATATATATGGGTCGACTTGCAGGCCGGGCAGTCCTTGAGCTGGCCGGTCGGCATCAGCTTGGTGACCGCGGCGCTTGCCGCGCCCTTGGTCATGGGCTTGGTGATGACCTCGCGCATCGACTCCGCGATCAGCCGGTACGTCTCCAGCGCGGTCAGCCCGTCGGTGACCGTGCGGGACTTCTGCCACATGAGCCGGGCCCGCGCGTCGGTGTCGCTCCACGGCCACAGCTCGCCGGCCCACCGCCGCAGTTCGCCCGGCCGGTGGTAGTACGGGGCGCCGCGCAGCGTCCACGCCAGTTCGTACCCGTCGAGACTGACCGGCCCGGTGGTGCGGGCGGCCAGCGCCAGCTGGGCCGAGCCGGTCTGGGTGTCCTGCAGTCCGATGTCCAGCACGGCCGGCTCCGCGCTGTCGCGGAGCAGCCCGTGCTGGCGGACGCGGTACCACAGCACCTGGTCACGGCTGACGTTCTTGGTCACGCCGTCATCATCACCCGAAAGACTGCCACCCGCTGTCAGGATCGACCCTTGGCTACCATCGCCGCGTGACCGAGCAGCACCAGCACTACTTCACCGCCGACCCGAACGCGGTCAGCGACCCCCGCCTGCTCACCGTCGAGCTGCCCGACCTGACGCTGAAGCTGACCACCGACGCCGGGGTGTTCTCGCCGAAGCAGCTCGACCCGGGCACCAGGGTGCTGCTGGAGAACGCCCCCGCGCCGACCGTCGACGGCGACCTGTTGGACGTCGGTTGTGGCTACGGCCCGATCGCGCTGACGCTGGCCAAGCGCTACCCGGGCCGGCGGATCACCGGTGTCGACGTCAACACGAGGTCGCTGGAACTGGCCCGGGACAATGCAAAAGCGGCCGGCGTCGACACGGTCACCTGCCTGCTGCCTCACCAGGTGCCGGCCGACGCCCGGTTCGCGGCGATCTACTCGAATCCGCCGATCCGCATCGGCAAGCAGGCACTGCATGAGCTGCTGCTGCACTGGCTGGCCCGGCTGCAGCCGGACGGCGTCGCGTATCTGGTGGTGCAGAAGAACCTCGGCTCGGATTCGCTGGCCAAGTGGCTCACCGAGCAGGGCCACGCCACCGAGCGGATCGCCACCGACAAGGGCTACCGCGTCCTCGCGGCGAAGCCGAAGCCGTAATCACTCCTCGTTGTCGGCCTCGCCGGTGTCGACCGCCAGCACGCCGCGCTGATCCGACAGCCCGGTCACGAGCGCGGTCAGCTGCCGCGGGCCGGTCAGCCGCAGCCGCAGGTCGATGACGTTGGTCGACTCGTTGCGGTTGGTGGAGGCATGCTCGACGACGTAGCCGGAAGTCGTGACGAGCTCCAGGATGTCGCGCAGCGCGCCCTCGCCGTCCCGATAGCTCGTCCGCACGATCGTGGTCGCCGGCCGGGATCGGGTAAGCAGCCGGACCAGCGGCGGATAGCCGTACACCACAAGGAAATGTGCCGCCGTGACGAACACCGCCAGCAACGGCAGCCCGGCGGCGCAGGCGCAGCCGACCGCGACGCTCACCCACACCACGGCGGCCGTGGTCAGCCCGCGCACGATGTTCTGCCGGACGAAGATCAGGCCGCCGCCGATGAAACCGACGCCGGACACGATCTGCGCCGCGACCCGTGACGGGTCCAGCACGATGCGGCCCTCGACCAGCACATCGGTGAAGCCGTATTTGCTGATCAGCAGGAACAGCGCGGCGCCCAGCCCGACCAGCGTCAACGTGCGCAGGCCGGCGCTTTTCTGCTTGAGTTCGCGTTCTAGTCCGATCAGCGAGCACAACACGAGCGCGGTGGCCAGCTCGATGATCTGCGTCCAGCCCTGGCCGGACGGTTCACCGAAGGACACCAGCTCGGTCATCGCTCACTCGTTTCGTCGCCGACTCTCCCGGATGCGACGGAGCAAGCCGCTCAGCTGCGCCTGCTCCGCCTCGCTGAGACCGGTCACATCCTCTCCCGAGTACCCCGGCTCCCGCAGATCGGAAACGGTCGCGACGAGTTCGCCGACGGTCCGGCCGAGCTTTGCCAGCGCCATCAGGCTGCGCAGCTCGTAGAGGCTGATGCCGGTGGCCACACCGACGTTGAGCGACTCGACCTCGCCCGACATCGGAATCCGGACGACGTGGTCGGCCAGCGCCAACACCTCGTCGCCGACACCGTCGGTCTCGTTGCCGACGACGAGCGCGACCGGCCGTCCGCTCAGTCGCACCGATCCCTGCGCGGTCTCCGCCCGACCCGAGGTCGCGACCACCTCGAAGCCGCGAGCTTGGAGGTCACGCACCGCTTCGACCGGTGTGTCGTACCGACGGAGTCGGGCGCGCAGCACGGCCGCGCGCGACGCGTCCAGCACGCGGCGGCTGGTCAGATCGGTCTCCGGGTCGGTGCAGACGATGTCGGCGACGCCGAGGCCGACGGCCGTCCGCACGATCGTGCCCAAATTGCCTGGATCGAGCACGTTGTCGAGCACCACGGCGAAATCCCCGTACGGCTGGTCGGCGTCGGTGGCTCCCAGTTCCGCGACCGCCAGCCAGGACACGGTCCGGTTCAGCCGCACCGCCTGCCGCAGCACCGACTCCTTGGCCACCAGCATCGGCACGTGGGCCTCGGCCAGCAGCGACGTCACCGGGTCCGAGGCGCCCTCGGCCGCGAGCACGAACCGCAGTGTGGCGCCGGCCTCCACCGCCTGGGTGATGAGCGCGGCACCCTCCAGCAGGCAGCCGCCGGCCTCGGCCCGGCCCGTGCGGCTGGCGAGGGCGCGGATCTGCTGCAGGTGGTCGTCCTTGAGCGAGGTGATGACTGCTGGCACGGCGACGACCGTAGCGGCCGGTTCCGTCGCCGCAGCGCATAGGCTGTGTCGAGACCGTCAGGAGGGGTGCGCCTTGACCGAACGCCGTCTGCCGCGTCCACGAGAGCTGGCGCAGCTGCTCCGACCCAAGCCGTTCGTGCTGGACCCGACGGAGCGGCGTCTCGCCGCCGCGCACACCATCGCGGACCTGCGCACCATTGCCCGTCAGCGCACGCCGCGCGCGGTGTTCGACTACACCGACGGCGCCGCTGAGTTGGAGGACAGCCTGCGTCGTGCGCGTACGGCGTTCCGCCGTGTCGAGTTCCGGCCCAACGTGCTGCGTGGTGTCGCCGATCCGGACACCAGCGTCGAGGTGCTGGGCCGGCGCAGCGCACTGCCGTTCGCGTTCGCGCCCACGGGGTTCACGCGCATGATGAACCACGAGGGCGAGCGGGCCGTCGCCAAGGTCGCACAGCGTGAGGGCATTCCGTTCTCACTGTCCACGATGGGCACCACGTCCATAGAGGACGTCGCTGCCGCCGCGCCCGACGCGCGCAAGTGGTTCCAGCTGTACGTCTGGCGTGACAAGGGCGCCGGCCGTGAGCTGTTGCAGCGCGCGGAAGCCGCCGGCTACGACACCGTGATGCTCACGGTCGACACGCCCGTCGGCGGTGCGCGTATGCGAGATGTGCGCAACGGCCTGACCATCCCGCCGGCGCTGACGCTGCGCACCTTTCTGGACGGTGCGACGCACCCGGCGTGGTGGTTCAACCTGCTCACGACCGAGCCGCTGACGTTCGCCTCGCTGACCGAGTGGGGCGGCACGGTCGAGGAGCTCATCAACTCGATGTTCGACCCGACGCTCAACTTCGACGACCTGGACTGGGTGCGCGAGCTGTGGCCGGGCAAGCTCGTGGTCAAGGGCATCCAGAACGTCGACGACGCCCGTGACGTCGTCAAACACGGGGCCGACGCCGTGCTGCTGTCCAACCATGGCGGTCG
>DATJJB010000269.1:0-18808 GCA_035492655.1 Kutzneria sp. | reverse complement strand
GTTCGGGACCCGCCGCTGTGCTGTCGAGATGTCGACAATTCTGCGGGAGTCGCCGCGATCGCCGACCGTGTTGGTGTCGCGCCGTCGTCCGGTCGAACGGCGAACAGCTGATCGACATCCAGCCTGAGGTAAGCTAGAGGCTGGTTCGTGCGGTTTACTTGCACAAAAGGCTATGAAGCCATCGCCAGGGAGGTGTCAGGTGCTGCGCAGCTTCCGTGTCGCCAACCATCGGTCGATCCGGGACGAGCAGGAGTTGGTGCTGCTGCCCGCGTACCACGACAACGACCCGGCCGTGCCGGTCGCCGCCGTCTACGGCGCGAACGCCTCGGGCAAGTCCAACCTGCTGGAGGCGCTCGACTTCATGGCGTCGGCCGTGCGGAACTCGTTCGGTCGCTGGTCGCCGGAGGGCGGTGTGCCCCGTCGGCCGTTCAAACTCGATCCCGATGCGGCGGTCGCCTCGTCGGCTTTTGTCGTCGACGTGGTGCTCGACGGCGTCCCGCACACGTACGGCTTCCAGGTGGACGACAGCCAGGTGCTGTCGGAATGGCTGTACGCCTATCCGGAGAAGCGCAGGCGCGTGATGTTCGAGCGGGAGGGCGGCAAGGTCAAGGTCGGCAGCACGGTCACGCTCGGCGGAAACAAGCTCGATGTGCTCGTCGAGCTGATGCGGCCCAATGCGCTGTTCCTGGGGCTCGCCGTGCAGTCCAATATCGTCCAGCTGTATCCGGTCTACCGGTTCTTCGATGATGTGTTGATGTTCCGCCCGTTGGGTTTCCGGAACGACACGCGTTGGCTGGGTGATTTCCTTCGTCGATCGCCGGGCAATCTGCGGCGGGTGACGGACCTTGTTCGGATTGCCGATGTCGGTGTGCGAGACATGGCCGTGGTCGAGCCGTCCGACCTGCTCGCGACGCGCGAGCTGCCCAGAATCGTCTTCACCCACGCCGAGTCGGGCGTGGTCCTCGAATTCATGGAGGAGTCGGAGGGAACGAGAGCCTGGGCCACGCTGTTGCCGCTGGTGTTGACCGCGCTCGACCGTGGTCAGACCCTGGTGCTCGACGAGATCGACACAAGCCTCCACCCGAAGCTGACGGCTCAACTCGTCCGCCTGTTCCAGGAGCCCGACACCAATCCGAACCAGGCGCAGCTGATCTTCACCACGCACGACACCTCGCTGCTGGGCACGATGCTCGGCGACGAGGTGCTCAAACGCGACCAGGTCTGGTTCGTCGAGAAGCACGCGGACGGCGCCAGCACGCTGTATCCGCTGACGGACTTCCATCCGCGTAAGGGGGAGAACACCGAGCGGCGCTATCTGGGCGGCAGTTACGGTGCGGTGCCGGTGCTGTCCGAGCGGGATTTCGCCGAGGCGGTACGCGAGCGAAATGCGTCGTGAGAACTCGTCCGGCCGGCGGGCTCCATTTCGTGAGCCCCGCACGCAGATTCTTGTCCTCTGCGGCGGCACGCGTACCGAGCCCGACTACTTCGAGGGGTTGAAGCGGTCACGCCGTAATCCAGCGGTGCAGGTCAAGGTGCTGGGGAAAGGGATCGATCCCGCGCAGTTGGTGGCGCACGCCCATCGAGTCGGTGGCGCATACGACGAGGTGTGGTGTGTGGTGGACACCGACGAGTTCGACATCGCGAGGGCGATGACGCTGGCCGATCAGCTGGACGTGCGCCTGGCGGTGTCGAACCCGTGCTTCGAGGTGTGGCTGCTCCTCCACTTCGACGATCACAAGGGAGTGGCCTGCAGCTACCGGCAGCTGGTGCCGAAGTTGATCAGGCACGTGCCCGGCTACGACAAGTGCGACCTCGACTTCGCCCAGTACGACGCGGGGGTCGCGGACGCGGTGCGCCGGGGTGAGCGGCTCGATCCGAGCGGGCGGGAGCACACCAGGAACCCGTCAACGGGTGTGTGGAAACTGGTCCGACAGGTCCTCCCGGACTGAAGCACGGCTCCGGCCGGATACCCTTGAGCACGTGTCCTCCCCCTCCACGTCCCGTCGTGTCGCCCTGCTCACTCTCGGTTGCGCCCGTAACGAGGTCGACTCCGAGGAGATGGCCGGTCGGCTGACCGCCGACGGCTGGCAGCTGGTCGACCCCGACGAGGGCGGCGCGGATGTCGTGCTGGTGAACACGTGCGGCTTCGTGGAGTCGGCGAAGAAGGACTCGGTGGACACGCTGCTGGCGGCCTCGGACTCCGGCGCGAAGGTGGTGGCGGTGGGCTGCCTGGCCGAGCGCTACGGCGCGGAGCTGGCGGAGAGCCTGCCGGAGGCCAACGCGGTGCTGGGCTTCGACCACTACCCGCAACTGGGCGAGCGGCTGAACGACATCCTGGCCGGCAAGACGATCGACTCGCACAAGCCGGTGGACCGCCGCACGCTGCTGCCGATCAGCCCGGTGCAGCGCCCGGAGAAGGCGCCGGAGGTGGCGCTGCCGGGCCACGGCACGGCCTGGGGCCCGCAGGTGCTGAGGACCCGTCTCGACGACGCGCCGGTGGCGCCGCTGAAGATCGCCTCGGGCTGCGACCGGCGCTGCTCGTTCTGCGCGATCCCGAGCTTCCGCGGCGCGTTCGTGTCGCGCAGCGCCGAGGAGATCCTGGGCGAGGCGGCCTGGCTGGCCCAGCACGGGGTCCGCGAGCTGTTCCTGGTCAGCGAGAACTCCACCTCGTACGGCAAGGACCTCGGCGACGTCCGGGCCCTGGAGACGCTGATCCCGCAGCTGGCGCAGGTGCCGGGCATCGACCGGGTCCGCGTCTCCTACCTCCAGCCGGCGGAGACCCGCCCGGGCCTGGTCAAGGTCATCGCGACCACGCCGGGCGTCGCCGACTACTTCGACCTGTCCTTCCAGCACTCCAGCGAGGCCGTGCTGCGCCGGATGCGCCGCTTCGGGTCGACGGACTCCTTCCTCAAGCTGATCGAGCAGATCCGCGAGCTGAGCCCGAACGCCGGCATCCGCACCAACGTGATCGTCGGCTTCCCTGGCGAGACCGAGGACGACCTCAAGGAGCTGGAGCGCTTCCTGACCGAGGGCCGTCTCGACGCGGTGGGCGTGTTCGGCTACTCCGACGAGGACGGCACCGAGGCGCTGACCCTGGACGGCAAGCTGGACGCCGACACGGTGGCCGAGCGGGTGGCCCGCTTCTCGGCCCTGGTCGAGGAGCTCACCAACCAGCGCGCCGAGGACCGGATCGGCCAGCAGGTGGTGGTGCTGGTCGAGCACGAGGAGGATGACGACAGCGACTGCGTCGGCCGCGCCGCCCACCAGGCGCCGGAGGTCGACGGCGAGTGCGTGATCGTCGAAGCTGAGGGCTTGAAGCGTGGCGACCTGGTCCGCGCCGAGGTCATCGACAGCGAGGGGGTGGACCTCATCGTTCGCCCGATCGAAGTGCTGCCGCGATGAGCGAGGACGAGCCCAGAGCTGAGGTGCCGCTGCTCAACATCGCCAACGTGTTGACGGTGTCGCGCCTGGTCATGGTGCCGTTCTTCCTGCTCGCGCTGTTCACCGGCGGCGGCACGGACCTGTTCTGGCGGCTCGTCGCGTTCGGCGTGTTCGTGATCGCCTCGATCACCGACCGGATCGACGGCGACATCGCCCGCAAGCGCGGTCTGGTCACCGACTTCGGCAAGATCGCCGACCCGATCGCCGACAAGGCGCTCACCGGCTCGGCGCTGATCGGCCTGTCCGTGCTGGGCGACCTGCCGTGGTGGGTGACCATCGTGATCGCGGTCCGCGAGGTCGGCGTGACCCTGCTCCGGTTCTGGGTGATCCGCCGCGGCGTCATCCCGGCCAGCCGGGGCGGCAAAGCCAAGACGCTGATGCAGATCGTGGCCATCGGCTTCTACCTGCTGCCGCTGCCGCCGGTGCTGATCTTCGTCCGCTGGGTGACGATGGGCATCGCGCTCATTCTCACCGTCGTCACCGGCATCGACTACGTGGTCCGCGCGTTCCGGCTGCGCGCGGTGGCGGAGACGCCGTGACGGCCGATCTGGTCGCCCGGCTGCGTGAGCTGGGCCAGACGGTCGCGACCGCCGAGTCGCTGACGGCCGGCATGGTGGCGGCCGAGCTGACCTCGGTCCCCGGCTCCAGCGCGGTGCTGCGTGGCGGCCTCATCGTGTACGCCACGGAGTTGAAGGCCCAGCTCGCCGGGGTCGACCGGCAGTTGCTGGCCGAGCACGGGGCCGTGCATCCGGACGTCGCGGCCCAACTGGCGCAGGGGGCCCGCGAGCGTTGCGGGGCGACCTGGGGCCTCGGTCTGACCGGCGTCGCCGGCCCCGATCCGCAGGACGGCGTCGCACCGGGCACGGTCTACGTCGCGGTGGCCGGCCCGCCCGGCGTCGAGGTGCGGCGGTTGGGCCTTTCGGGTGGTCGTCAGGACGTCCGAACCGGCAGTGTCGTCGGCGTCCTCGACCTGCTCCGGAATTGCCTGAGGTGAACCGCGGGTAGCCGAACGTGCCCGAATCCCCCCGGTGCGGGTGTGGCGAGCCGCTCGATCGTGTGGTGAACCAGGGACCGTCGCGACGCGTTGCCAAGATCGGAAGAGGATGACTCCGGAGTCGCTCGAGCCCAGGTCAAGGCCGCGTCGAGGATCTTGCCCCGACGTCACGGGCCGGGGAACATCCGGGTTGAGCCGGTCGTTCGCCTTGGGCGTACGTGGTGAGAAGTCGGTGCCAGCGGGGGTGCCGTCTGGGTAACGTGGTCGGTACGGGCCCGGCTGGAAGGAGGCGCGCGATGACAGTGCTGCTTCGCGAGGCGATCGGTGATCGGCTTCGCCACACTCGCACCACCCAACACCGCACGCTGCGTGAGGTGTCCCGGTCCGCACGGGTCAGCCTCGGATACCTGTCGGAGGTGGAACGCGGCCGCAAGGAGGCGTCCAGCGAGCTGCTGGCCGCCATCTGCGACGCGTTGGACCTGCCGATGGCCGATCTGCTGCACACCGTCGCCTCCGACATGAGCGCGCTGGCCGCGGTGGCCAACGCGCCGACCGCGGACGCGGCCGCCAAGCCGCGTGAGACGGCGGACGCCTCCTACGAGGGCGGCCGGCTGCTGGGCGAGTCCGTTGGGGACCACCTCAGCGACATCCGGCTCCAGCCGGTGCTCACGCACCGCCTGCCCACGCTCGCCCCGCCGCGGGGAGAGGTCGTGGTCGCCGCGTAGCACGGGAGGAGGCGCACCACTCTGGACGAGTTCGAGCTGGTGGCGCTGCTGGTGGCCCTGGTGCTGCTGGCTGCCGCCGCCGGATCGCTGCTGGTGCTCACCCGGCGTCGGCCCGTCGCCCGGGCGAGTCCACCGGCTCGCGATCGTGTGAACGACGTCCACTGGGTGGACCGCGCCCAGCTCACGGTCGATCAACTGCGTGACCATCCCCAAGCCGATGACGCCGCCGGCGTGCTCGCCGAACTGCGGGCCGCCGCGGCGGACATCGACGCCATCAACCGCGCCCTGGTGGTGCTGCGCGCCTCCCGGCTGCGCCGGACCCGTGATCACCTGGCCGCCCGCCTCGACGCCGGCGAGGCCGAGCTGACCTCGGCGTTCCGTGCGGTGAGTGATCGACTCGCTACCGCCGAGCGACTGCGTGCCGCCCGGGATGCCCTGACGACACGCGTGCACGCCTGCGTCATCGGGTTGGAACGCGTTCGTGATTCGGGCCACTCCGGCGGCACCGTTTCGGGGGTTGAGCTGGTCGAACTCCGTGCGAACCTGACCGAGGTCCGGGTGTTGGCCAGGGAGTTGCCCGAGGTTCCGGCTCGGGGGCGACCCTGATATTCGGCGGGGTCGGTGGTAGCGGTCCAGCTCACCTGACACGATGGAACCCGCACCGCCACCGGCTCGTTGGCCTGGTCGCGGCGTTCTCGCACATCGAGGAACAGGCAGAAGGCAGGCGGAGGAGATGGCCAACCCTTTCGTGAAGGCTTGGAAGTACCTGATGGCGGCGTTCAGCGCCAAGATTGACGAGAACGCCGATCCCAAGGTGCAGATCCAACAGGCCATCGAGGAGGCCCAGAAGCAGCACCAGGCCCTGTCCCAGCAGGCCGCCGCGGTGATCGGCAACCAGCGGCAGCTGGAGATGAAGCTGAACCGGCAGCTCGGCGAGGTGGAGAAGCTGCAGGCCTCGGCCCGGCAGTCGCTCGTGCTGGCCGACGAGTCCCGGTCCAAGGGGGACGAGCAGAAGGCGCAGCAGTTCGAGCAGGCGGCGCAGTCCTTCGCCACCCAGCTGGTCACGGCCGAGCAGAACATCGAGGACCTCAAGACCCTGCACGACCAGGCCCTGCAGGCCGCCGCGCAGGCCAAGGGGGCCGTCGAGCGCAACGCGATGATGCTCCAGCAGAAGCTGGCCGAGCGCACCAAGCTGCTCAGCCAGCTGGAGCAGGCCAAGATGCAGGAGCAGGTGGCCAAGTCGCTCAACCAGATGAGCGAGCTGGCCGCGCCGGGCAACGTGCCGTCGCTGGAAGAGGTCCGCGACAAGATCGAGAAGCGGTACTCGACCGCGCTCGGCTCGGCCGAGCTGGCCAGCAACTCGGTGCAGGGCCGCATGCTCGAGGTGCAGGCCTCCACCACCGAGATGGCCGGCAGCGCCCGGCTGGAGCAGATCCGCGCCTCGCTGGGCGGCGGCTCGGTGGCCGGCCAGGTCACCAGCGGCACCCCGGCGGCGGGCCCGGCCTCGAACATCCAGGCCGAGATCGCGCAGCGGGTCGCACAGGAGAAGCAGTCCTGAACTAGTCAGTACGGGGGAGTGGCGTGATGGCGGCCGGACCGCGCAGGCGTGACCTGGGAGAGCTGGTCAAGCTCGGCCAGACCGTCACGGAGCAGTTGCGTGGGCCGGTCGCCGACACCGTGCGCACCAAGGTGCACGGCTGGCGTGATCCCCGCGCCAAGATGCTGCGCCGTCGCCGTCGGGCCAAGCGGGCCACGGCCGGCTGGTCCGGCGCCACCGTGCTCGGCGGCGTCTGGATCGGCGTCGAACACGCCGCCCTGCTCAGCTTCGCCGGCGTCACCGCGATGATCGTGACGGCGCTGTTCCTGTACTGCCTCTTCGGGTCCGCGCGGAAGGCGATCATGCTGCACCGGCAGCCGCTGCCCGCCGCGCTGCCGCCGCCGGTGCGGCTGCCGCCGGGCGGCTCGGTCGCCCGTGAGCCGATGCGCCGGCTGGCCGAGGCCGAGGCCAGCCTGGCCGAGTTGCTCGTCCAGCTCGGCACGCCGCGTCCCGGCGGCCTGGCCCCGTTGCCGGCCGAGTCGCTGGCCCACGCTCAGGAGTCCGCTTCCGAGGCAGCCACCGCCCTGCGGGCCGTCGCCGCCCAGCTCATCGCCGTGGAACGGGCCCGTGACATCGCCCCCATGGCCCAGCGCGGGCCGTTGGAGCTCGGCGTCACCGACCTCAGCCGCCGCCTGGAAGAGGGCCTGGACGGCTACCTCGCGCTCATCGGCACCGCCGGCCAGGCGGTCATCGCCAGCAGCGCCGTGTCGCCCAACGAGGCCCTGCTCGACGCCAGCGACCGCCTCTCCGGCCTGGCCTCGGCCCTGCGCGAACTCTCGGGTCCGGACTACAGCTGAGGGCCATGGTCCCCTCGGGCCGCCGTGTTGCCCCTTCCGACTCCGCTGATCGGTTTCCCCTCGTACCGCCGACCGGGCGAAGATCGTCCCACGATCCGATGACCAGTGACTCATAGTGACAACGCTGCCGGCGGATCGTGCGCGGCGGTGGAGATCGTGCCGGCAAATGTGTGATTATCAGTTTGTTATCTAGCCGAGACCGCTACCCCGCGTGGCAGGATCGGTGCGGCAGTGTTGCCAGGCCCTCGGGCGAGCCGGACCCCACGGGGAGGTCTGACGTGGCGTTGTGGACCGTGCACGGCGACGGTCGCCGTGTGACGGACGGCGAGGTGGTCGCCCCCGAAGAGCGGCTCAGCTGGCCGCTGACCGTCGGGTTCGGCCTCCAGCACGTGGCGGCCATGTTCGGCGCCACCGTGCTCGTGCCGGCCAGCACCGGCTTCCCGGTCGCCACCACGCTGCTGTTCTCCGGCGTCGGCACGCTGCTGTTCCTGGTCGTCACCCGCAACCGGGTGCCCAGCTACCTCGGCTCGTCGTTCGCGTTCATCTCGCCGCTGGCCGCCTCCCGGCTGGAGGGCCTGCCGGCGCAGCTCGGCGGCGTGCTGGCCACCGGTGTGCTGCTGGTGTTCGTCGGCATCGCGGTCAAGGCGCTGGGCGTGCGACTGCTGGAGTCGCTGATGCCGCCGGTGGTCACCGGCGCGGTGGTGATGCTGATCGGCCTCAACCTGGCCCCGTCGGCCACCCACAACTTCCAGGACCAGCCCGGCCTCGCGGTGTTCACGCTGGCCGTGATCCTGCTCTGCGGCGTGCTCGGCCGCGGCCTGTTCTCCCGGGCCTCGGTGCTGATCGGCATCCTCGCCGGCTGGCTGGCCGCGGCGCTGACCGGCCAGCTCAGCGCGACCCGGCTGGACGACGTGGCCAACGCCGCGTGGTTCGGCTTCCCCCAGCTGACCGGGCCGGAGCTGCGGCCCAACGTGGTGCTGGCCGTGCTGCCGGTGGTGATCGTGCTGGTGGCCGAGAACGTCGGCCACGTCAAGGCGGTGGCCGCGGTGACCGGACGCAACCTGGACGGCAACGTCGGCGACGCGCTGATCGCCAACGGGCTGTCGACCGCGCTGGCCGGTATCGGCGGCGGCTCCGGCACGACCACGTACGCGGAGAACATCGGCGTCATGACGGCGACGAAGGTCTACTCGACCGCCGCATACGCGGTGGCCGGTATGTGCGCGATCGGGCTGTCTTTCTGCCCGAAATTCGGCACTTTGCTCAACACCATGCCGGCCGGCGTGCTCGGCGGTGCCATGGTTCTGTTGTACGGCTTGATCGCGCTGGTCGGTGTGCGAATCTGGTTGGACAACAAGGTCGATCTGCTCAATCCGGTCAATGTGCTGATAGCGGGCGCCGCGCTGGTCGCCGGGGTGGGCAATCTGACCGTGGCCATCGGCGGCGTCGCGCTCGGTGGCATCGCGTGGGGCTCACTGCTCATAGTGGTGGGACACCCCTTGCTCCGAATGCTGAGTGCGGCGCGCGGCTAACGGCAATAGTTCTGTTAAAAACTCCGATCAGTTTGAAAATCTGCCTGTTTCCTCAGCTTGTGCTCAGGGTTAGCCTTCTCGGCACCCGGGTGCGGGGGCTGCGGGACCCGAATGCCGCTCCGGGGCTGAAATCTGCACCCGTGACTATTTGTCGCGGGGACTTCAGAAGGGGCGAATTTCGTGCGAAGAACTCCAGCGATGCTGCTCGCGCTGGCGATGGTCGGGGCCGGAGTATCCAGCCTCGCGCCGTCCGCCGCCGCGGCGGGTCAGTCCGTGATCCCGGACTCGCACCCGCTGTGGGCCAGCCCGAACGCGAAGGTCGGTAACGCCGACACGGCGTCCAAGCTGACCTTCCGGGTGTACCTCAAGCAGGCCGACCAGGCCGGCCTCGAGGCCGCGGCCACCGCCGTGTCCGACCCGAACAGCTCGTCCTACCGCAAGTTCCTCAGCACCGACGAGGTGAAGAGCCGCTTCGCGCCGACCGCGGGCGCGGTCACCGCGGTGCGCAACTGGCTGACCTCGGCCGGCTTCGCCGCCGGTGAGGTGCCGGCCAACAACGCCTACGTCGAGGCCACTGGCACCGTCGACCAGGTGCAGAAGGCCTTCGGCGTGAGCCTGGGCGAGTACCGGGTGCAGGGCAAGACGCTGCGTTCGCAGGACCGCAACCTGTCGGTCCCGGCCGCCGTCTCCTCGTACGTCTCCGGTGTGATCAACATCGACCAGGCGATCTCGCTGCTCAAGCCGTCCCACGTCGGCGGGTCCGGCGACGCGACGCCGAACGCCGTGCAGCCCAAGGCCAAGACCGGCCAGCCCGCGGTGGCCCCGCCGCCGGCGGCCTTCGTCAACGCCCGGCCGTGCTCGGACTACTACGGGCAGAAGACCGACACCACCGACCCGGCCTACAACGGCAAGCAGCTGCCGTACGTGGTCTGCGGCTACCAGCCGGGCCAGCTGCGCGCGGCCTCCCAGCTCGACGTGGCCGGCCGCTTCGGCCTGGACGGCAAGGGCGTCACCGTGGCCATCGTCGACGCCTTCGCGTCGCCGACCCTGTACGCGGACGCCGCCGAGTACGCCAAGCGCAACGACCCGGCGCACCCGCTGACCAAGTCGCAGTACAGCCAGATCGTCTTCCCGCCCACCCCGGGCAGCGAGGACCCCGACCAGTGCGACGCCTCCGGCTGGTACGGCGAGCAGAGCCTGGACGTCGAGGCCGTGCACGCCATGGCCCCGGGCGCGAAGATCCTCTACGTCGGCGGCGCCGACTGCTCCGACGAGGGCCTGGACAAGGCGCTCAACACGATCGTGTCGAAGAACCTGGCGCAGATCGTGTCCAACTCGTACGGCAACCGCGGCGAGGACGTGCCGGCCGACGAGGTGCAGGCGTTCCAGACCATCGCCATCCAGGCGGCGGCCGAGGGCATCGGCGTCTACTTCTCCTCCGGTGACGACGGCGACGAGAGCCACAACCTGCCGGCCCCGTCGGCCGACTTCTCCGCCTCCAGCCCGTGGGTGACCGCGGTCGGCGGCACGTCGCTCGGCATCGGCAAGGACGGCCGCAAGACGTTCGAGACCGGTTGGGCCAGCGGCAAGTCCACGCTGGGCGCCGGCGCCTGGAACCCGAACGCCTGGCTGTACGGCGCCGGCGGCGGCACCTCGGTGCTGTTCCCGGAGCCCAACTACCAGAAGGGCGTCGTGCCGGACGCGCTGGCCAAGCAGAACCAGACCGGCGCCAACCGCGGCCGCGTCGTGCCGGACATCTCGATGGACGCCGACCCGACCACCGGCATGCTGATCGGCCTGACCCAGACGTTCCCGGACGGCACCGTCAAGTACGGCGAGTACCGCATCGGCGGCACCAGCCTCGCGTCGCCGCTGATGGCCGGCCTGATGGCCGTCGCCGACCAGTTCGGCGGCCGGCACGGGTTCATCAACCCGTGGATGTACAAGGCCCTGTCGCACACCCCGGCCATCACCGACGTCAAGCCGGTCGACGGCGGCTCGGTGCGGGTCGACTTCGTCAACGGCACCGATGACAGCAACGGTTTCGTGCGGAGCGTCCGGACGTTCAACAACCAGGACGAGACCATCCACACCACCCGCGGCTACGACAACATCACCGGCCTCGGGACGCCCAGCGGCCTGCTCTTCCTCGGCCTGATCTGAGATAGCTGACCCGCGTGGCGCCTGCCCTCCTCTCCCGGGGCAGGCGCCACTCGCATTTGTCAAGCCCCCGCCGTTCGGAAGGGACCATTCCTCCACTCCGAGTGGAGGAATGGTCCTTTCCCATCAGTCCCGGGGTCAGCGCAGGGAGCGGTTGATCTTGCGGATCAGGCCGGGGCCCTCGTAGATGAAGCCGGTGTAGACCTGCACCAGGTCGGCGCCGGCGTCGATCATGCGTTGGGCCGAGTCGGCGTCGAAGATGCCGCCGACGCCGATGATCGGCATGCGGCCGCCGGTCTCCTTGTGCACCAGGCGAACCACCTCCAGGGCGCGACCCGCGAGGGGGCGGCCGGACAGGCCGCCGGTCTCCTGGGCCTTGGCCTGGTCGGTCGGCTGCAGACCGTCCCGGCCGAGCGTGGTGTTGGTGGCGATGACGCCGCTGATGTCGTGCTCGCCGCACACCTCCAGCAGCTCGCCGATGGCGCTGTCGGTCAGGTCGGGGGCGATCTTCACCAGCAGCGGCCGGTGCTCAGTGTTCTCCTCCTGCACGCCGGCCAGCAGCTCGTTGAGCGCGGCGCGGTCCTGCAGCGTGCGCAGCCCGGGGGTGTTGGGGGAGCTGATGTTCACCGCGAAGTAGTCGCCGTGCCGGCCCAGCACGCGCATCGAGTGCCGGTAGTCCTCCACCGCGCGCTCGACCGGCGTGACCTTGGACTTGCCCATGCTGATGCCCAGCGGCACCGGCAGCGGCCCCAGCCGGTCCAGCCGGTCGGCAAGCGCTTGCGCACCCCGGTTGTTGAAGCCCATCCGGTTGATCACGGCCTCGCTGTCCGGCAGCCGGAACAGCCGCGGCCGGTCGTTGCCCGGCTGCGCGTGCCGGGTGACCGTGCCGACCTCGACGAAGCCGAACCCGAGCGCCGGCCACGCCGGCAGCGCCAGGCCGTCCTTGTCCATGCCGGCCGCCAGCCCGACCGGGTTGGGGAACTGCACGCCGAACACCGTGCGCGGCGCGACCACCCCGTACCGCGCGCGCAGCGCCGACAGCACCGGCGGCATCCCGGCCACCCGGCGCAGCACACCCATCGTGCGCTCGTGGGCCACCTCGGGGTCGCCCCCGCCGAACCGGAACAACGTCCTGCGGACCAGCTGCTTGTACACCACGACCCCTATCGTGCCTGGTCACGGCGGGCACGTGGACAGCCACCACCGGTGGTGTGACGCAGCCGACGCCGGGAGTAGGCTCGGACGCCCCGGCGGTGGACAAGGGGGGTCTCGACTTGGGGTACCAGAACCTGTCGCCGGCGGCGGCGCGCCTGTACCGGCTGCTGGCCATGCACCCGGGCGCCGACTTCGCCGGCGACATGGCCGACGCACTCGACCCGAACGGCACCGAGCTGCTCAGCGTGCTTGAAGACGCCCAGCTGCTGCGGGCCTCGCACGGTGACCGCTACTCGTTCAGCCCACTGGCTCATGGGCATGCGCTGCAACAGCTGCACCGCACCGACAGCGCGGCCGAGCAGCTGGATGCGTTACGGGCCATGGTGTGGTGGTACGTCGACCGGGTGATCGGGGCCGATCAGGCGATCTCCGAGCTGCGCTGGCGGTTGAGTCCGCGGTATGCCGAGGTGCCGGCCTTCGACGGCGACGACACCGCGGCGATGGACCTGCTGGAACCGGATCGGGCCAACTTCGTCCAGGTGGTGACCGCGGCGTACGAGTCCGAAATGGACGATGCCGTGCTGGCGCTGGCCGAGGCGTTGTGGGGCCTGTACTTCCACCGCCAGCTGTACACCGACTGGAAGACGGTGAACGAGGTCGCCGTGCGGGCGGCGGCGCGGCGCGGGGACCGGCGGGCCGAGGCGCGGATGCGCTGCCAGCTCGGGTTCCGGCACTACGCGCTGGACGATTTCGTTGCCGCCAAAGCGGAATTCGCGGCGGCGGTGGAGGTCGAGCCGGCCGATCACCATCAGGGCCTGGCCACCGACCTGGCGTCGCTGGCCCTCGCGCACTACGGCCTTGGCGAACACGTCGAGGCCCTGGACTGCATCGAGCGGGCGATTCCCCTTGCCGCGCAGGACCAGCAGCGGGCCCTGCTCGGGCACCAGCGAGCCCGTTTCCTGTCCGCGCTCGGCCGCTACGACGAGGCCTTGACCGGTCTCGGTCAGGCGCTGAAACACGTGCAGGACACGGAGGACCGCTATCACGAGGGTCGGGTCCTGACCAGCATCGGCGAGACGTTCCTGCGGGCCGGCGAACCGGCCAAGGCCGCCGCCGAGCTGGGGCGGGCGCTGGCCGCCATGGTCGAGAAGCACCGGCTGTTCCAGGAGGCCGTCGTGCGTGGGCTGCTCAGCGAGGCCCACGAGCAGCTCGGCGACCGTGACGCCGCGTTGGCCGAGGCCCGCAAGGCGCACGCCATCCTGCACGTGTTGGAGCACCCTCGTGAACCCGCTGCCCGGCAACGGGTCGACGCGCTCAGTTGACGATGCCGGGTGGTCCGACCGTGCTCGGCTCAGTGGCCGCGGATGTCTATGTTGCCCTTGATGTCCCGGCTCTGGATGGCGTTTCCGCTGACCGTGCCGCTGATGTTGTTGTTGACGCCGCCCGACTTCGCCGTCTGCTCGGTCCGGCTGGCGTTGACGGCGACCTCCGACTTCGCCGTGCTCCACAGCTCGCGCAGCTCGGCGCCGAAGGCCGGGTCGGCCTCCTCGGTGCGGTGCAGGACCTTGGCCAGCGCGTCGACCCACTGGGTGTTGTCCGGGTTCTCCCGCGCCGACGCCAGCACCACCTCGGCGCCGGGGTCCTTGGCGAAGCGCTCCTTCACCCGCTGCACGAGCTTGCCGATCGCCTTGCCACCGGCGGTCACGGCCTCCTTGGCCACTGCTCCGGCGATCGCGGTCAGGATCGGATCCATGCCTCACCCCTCGTCACGACAACCGCTCCACGGTAGCAGCGGGGAGGCGAGGCGTGGCCGTGGTCCGTCCTCGCCTCCCCGCCACCCGTTCAGCTCACGGCGATGCCCTGCGCGCTCGACGGCACGTCGAGCGACGCGACCTGGGTGAGCGTGGCGTCGTCCTCGACGTGGTAGCCGAACACCTTGCCCTCGGCGGCCAGTTGCACGTACAGGAACCGCTCGTCCGAGGTGACCGCCATATCGATCGGGAACGCCCCGGTCGTGGTCTGGTTGAGCACCGTCGGCGTGCCGTCCTCGTCGATGCGGTAGCAGCTGATGGTGTTGCTGCCGGCATCGGTGACGTAGAAGTTCCCGTTGGCCCGGACGATCCAGCACATCGCGGCCTTGCCGTCCGGCTGGCCAGCCACCCGCCGGGTCTTGCCGTGGTGCAGCGTGTACGTGGTCAGCACGCCCAGGGCGGCGTCGGTCACGGCCAGCCGGCCGTAGCCGTCGAGACCGAAGCCGAACGGCGCGGGCGTGCCGGCGGAGTTCGCGGTGAACTCCGCCGACGGCCGGCCGTCCGCGCCGATGGCGAAGACGTCCAGCAGACCGCCGCCACCGGCCTTGGTCGCGACGACCAGCTCGCTGCCGTCCGGTGAGAACACCACCTGCGCCGGGCTGACCACGTTCTGCCCGGGCCCGCTGGCCGGCGTCAGCTCCAGCGATCGGGTGGAGTCCTCGATGGCATGCAGCTGGCCGCCGGCGATCCGGTAGCCGGTGATCGAGCCGCCGGCATGGGCGTTGAGCACGTACAGCAGATCGTTGTGCAGCGCCAGGCTGACCGGCAGCACACCACCCGACGGCACGACCTGCCGCAGGTGCGGATACGGACCCGTGCCGCCCAGCACCGACACCGTGTTGCTGCCGGCATTCACTGCGAACAGCAGTCGGTGCCGCCGGTCGTAGACCAGCGATCCCTGTGAGTCCAACGGATCGAAGGTCAGCCCGTCATGGGCGCCGCCGTCGCCGTCGGTGTCCAGCGTGGTGACGAGCTCCAGCGCGCCGTTGTCGTCGATGGCGCACACCAGCACCTGGTTGCCGGCCAGGTTGTTGGTCTGCACGAACAACGTGTCCATCACTCCGCCACCACCCCGGCGAAGCGGAGCAGCTCGGCCATGCCGAACCGGCCCTCGCTGTCGGCCAGCGTCGGCGTCCAGATCGGGTACGTGGACCGGTACGAGGTCGGGTCGGCGTCGAGCAGCCCGACCAGCACCTCGCTGACGATGATCGCGCCGACCGAGCCGAGCCGGCCGCCGCGGTGGCGCAGCTCGGCCTCCTTGAGGATGTAGAACCAGAGGTAGGCCGGTCCGGTGATGCCCAGCTCGGCCTCGGTCAGCGGCACCTGCCCGATCTTGCGGGAGATGTCCTGGCCGGACGGCAACTGCTGCACCTCGCTGCGCAACAGGTTGCGCACCACCAGGGACCGCAGCTGGCGGCCGATCTCCACCGGCACGTCGGTGATCGGCGGCAGGTCCAGCAGCCGCACGTTCAGCTTCGCCTCGATCCGCTTGGCCCGCTGCGGCCGCGAGCCGTCGATGGCGAAGAAGTGCCGGAAGTCCAGCGCGAACTCCGGCGCGACCGGCCCGCCGCGCAGATCGGCGCGGTCGTGCGGGTCCGGCGGCGTCGGCTCGGTGAAGTCCAGCGGGAACAGCGGCAGCGTGTGCTTGTCGTTGATCGTGTAGTCGGACCGGATCGTCGGGTGCATGAAGCGGAACGCGGCGACCGCGAACTCCACCGGGATGAACGGATGGCCGCCCGGGTCGAAGAACCGCAGCCCGTCCCGGTCGATGCGGTCCACGCTGTCCTGGCCGCAGACCAGCGGCAGGTACTCGTGCACGATGATCCACTGGTAGTGCCAGCGCACGATCTGCTGGGCCGCCGCGAACAGGTCGTCCCAGTAGGTGCGCACGCTGAGCAGGTCGGCGATGGACGCGTTCGGCGGCGGGTTCGGGTCGCCGGTGGGCGGCGGCGGGAACCGGTTGCCGAACACGTCGGTGATCTCGCCGTCGCGCAGCCCGTCGACCACCCGGTTGTGGAACTTGATGAACGCCAGGTGCACCTGGTTGAGCAGCAGGTTCTCGTCGTTGCGCGGGTCGCCGATCAAGGCGGTGCCGTCGGCCGTGCGGGCCAGGTCGACGCCGTCGCCCGACAGCACCAGCTTGGTGTTGTGCGACGTGGTGTCGTACAACAGCGGGCTGGCGAACGGGCCCGAACCGTACAGGTGGTCGAGGTCGAGCATCGGCGGCCGGAAGTTGGTCGTCGCCTCCGGGTCGACCTGCCGGCCCAGGTTGCCGGTGGCGTCGAAGGTGATGTTGTGGTCGATGAACTGGCCGAGGAAGGTGAAGCCCGCGTCCATGGTCGGGCTGTCCTGCTGGGTCGTGGTGTCGCCGCCGTCCATCAGGCCGCCCGGCAGCCCCAGCCGCTCCGCCGGCGGCAGCCCCGTCGGCGGTCGTGCCGGCAGGGTCGGGAACATCCGGCCGAACCGCCCGGTGGGCGGGGCGGCGCCGCGTGGCACGTCCAGACCGCGGATCTCGAAGCCGTGCTTGGTCGTCACTGAACCCCCTCAGTGCGTGCGCCGAGGGCCGCCCTCCCCAGAGCGTGCGCCATCGGCGTGGATGCGAACTCGGTGTCGCGGACCTATCGGCCGGTCACCCCCGTGGTCATCGGCCGTGCAGGAAAGATCCCCCGTGACCTCAAGAGTACACACGTCGCGGCCGGATACACGCGGATTCGCCGAGGCCGTGAGTGGCGTACAATGCTTGCCGCTACAGCAAAGTCACGCGGTGGGGCCGGGCTGGCAGTGCGGGCAGTACCAGGTCGGGCGCTGCTGAAGGCCGCTGCCCTGCATCGCGCGGACGATGGCATGGCCGCACCGCAGGCAGCGCTTGCCGCCACGCTCGTACACCCAGTGCTGACGGCCCCGCGCCAGCTCGCCGGTGGTGGACTGCTCGGGCCGCCAGGCGTTGCGCAGCAACAACTTGTGGCTGAGCTCGACGGCCTTGGCCGGATCGATGGCCGAGACCGGGGACCACGGGGAGACCCGGAGCAGGAAGCAGACCTCGGCCTTGTACAGGTTGCCGACGCCGGCCATCACGCGCTGATCCAGCAGTGCCAGCCCGAGTTGACGGGAGGGGTCGGCGGCCAGGCGACGAGCGGCCTCGGCGGCCATGGCGGCGTCCCAGGAGGGGTGCAGCAGGTCGGGCCCGAGGTGGCCGACCAGGCGCGACTCCTCGGCGGTGGGCAGCAACTCCAAGTCGTGCAGGAGAAAACCGACGGCCGAACGGTCCGAAGTGGACAGAATGGCCCGGATCTGGTGCGTCGGCCGCCGCCAGTGCTCGCCGGGGCGGTAGAGATGCCAGCTGCCGTCCATCCGGAGATGGCTGTGCAGGCTGACGCCGTCGGCGAGACGGGTGAAGATGTGCTTGCCAACGGACCCGACACCGGCCACCTCACGGCCGGCAAGGTCCACAGTGGACAGCGAGGGATGCCGGATCTCCCCGCGCATCAAGGTATTGCCGGCCAACGCCTCGTTCAGCCGGTGTGCGGTGAGGAATACGGTGTCGCCCTCGGGCATCAGGGCAGGTGCGGTTCCATGAACTGCGGCCGGCCGATGGGACCGGCCTCCGGCGGCGTGTGCTCCTCGACCGTCTCCTCGGCGGCGTCCTCCGAGGTCTCCTCGACGGCCTCGTCGTAGACCTCCTCCTCGGCCGGCGCGAACACCGACCGGGTCCGCCTGCTCCTGGACCGCAGCACCCGGGCCAGCAGCAGGTTGAACGCCAGCGCCACCTCGCGCGCCCCGGGCGTGTTCCACATGTGGATCGGCATGCACGCGCCCTGGGCCTGCTGCACGGCCAGCCGGTCCGGCAGCGCCACCGGCATCACCAGCGGACCGAAGATGTCCCGCAGCTCGTCGATGCGGAACTGGTGCTCGTGCGAACGCGGCCGCACCCGGTTGACCACCACGCCCAGCGGCTGCAGCTCCGGATTGTGGGCCTCACGCTCGGCCTGCACGGCCTCGAACGCCCGTTGCACGCCGGACACGGCGAACATCGTCGGCTCGGTGACCAGCAGCGCGCGGTCCGCCGCGACCAGCGCCGACCGGGTCAGCTGGCCCAGCGACGGCGGGCAGTCCAGCAGCACCAGCTGGTACGGCTGCTCGTCCTCTTCCAGCATGTCGTGCACGGCGGCCAGCGCGGTCTCCAGCCGGCTGAGCTTGTTCGTGCCGGGGTCGGGGTGGTTGAGCCCCTCCACCTCCTCGGCGCCGACCAGCACGTCCACACCCTCGCCCCAGCCGCTGGGCGCGATGGCGTCCCGCACGTTCTCCGGCGTCGGCTTCTGAAGCACGTCGAACAGCGTGGCCTCGGTCTCGGCCGGTTCCAGTGTCGCCGTCGAGTTGCACTGCGGGTCCAGGTCCACCACCAGGGTGCGCACACCCCGGCGCAACGCCGCCGAGGCCAGGCCCAAGGCAACCGTCGTCTTGCCGACACCGCCCTTGAGGCTCAACACCGCAACCGTATGCACACGGGCAGCCTACGGTCTCCGACAAGCCGCGCAGATCACGACACCGGCACACCCATAGACTCGGGCCCATGCGACCCGATGCCGTCCGTCTGGC
>DATJJB010000268.1:0-7394 GCA_035492655.1 Kutzneria sp. | reverse complement strand
CTCAATCGCGGCGGCCCTTGGCCCAGCGGCCGATGGCGCGGGTGGTCTCGCGCTCGGCGTCCCGCTTGGCCAGCGTCTGCCGCTTGTCCCAGGACTTCTTGCCCTTGGCCAACGCCAGCTCGACCTTGACCTTGCCGTCCTTGAAGTACATGGACAGCGGCACCAGGCTCAGGCCGCTCTCCTTGGTCTTTCCGATGAGCTTGAGGATCTCGGCCTTGTGCAGCAACAGCTTCCGGTTGCGGCGCGGCTCGTGGTTGGTCCACGTGCCCATCTCGTACTCGGTGATGTGCAGCCCGCGCAGCCAGACCTCGCCGTCGTCGACGGTGGCGAAGGCGTCCACAAGGGACGCCCGCCCGGCCCGCAGGCTCTTCACCTCGGTGCCCATGAGGACGACACCGCACTCATAGGTGTCCACGATGGAGTAATCGTGGCGCGCCTTGCGGTTGGTCGCGATGGCCTTGCGGCCCTGTTCCTTGGGCATGATCCGATTTTACGTCCGCGCGCCAGCCGGTTACTACAGCCGCACGTACAGGCGCAGGGTCACGTAGCCGGTGATGGCCGAGATGACCGCGGCCACGCCGACCAGGATCGGCGAGATGGCCACCACGTCCAGCAGGTCCAGCCGGGGCAGCACGCCGGAGGCGATCGGCCCGGACAGCGCGGCGTCCAGGAAGAACACCTTGGCCAGGCCGAGTCCGACGATGCCGAGGATGGAGCCGACGACACCGGCGACCACGGCCTCGATGAGGAACGGCAGCTGGGTGTACCAGCGGGTCGCGCCGACCAGGCGCATGATGCCGACCTCGACCCGACGGGTGAACGCCGACACCTGGATCGTGTTGGATATCAGCAGCACCGCCGCCGCGGCCTGCACCAGCGCGATCAGGAAGGTCGCGTACCGGACGCTGTCCAGGATGCCGAAGAAGCGCTGCAGGAACACGCCCTGGTCGTCGACGGTCTTCACGCCCGGCTTGCCGGTGAACGCCTTGACCAGCACGTCGGCCTTGCTCGGGTCGGTCAGCTTCACCTGAAGGGTGGCCGGCAGCGACTCGGGCCGGGTCAGCCGCAGCAGCTCAGGCTCGGCCTGGAACAGCTGCTGGAACCGCTGGAAGCTCTGGTCGCGGTTCTGGAAGGTGACGGTCTCCACGTTGGACGAGCCCTGGAGCTCACGCTGGAGGTTGGCGCAGATCGACGTTGAGCAGCTCTTGTCGTTGGCGCTGATGTCGTCGGTGAGGCTCACCATGACCTGCACCTTGTCGGAGTAGATCAGCTGCATCTTGTCGATCATGCGCACGATGAGCAGACCACCGCCGAGCAGGCCGAGCGAGATCGCCGTGGTCAGGATCATCGCGATGGTCATCGTGATGTTCCGGCGCAGCCCGGTGATCACTTCGCTGAAGACGAAACTGGCACGCATCGGGGTTGACGTTCCTTGGCTCGGGGAATGTTCGGCGTCCGCGGGGGACGGGCGCTAGCGGCCGACTCCGTAGACGCCCCTGGCGTCGTCGCGGATGACCCTGCCGTGGTCGAGCTCCACCACTCGCCGCCGCATGGAGTCGACGATCGAGTGGTCGTGGGTCGCCATCAGCACCGTGGTGCCGGTGCGGTTGATCCGCTCCAGCAGCAGCATGATGTCCTGACTGGTGTCGGGGTCCAGGTTTCCGGTCGGCTCGTCGGCGATGAGCACCAGCGGCCGGTTGACGAACGCACGCGCGATCGCCACCCGCTGCTGCTCGCCACCGGAGAGCTCGGTGGGCATGCGGTCGGCCTTGCCGTCCAGGCCGACCAGCTGCAAGACCTCCGGCACCACCTTCTGGATGGTGTGCCGGGGCTTGCCGATGACCTCGAGGGCGAACGCCACGTTCTCGGCCACCGTCTTGGTCGGCAGCAGCCGGAAGTCCTGGAAGACGCAGCCGATGGACTGGCGCAGCCGCGGCACCCGCCGCCGCGCCATCTTGGCCACGTCGAAGTTGGACACGTAGACGCGCCCCTTGCTCGGCACCTCTTCGCGCAACAGCAGCCGGAGGAAGGTGGACTTCCCCGAGCCGGACGGGCCGATGAGGAACACGAACTCGCCCTTGCCCATCTCGACACTCACGTTGTCGAGGGCGGGCCGGGTCGAGGTCTTGTAGACCTTGGTGACGTGTTCTAGCCGGATCACGGTCGGCGAGCTTACCCGCGACCGTTACCGGCCTGACATCTAGCCCCGTCCGGGTGAGATTTCGACCCGTTCAGCTCACGCGGATTTCATGACATCCGGTCACTGCCCGGAGCTGCGCCGCCAGCGGATACCGGCCTCGAGGAAGCCGTCGATGTCGCCGTCGAGCACCGAGGAGGGGTTGCCGACCTCGAACTCGGTGCGCAGGTCCTTGACCATCTGGTACGGGTGCAGCACGTAGGAGCGCATCTGGTTTCCCCAGCTGGAGCCGCCGTCGCCCTTGAGCGCGTTGATCTTGGCCTGCTCCTCCTGGCGGCGCCGCTCGAGCAGCTTGGCCTGGAGCACGGTCATCGCCGATGCCTTGTTCTGCAGCTGCGAGCGCTCGTTCTGGCAGGACACCACGATGCCGGTCGGGATGTGGGTCAGCCGGACCGCCGAGTCGGTGGTGTTGACGCCCTGGCCGCCGGGGCCGGACGACCGGTACACGTCGACCCGCAGGTCCTTCTCGTCGATGTCCACGTGGTCGGTCTGCTCGACCACCGGCACCACCTCGACGCCGGCGAACGAGGTCTGCCGGCGGCCCTGGTTGTCGAACGGCGAGATGCGCACCAGCCGGTGCGTGCCCTGCTCGACCGACAGCGTGCCGTAGGCGTACGGCGACTTGACCTGGAAGGTCGCCGACTTGATGCCGGCCTCTTCCGCGTAGGAGGTGTCGTAGACCTCGGTCGGGTAGCCGTGCCGCTCGGCCCAGCGCAGGTACATCCGCATGAGCATCTCGGCGAAGTCGGCCGCGTCCACGCCGCCGGCCTCGGACCGCACGGTGACCAGCGCCTGGCGCTCGTCGTACTCGCCGGAGAGCAGGGTGCGGACCTCGAGCTGGGCGATCTCCTCGCGCAGCTTGGCCCGCTCGGCGTCGGCCTCGGCCACGCTGTCCGCGTCGTCGGCGTCCTCGGCCAGCTCGTAGAGCACGCCCACGTCGTCGAGGCGGCCACGAACGCCGGTCACCCGGCGCAGCTCGCCCTGCTTGTGCGAGAGCTGGCTGGTGACCTGCTGGGCGGTCTCGACGTCGTCCCACAGATCCGGACGGGCCGCATCGGCCTCCAGGCGCTCGATGTCCGCGCGCAGCGTGTCGAGGTCCATCACGGCCTCGACACTCGCCAGGGTCGCGGACAGTTCCTTGAGGTCGGCTTCGACGTCCGGGTTCACAACAAGCAAGATTACGTCAGCGAGGGATTACACGGCGCGCTCGGGGTCCGGGGGCGCAGCCCCCGGCGTGGGGGCCGGGCCCCCACAGGGCACAACCGAGCGACGCGGTCCGCGCTTTCCGCGGACGGAGTCACCCCAGAGCGAGGGGTATCGCCGCCGAGGCGGTGGCACTCGACGGCGAAAACCTCCCCGTTCAGCTAGTCGGAATGCTCTCCAGGAGCTTCAGCACGGCCTTGGCGTGGGCGAGCGCGAACTCGGCCACCGCCTTGGCGTACGGGTCCTCGGCCGACTTGGCGGCCGTCCGGTGGGTCTCCTGCTCCGCCCCGTAGACCACCTTGGCGGAATCGACCAGACCGGCGCGCTGCTTGGGCGTCAGCGAGCTGGCGTGCACCAGCCGCAGGATCAGCGGCGAGCGCAGGTGGTCGGGACCGGGTTCGGTGGTCAGCCAGGTCTTGAAAGCCTTCTTGCCGGCAGCGGTGATCACGTACTGCTGGCTGGAGCGGGGGCCCTGCTTGCCCAACTTGAGCAGGCCCTGCTCGGCCAGCGCCGGCAGCTCCCGGTAGACCTGGCTGCGGGTCACGCTGAAGAACGCGCCGAAGCGCTCACCGGCCGCCGTGACCAGCTGCCCGCCGGTCTTGGGACCGTCGTGCAGCAATCCGAGCAGTGCAGCGGCAGTTGCGTTCAGTTCAGACACACCACTACGGTGCCACGGCAACGAGCGGCTGTCCACAATGGTCTGCCGTTCAGTCCACAGTGGCTGATCACCGAATGGCCTTGTCGTTGCGCCGTCCGGAGCAGCGCACACGCGGTTCGTTACCCAATCGGCGCAAGAATCCGGCCGGTGGAGGGTGGCGAGAACTGGGAGTAAGCCGCAGAATCCCCCGGGTGACCGCTCCGACCACCACATACTCATCCTTCCACCGACGGGCGCGGATCCGTTCCGCCGTTGGGAGGAGCTAGGCGATGTTCGGCTTCCTTGTTCGCCGACTGATCAATTACATCGTGCTCTGCGTGGTGGCGACATTCCTGTCCTTCACGCTGTCCTCGATCTCGTTCGACCCGTTGAGCCTGCTCAGGCAGCACAACCCGCCGCCACCCGCGGCCACCCTCGAGGCCAAGCGCGTCGAGCTGCACCTGGACCAGCCGATCCCGGTGCGCTTCCTGACCTGGGGCGAAGGCGTGCTGCACGGTGATTTCGGCGAGACCACCAAGGATCACGCGATCACCGACGAGCTGTGGCGCCGGGTCGGGGTGAGCCTGCGGTTGTTCCTGCTGGGCATCACGATCGGCATCCTGCTCGGTGTGCTGATCGGCGTGGCCAGCGCCGTCCGGCAGTACAAGTTCTTCGACTACATATCGACTTTCTTCTCCTATGTGATCCTCGCGACTCCGGTTCTCGTGCTCGGCCCGTTGGTGAAGCAGGTTGCCCAGGCGATCAACAACGCCACCGGCAGCGAATGGCTCCAGTTCACCGGCGAGTACAGCGGAACGCTCGACGCCGACGCCGGCTGGCTGGCCGCGTTCGACGAGCGGCTGCGCTTCCTGATCGTGCCGACGGTGACCATCGTCCTCGGCCAGATCGCCTACTACAGCCGCTATCAGCGCAGCGCGATGCTCGACGTGCTCGGCAGCGACTTCCTCCGCACGGCGCAGGCCAAGGGCCTCACCCGCAGGCGCGCGTTCTTCAAGCACGGCCTGCGCACCGCGCTGATCCCGATGGCCACGTTGTTCGCCTTCGGTTTCGGTCTGCTGGTGGTGGGCGGCGTGTTCACCGAGACCATCTTCAACTGGCAGGGCATGGGGGCCTGGCTGGTGCAGGGCATCAACGACCAGGACACCAACGTGACCGCCACGGTGACGCTGTTCGTCGCGGTGTGCGTGCTGCTGTCCGGCTGGTTGTCCGACGTCCTGTACGCCCTGCTCGACCCGCGGATCCGGGTGTAGGAGGCCAGAAGCACATGAGCACCACCGTGAACCCGGCCGCCGCTGAGGAAGCCGCGGCCGACATCGTGCAGAGCAAGCCCGTATCGCGCGGCGCCTTGGTGCGCCGCCGGTTCATGCGCAACCGCTGGGCGCTCGGCGGCATCGTCATGATCGTCCTGCTGTACGTGGTGGCCTTCAGCTATCCGCTGTTCTCCCCGTACAGCTACGAGTTCCACGACACCAGCCTGACCTACGACCCGCCGTCGGTGACGCACTGGTTCGGCACCGACAACATCGGCACCGACATGTTCGTGGCCTGTATGCGCGGCCTGCAGAAGTCGCTGACGATCGGCCTGCTCGTCGGCGTGATCTCGACCGCGCTGTCGGCGGTCGTCGGCGCGGCCGCCGGCTTCTTCGGCGGCATCACCGACCGCACCCTGATGTGGGTCGTCGACCTGCTGCTGGTGCTGCCGTCGTTCCTGATCATCAGCATCGCCAGCCCGCTGTTCAAGGGTTCCAGCTGGTTGATCCTGGTCGTGCTGCTGGTGGCCTTCCAGTGGATGATCACCGCTCGCATCGTGCGCGGCATGACGCTGACGCTCAAGACGCGGGAGTACGTGAGCGCCGCGCGCTTCATGGGGCAGTCCCCGTGGCGCACCATCTTCAAGCACATCGTGCCGAACATGTCCTCGCTGCTCATCGTGGACGCGACGATCAACGTCGGCTCCGCGGTGCTGCAGGAGTCGGGCCTGAGCTACTTCGGCTTCGGCGTGCAGCCGCCGGACGTCTCGCTCGGCACGCTGATCTCGGTCGGCACCGGCTCGGCGCTGACCTTCCCGTGGCTGTTCTACGCGCCCGCGGTGCTGCTGATCATCACCCTGCTGTCGGTCGCCGTCGTCGGTGACGGCCTGCGCGACGCGCTGGACCCGACGGCATCCCGCGCCCGCCGCCGGGAGAAGCGAAAGGACAAGTTGGCGTGAGTGCCTCCGAGATCACGCTGGACGAGGGCATCCTCGACGCCGGCGGCGACGGAGCCGTGCTGGAGGTCAACGACCTCGACGTCTCCTTCCCCAGCGAGTCCGGCCGGGTGCACGCGGTGCGCGGCCTGAGCTACCAGGTCTCCCGCGGCGAGGTGCTGGGCATCGTCGGCGAGTCCGGCTCCGGCAAGTCGGTGTCCTCGCTGGCCGTGATGGGCCTGCTGCCCGAACAGGCACGGATCACCGGTTCCATCCGCTTCCAGGGCCAGCAGCTGCTAGGCCTTTCCGACGTGCAGCTGTCGAAGATCCGGGGCCGCCGGATCTCCATGGTCTTCCAGGACCCGCTGTCCGCGCTGACGCCGGTGTACACCGTCGGCGACCAGATCGCGGAGGCGCTGCTCATCCACGGCCGGGGCAAGGTCTCCAAGCAGGCCGCGGCCAACCGCTCGGTGGAGCTGCTCGACCTGGTCGGCATCCCGAACGCGGCGGCCCGGGTCAAGGCGTTCCCGCACGAGTTCTCCGGCGGTATGCGCCAGCGTGCGGTGATCGCCATGGCCATCGCCAACGACCCGGACCTGATCATCGCCGACGAACCGACCACCGCGCTGGACGTGACCGTGCAGGCGCAGGTGCTCGAGGTGCTCAAGACGGCCAAGGAGGTGACCGGCGCCGGCATCGTGATCATCACCCACGACCTCGGCGTGGTCGCCGGCTTCGCCGACCGGCTGATGGTGATGTACGCCGGCAAGGCCGTGGAGACCGGGCACGTCAACGAGGTCTACCAGCAGCCGCGCATGCCGTACACGCTCGGCCTGCTGGGCTCGCTGCCCCGGGTGGACGCCGCCGAGAAGCTGCCGCTGGTGCCGATCAAGGGCCAGCCGCCGTCACTGACCGACCTGCCGCCGGGCTGTCCGTTCGCGCCGCGCTGTCCGATGGCCGTTGACGACTGCCTCACCGAGGAGCCGGCACTGTCCGAAGTGGACGGCACAAGTGGACACCGGGCGGCCTGCATCCGCAGCGCCGAGCTGGCCGCGACCGAGGCCGCCGCCGACGAGATCGAGGGCGTGGACGCCAGCAACGCGGCCGCGATCGAGACGGCCGTCGAGGTGTTCGGCGCGGAGCTGATCGAG
>DATJJB010000267.1:0-4323 GCA_035492655.1 Kutzneria sp. | reverse complement strand
TGCCGTGCAGGCAGAAGTCGAACGCCGCGACCATCTCGTCTTCGCGCTCCACCCCCGGATACACGTCCACCAAGGCACGCAACCGATCCAGCCGTAGCACGGCCAACCCCGACGAGGTCAGGGTGCCGAGATCACCACCGGATCCCTTGACCCACATCAGTTCCACGTCGCCGCCGGTCACCGGATCCCGGTCCACCGCCTTGCACGACGCGTTGCCGCCGGCGAAGTTGGTGTTGCGCCGGTCCGCGCCAAGGGCATGCGCCCGGTCCAACAACGAGTCAACAGCGGGATTCACGCGCCCCATCCCATCGCCGAGCCGCCGATCCGCTCGGCCTCGATCTTCTCCTGGTACCCCGACCGGCGATAGGCGCCGATCGGATCCGGGTCGAGCCCGTCCTCGGCCCGCAGCTCGGCCAGCAGCGGCCGGACATCGGTGTTGTAGGCGTCCATCAGAGCCGCGTTCGCCGCCAGCACATCGCCCGACGCCTGCGCGGCAGCCAGCGCCTCCTGGTCGACCAGCAACGCCTTGGCCGTGGCCTCCTGCACGTTGAGCACGGACCGGATCATCGCCGGCACCTTGGGCTCGATGTTGTGGCACTGGTCGAGCATGAACGCCACCCCGGCCTCGGGCGCCAACGCGTCGGCGGCCACGATCTCGTGCATGATCCGGAACAGCTGGAACGGGTCGGCCGCCCCGACCATCAGGTCGTCGTCGGCGTAGAACCGGCTGTTGAAGTGGAAACCGCCGAGCTTGCCGGCCCGCCGCAGCACCGCCACGATGAACTCGATGTTGGTGCCGGGCGCGTGGTGCCCGGTGTCCACGAGAACTTGGGCCTGCGGCCCCAGGTTCACGCAGTGCGCGAACGAGGTGCCCCAGTCCGGCAGGTCCATGGTGTAGAAGCTGGGTTCGAACAGCTTGTACTCCACCAGCATCCGCATCCCGGCGGGCAGCTGTCCGTACACTTCGGACAGTGCGTCGGCCAGCCGGTCCTGCCGGGCCCGGATCGAGTCCTGACCGGGATAGTTGGTGCCGTCGGCGAACCACAGCGACAGGATCGACGACCCGGTCCGCACGCCGATGTCGACGCACTCCAGCAGGTGGTCGATCGCCTTGCGGCGGACCTTGGGGTCGGGGTTGCAGACGCTGCCCAGCCGGTAGTCGTCCTCCTGGAACACGTTGGGGTTGATGGCCCCGACGGTGATGCCGTGGTCGGTGGCGAACCGGGCCAGCGCCGGATAGTCGTCGACGCGATCCCACGGGATGTGCAGGGCGATGCTCGGCGCGACGCCGGTCAGCTCGTGCACCTTCGCCGCGTCGGCGATCTTCTCCTGCGGCGTGCGCGGCACGCCGGCCTGCGCGTAGACCTTGAACCGGGTGCCCGAGTTGCCGTATGCCCACGACGGCGTCTCGATCCGGTGCCTGCGCAGCTGCGCCTTCACGCCTTCCACGGCCGGTCTCCTTCAGCTGTGCGGGTCAGAAGTTGTACTTGTCCACGTTGTCCTTGGTGAACGTCAGCGGCGGGCCCAGCACCACCTCGCCGTTCGCCCCGACGGTGTACTCCCCGAGCTCGCCGGCCTTGAACTTGTCGCCCTGCTTGCCGGTGATCTGCCCGGAGGCCAGCGCGACGGCGGCGTAGGTGGCCAGCGCGCCGAGCTGCGCCGGGTCCCACAGCGCGATCGAGCCGACCGTGCCGTCCTGCAGGAACTTGCGCATCTGGTTGGGCGTACCCAGCCCGGTCAGCGCGACCTTTCCCTTGTACGACGAGGAATCCAGGTAGCGCGCGGCCGCGGCCACGCCGACCGTGGTCGGCGAGATGATGCCCTTGAGGTTGGGGTGCGCCTGCAGCAGGCCCTGCGTCTTCTGGAACGAGGTCTGGTCGTCGTCGTTGCCGTAGGCGATCTCGTCCAGCGTGATCTTGGCGTACGCCGGCTTGGCCAGCTCCTGCTTCATGATCGCGATCCAGGCGTTCTGGTTGGTCGCGTTGGCCGTGGCCGACAGGATGGCGATCTCGCCGGCGCCGCCGATCGCGTCGGAGATCAGCTTCACCTGGCCGGCGGCGATCTCCTGCGACGAGGCCTGGTTGATGAACACGTCACGGGCGTCGGGGGCGGCGTCCGAGTCGAAGGTCACCACCTTCATGCCCTGCTTGCGGGCGGCCTTGAGTGCCGGCGCGACGGCGTTGCTGTCGTTGGCGGCCAACAACAGCGCGTTCTGCCCCTGCTGCGCGGCGGTGTTGATGTAGGTGACCTGGGAGGACGCGTCGGCGCTGGACGGGCCGGTTGACTTGAGCTGCTCGCCCAGCGCGGCCGCGGCCTTCTCGGCGCCGCCCTGCGCGACCGTGAAGTACGGGTTGTTGACCTGCTTGGGCAGGAACGTGAGCTTCAGGTCCTTGGCCGCCGGCGCGTTCGGGTTGGCGGCCGCGGTCGACCCGCCACCGGTGTCGCCACCGGAGTTGTTCTTGGTGGTACCCCCGCAGCCGGCCAGCAACAGTCCGGCGGCGACGACGGCGATCATCCGCTTCATGGTGTGCCTCTCGTCGGGCGATGGGTCACGGCCGGCGCGAACACGCTGGCCAGCAACAGGATTCCGGTGACGAGCGTGACCACCTCGGTGGCCACGTCGTCGAGGATGAGCGCGTCGGTCAGGCCGCCGAGCACGAGCGTGGCCAGCACGACGCCGCCGATCGTGCCGCGGCCGCCGAAGATGGACACGCCGCCGAGCAGCACGGCGGTCACCACCTCCAGCTCCAGCCCGGTGCCGTTGTCGGCCCGGGCGCTGGCGAACCGCAGCGTGTAGACGATGCCGGCGAGCGCGGCGACCGCGCCCGTCAGCACGAACAGGATGAACTTGGTGCGCTTGACCCGGATGCCGGAGAACCGCGCCGCTTCCTCGTTGGCGCCGATGGCGAACACCGCGCGGCCGAACGTGGTGGCGTGCAGCAGCAGACCGAAGGCCACCGCCAGCACGATGAAAAGCACTATGGGGTAAGGAATCCACGTGCCCGGCACCGGCGTGGTGCCGAACTGGGTGTAGCTGTCGGGAAAATCGGCGACGGCCTTGTCTCCCAACACCACGAAGGCCAGTCCCCGGTACAGGGCCAGCGAACCGATGGTCACGGCCAGCGACGGCAGCCCCAACCTGGTCACCAGGAAACCGTTGACCGCACCGCAGACCGCGCCGACGACGATCACGAACGGCAGGATCGCCTCCAGCGGCCAGCCGTCGTTCCACAGCACGCCGATCAGGGCGCTGGACAGCCCCAGCACCGACGCCACCGACAGGTCGATCTCGGCGGCCACGATCACCAGCGTCAGCGGCAACGCGATCAGCGCCATCACCGCGAGGTCGCTGCCCACGTTGAACGCGCCGCGACCGGTGAGGAAACTGCCGTCGGTCGCGACCGAACCGCCGACGACCACAAGGACCAGCAGCACGAAGAGGGCGCTTTCCCAGCGCAGCAAGGTCTTCACGCGCTGACTCCCCTCGACTGCCGGCGCAGTCGCGCTGCCACGCGCAGCGCGACCGACCGGTCCAGCGCGATCGCGGCGATCAGCAGCGCGCCGGTGATCGCCTGCTGCCAGAACTGCGCGATGTGCACGACCTCCAGCGCACTTCCGATGGTGGACAACAACAATGCCCCGAGCGCCGCGCCGACGACCGTGCCGCTGCCACCGAAGATCGCGACGCCGCCGACCACCACAGCGGAGATCACCTGCAACTCCAGGCCGGTGCCGACGGTCGCGTCGACCGTGCCGTAACGGGCCACGGCCAGCACGCCGGCCAGCCCGGCCACCGTGCCGGACACCAGGAACGTCGTGAACACCCTGCGCCCCACCGGAATGCCGACCAGCACCGCCGCCTCCGGGTTGGAGCCGATCGCGTACAGCTCGCGGCCGCTGCGGTAACTGCCCAGGTGCAGCGCGGCGACAGCCAGCACGAGCACCGTGATGATCACCAGGTACGGCAGGCCGAACACGCTGCCGCTGCCCAGCGCCAGGAACCCGTCCGGCAGGTTGGCCGCGTTGATCTGCCGGCCGTGCGCCCACATGAAGTCCAGCCCGCGGAACACGCTCAGCGTGCCCAACGTGACCACCAGACTCGGCACCCGGCCCAGACCGACCAGAGCCCCGTTGACCAGCCCGCACAACGCACCGACCACGATGCCCACCACGATCGCCAGCGCCGGGTCGACCGCGAACGTGTCGGCCGTGACGAACGCCGACAGCCCGAGCACCGAGCCGACCGACAGGTCCACGTTGCGAGTGATCACGACCATCGTCTGGCCGACCGTCAGCAACGCCACCAGGCAGGCGTTCAGCAGC
>DATJJB010000266.1:0-10319 GCA_035492655.1 Kutzneria sp. | reverse complement strand
GGGAGGCGTTCACGAGCTCCCTGCATTACTCGGCGGTCGCGGGTGGGGTTGTGGCGGTGGGTGCGGCGGTGTTCACGATCGCGTTGCTGCGGCGGATCAAGCCGACGCCGCCGGCGGCCAAGGACGACAACAAGACCGAGGTGTTCGAAGCAGTGACCGCGTGAGCCATCCTCACATCCGATGACTTCCGTCGCCGGCGCATCGGAAGTGTGCGTGGCGCAACAACAGCGACCGCCGGCGACGGATCACCAACCACCGGGCCCCGCACCGAAAGGTGCGGGGCCTCTGGCATTCACCAGCCGCGACGGGACAGCGACCGGCCCAGCGAGCCCAAGGTGAGCAGCACGAGGCCGACGCCGAACAGGATCGCGCCCGGCGCGATGTCGGCCAGGCCGGGGAACTGCGGGCGGCCGAACTCGTCCTGCTGGGTGGACAGGACGATGGCCGCGTTCACCACGATCAGCCCGAAACCGCCGAGGCTGGCCAACGCGCCGAGTGCCGTCACCAGCTTGACCCAGCCCGGCGCGCCGGAGAGGTTCTCGTGCCGCTCGGCCTCACGCCAGGTGTTGCTGACGTAATCGCGGCCGACGGCGATGCCGCTGCCGAAGTTCTGCACGTTCGTGTGCGCCTGGACCTGGTTGAGGAACTGCCGCCCGCCGGCCCGGTCCAACCGGTCGACCAACGCCGTCAGCTGCGCCGCGAACTGCGGATCGACCGTCGCCGTGTTCTCCACCGCCCGGGCCAGCCGCTGCTGCGCGTGCTGGTCCTTCGGATCGGCACGAAGATCGTTGACGATGCCGCCGAACTTGCGGGCGACCGCCTTGTAGAGGCCGTTCATCGCCGCTTCCGCGCGCCCTTCCATGAACCGCTTGGCCGCGCCGCCGAGCAGCGCGACCAGATACCCGACCACCACGCCACCCTCGATCATCAGCCGCTCCTCCGCTCGAGCCCACTGATCCCACTTCGGCAGCACCAGGCCCAAAATAACCGTGCGACCGGGACGATCGGGCGAAATCACTCGTTCGGCCCGAGGGGGGAGAATCAGGGCGCGTTCACCCGGCTACCGGGCGTCGCCGGCCACCGTGACTCGGCCGTCCGGGACAAATCGGTAAACTCGGCCAGGTGTCCGAGGAGAACCACGACAGCCAGCCGACCATCCGCTTCGGCACCGCGAGTTTCGCGCCGGTCATGGGCAGCCTGGAGCCGGAGCCGCCGGTCGAGCCCGCGCCTCGCAAGGGGCTGCGGCGGGGGCTGATCGTGGCGGGCGCGGTCGTCGGCGCGCTGGTCGTGCTGTACGGGCTTGACCTGCTGCTTTCCCAGGGCGCGCTGCCGCGTGGCACGACCGTCGCCGGCGTGGACGTCGGCGGGCTGAGCCGGGCCGACGCCGAGCAGCGGCTGCACTCGGCGCTCGACGGCCGGATCGGGCAGCCGGTGAAGCTGCGGGCCGGTGACGTGGACGCCTCCCTCGACGCCAAGCAGGCCGGTCTCGCACCGAACTGGTCCGGCACCCTGGACGAGGCGTCGGCCCAGCCGCTGAACCCGTTCGTGCGACTGACGTCCTTCTTCGGCCAGCACGAGTCCCCCTTCCTGTCCACTGTGGACGAGGCGGCGCTGGGCAAGGCGCTGGACGGCCTGCGGCCCAAGGTGGACCGAGAGCCCGTCGAGGGCACCATTCGCTTTGAAGGCACCACGCCGACCGCTGTGAACCCGCAGTCCGGCCAGAAGCTGGACGCCGCAGCGGCCAAGAAGTCCATTATGGACACCTGGATCGACGGCGCCGCCGTGTCGTTGCCGGTGACCAGCACGCCGGCCAAGGTCAGCGCCGACGCCGTGCGTGCGGCCGTGGAGAACTACGCCAAGCCGGCGGTGGCCGGGCCGGTCACCGTGAAGGGCGAGGGCAAGGACGCCACCCTCCAGCCGGCGGCCATCGCCGCCGCCCTCGGCTTCACCCCCGGCGCCGACGGCAAGCTCACGCCCAAGATCGACCAGGGCAAGGTCGTCGAGGCGCTGAAGCCGCAGCTGGCCAGCACCGAGCAGGAGGGCAAGGACGCCCAGGTGGTGATCGAGGGCGACAAGCCCAGCGTCAAGCCGTCGGTCGACGGCCGCGGCGTGGACTGGGACAAGAGCCTGGCCGGGCTGGCCGACCTGTTGCCGCACAAGGACAACCGCGTCGTCACCGCGCAGTACCACCAGCAGCCGGCCAAGCTCACCACCGACCAGGCCAACCAGCTCGGCGTCAAGGAGGTCGTCGGCGAGTTCACCACCGGCGGCTTCGCCGCCGACTCCGGAGTGAACATCCGGGTGGTCGCCGAGAAGGTCAACGGGGCCGTGGTCAAGCCGGGGGAGACCTTCAGCCTCAACGGTTACACCGGTCCGCGCACGGCCAAGCAGGGCTACGTCGAGGCCGGCATCATCGAGAACGGCGCTCCCGGCAAGGCGGTCGGCGGCGGCATCTCCCAGTTCGCCACCACGCTGTACAACGCCTCCTACTTCGCCGGCATGACCGACGCCGGGCACACCGAGCACAGCTACTACATCAGCCGCTATCCGGCCGCGCGTGAAGCCACTGTCTTCCAGAACCCCGACGGCAGCAGCGTCATCGACCTGAAGTTCAAGAACGACGGGCCCACCGGCATCGCCATCCAGGCCATCTGGACGCCGACGAACATCACCGTGCGGCTGTGGGGCACCAAGCGCTACACCGTCGAGTCCATTCCCGGCGAGCACACCAATTTCGTCGACCCGCAGCCCCGTCCCGGTCCCGCCGCCAACTGCCACCCCTCGGCCGGCGGACCCGGCTTCACCGCCACCGACACCCGGGTGATCAAGGACCTCGACGGCCGTGAGGTCTCCCGGCACACCCGCAAGAAGGTGTACGACCCGGCGCCGAAGATCACCTGCGGCTGACCGGGGCTTTTCGCCGTTTTCGGCTGCCGGTTTAGGCCGAATGCCGCCATTTGTTATTGCTCGGCAGCCGAAAATGGTGATCTACTCACTGCTGTTACGGCGCGTGAAATGACTTCACACGATCGTGTGATGGTTGATGTGAAAATGGGGTAGCGGCGAGTAGAACGGACGGCAGTGGTGGCTCCCGAGACCGGAGAAGGAACCCGATCGACTGATCGGCGTGCCGCCGTCCGCCGTTTTGCGGCCCCGAGTTCACGCGGAGTGAGCACTGAGACGCGCTTATCGAACCTCATTCGACGTGCTGGCGCACGCGGTGACGCAGTGCCACGCTGATCGAATCAACGCCGCCCTGGTGGTGACCGGCGATCCGGGCGGCGTGGTCAACTTCCGGGACGGCGCGGTGATCGCCGTGCACAGTCCGGGGGCGCCCGGCGTGGCGATGCTGTCGGCGACCGTGGACGTCCAGGCGGACCGGGTCGGGGCGGCCATGGCGGACGCGGCGTTCGCGATCACGGTTGGCGGCATCTCGCACTATCTCGTCGACGACACCGCCGACGTGCTGTCACCCACCTCGGCCGGGATCTCCCCGACCCGGCTGCTCGGGCAGGTCGCGGTCCGACTGGCCGAGCTGGCCGCGTCGCCCTGCCCGGTGTCGCCCTACCGGGAACGGCCGGTGCCGACCGGGCGTGGCGAACCGGCCGCCGAGCTGCGGGAAATCGTCGCGCACGCGACCGGCCGGCGGACCGCGCGGGACATCGCGTTCGCGATCGGCCGTGGCGTCCACTCGGTCACCGTTGACGTGGCCCGGCTGCTGGGCGACGACGTGCTGGCCCTCGCGCCGGCCGCCGTGTTCACCGGCCGTGTGCACCACGAGGCCGGAGCGCTGCGTCCGCGCGCGTCGCCGCCACGGCCGGCCGACGTCGTGCCGGCGGACCCGCTGCCGGTGCGACGGCCCGGCCGAGCCGGTCGCGGGCCGTAGCGATGGGCCGCCTCGCCTGGCGCCGGCCGGCCTTTCTGAAAGGGAAAAGGAAAAACGTGGACTATGACGCGCTCGCCGTCGAGTTGCGCAAGCTCAGGGAAACCGTGGCCGGCGTGACGGACACGGTGATCGCGGCGGTCGACGGAATTCCGATAATCTCCGACGTCGCCGACAACGTCGATCCGCTGAACATCTCCGCGCTGGCCGCCGCCAATCTCGGAATCGCGCGCCAGGCCGCCGAAGTCACCCGTCAGGGCACGCTCCATCAGACCGTCGTGTTCAACAGCGGCGGCTATATGGCCGTGTACGCCATCGGCCGGATCGCGCTGCTGGTCGTGCTCGGCGACGGCGGCCTGAATCTCGGCCGCCTGCTCTACGAGACCCGGTCCGTGACCGACCGGATCGCCTCCATTCTCACCCCATAGCCCAGCCAAGGAAGTGCCATGAACATCGATACCGCCCTGAAGGAAGCCATGACCATTTCCGGCGCCGTCGGCGTCGCGCTGGTCGACTACGAGAGCGGCATGTCGCTGGGCACCAGCGGCGGCGGCGACTGGCTGAACCTGGAGTTGGCCGCCGCCGGCAACACCGAGGTGGTGCGGTCCAAACTCCGGGTGATGTCCACCCTCGCGCTCAACGACACCATCGAGGACATCCTGATCACCCTGCACCGCCAGTACCACCTGATCCGGCTGATGAACTCGATGAAGAACCGCAGCTCGCTGTTCCTGTACCTGGTGCTGGAACGGGAGCAGGCCAACCTGGCGCTGGCCCGCCACCACCTCAAGCGCATCGAGAACGAGCTCCAGGTGTGACGGAGACGGCCTGCGGGTCACCCGGCTCGCAGGCCGTCCAGGTAGAAGCCGAGGAACCGGCGCCAGCCGGTCGGGTCGCGCTGGATCACCTGGGACATCGCCCATTGCAGCGGCACCAGGTCGGCCGGCTCGAAGTCGGGCCGCAGCCGGCCGGCGGCCGTGGCGCGCCCGATGATGCGCTGCACGTGCTCCTGTCCTTGCCGGCACACCGCGAGCACCTCGGGCGTCAGCTGGATCCGTTGGGAGATCGCGTCGTTGAGGCCGTGGTCGGTGGCCTGGAGGGCGCACAGGCCGATCACGTAGGTCTCGAACGCCCGCCACGGGTCGTCCTCCGCGTGCGCGGCGGCGGCCAGGTCCGCCAAGGCCGGGCCGAGCCGCGAGGGCAGCAGCGCGTTGAGGAAGTCGTCGCGGGTGGGGAAGTGGTTGTACAGCGTCCCGATGCTCACGCCGGCGCGCCTGGCGATGTGCTCCAGCGGGGCGTCCAGGCCCTGGGCCGCGAACTCGTGGGCCGCCGCCGACAGCAGCTTGTCCCGGTTTCGGCTCGCGTCCGACCGTAGTGGCCTGGTCATACGTCCAGTGTAATGAAGCCGAGGGTGCCCTCAACTTTCGTGCTAGGTTGGAAGTCGAGAGCACCCTCAACTTCACTCGGAGGAATCATGACGGCTGTGGTCATCGGCGTCGGACCAGGCCTGGGTTTGTCGATCGCGCACCGTTTCGGCCGGCAGGGCCATCCCGTCGCGCTGGTCTCCCGCAGCGCCACCCGGCACGCCGGCTACCTGGCCGAGTTGTCGGCCGCCGGCGTCAAGGCCGAGGCGTTCACCGCCGACGTCCAGGACACCGACCGCCTCCGGTCCGTCCTCGACGACGCCGCCGAGCGGCTCGGCCCGATCGACGTCGCCTATTACGGCCCGGCCGGCCTCGGCGAGTTCATCCCGCGACTCGATATCGCCAGTGCCGACGACATCCGGGCCGCCATGAAGATCTTCTATCCCGCCGTCGACGTCGTGCACCACGTCCTGCCCGGCATGCTCGACCGCGGCCGCGGCACCCTGCTGTTCGCCGGCGGTCTCAGCTCCGTACGCCCGATGCCGCAGCTCGGCGCGGTCGCCGTGCCCAGCGCCGCCATGCGCAACTACGCCATCACGCTCAACGCCACCTTGGCCGACACCGGGGTGTACGCCGGCACCCTGACCATCGGCGGCCTCATCAGCCGCGGCGACATCTACACCTTGGTGAAGGCCAACGAGGCCACCTGGGGCCCGATCGCCACCCTCGACCCGGACGACATCGCCGAGAGCGCCTGGGACCTGCACGCCAAGCGGGACCGCGCCGAGGAGATCTTCAACGTCATCGACTGACCGGTGAAAACACGTAAGCCCCGCCACGGAGTGGCGGGGCTTACGTTCACCCGGTGAAAGGTGCCTGGGTCTGGGGCGGAGCCCCAGAAAACACGACCCGAGAGCCTGCTCGCGCGGTCCGCGAGCAGAGCTCCCCGGTATCGGGTGCCCTGGGTAGGATTCGAACCTACGACACACGGTTTAGGAAACCGATGCTCTATCCCCTGAGCTACCAAGGCGCTCTGAGCAGCATACCGGTAGCGGATCGGGCCACGCGGTGGCGGGTGGATCCGCCGGGCGGAGTAGTAACGGTCACAGTCCGTGCGGGTGGAGTCGGTCGGTAGGCCGACGAACAGGGGAACTTTGCCCCGGCCGGGCCCGTCGTCCCGCATAGTCGCAAGGGCACGACGATGGGAGGAGCGGCTGTTGACCACCGATGCGACCCGGCTGCTGGAGCGGACCCGACTGGACGCCAGGCGGGCGACCCGGCGGTTCGTGGAGCCGGCGGGGTTCCTCGACGCGCTGGCCAAGCTGCTGAGCAGTCGGGCAGTGGTGCTGGCGGGGCCGCCGGGCTCGGGACGGCGCACGGCGGCGACGGTGCTGCTGGACCGGCTGGGTGGCCTGCACCTGGTCGAGATCGCGGTGGACGACGAGGCGACGCTGGCCCGGCACCCGGTGGCGGCGAAGGAGGGCTACCTGCTGGACCTGACCGGCGCCGACGACGCGACGGTGGAGCAGGTCAAGGCGGCGCTGACGGAGTTCACGGCCACGCTGGACCAGGAGGACAGCTCGCTGGTGGTGCTCGTCGACGACGATCGGGCGGCGGGGTTCGACGCGGTGCGGCTGCCGCCGCCGGAGCCGGTCGAGGTGCTCAAGGCGCATCTGGAGGGCACGGAGTTCGATCCACTGCCGACGGAGCCCCCGACGACATCGGCCGACGCGGTCCGGCTGGCCGGGCTGCTGGTGAGTGTCGAGGATCCACGGCTGGTGGCCGGCGCGTTCCACCGCTGGAAAGCCCGGCTGCGCAAGGAGTTCGACCAGCACGAGGACGTGCCCTGGCGGGCGTTGCTGCTGGCGGCGGCGTTCCTGGAGGGCGCGCACCAGGACGTGGTGGACGCGGCGGCCGACGCGTTGCTGGCGGAATCCCGTTATGAGGGGCCACGTCCGCACCCGCTGGCCGGCCCGGGCCTGGCGGCGAGGCTGGCCGGGGTCGGCGCCTTCGCCGGCCCGGTGTCCTTCGCCGAGCCCGGCTACGCCGAGGCGGTGATCGACTTTGCCTGGACGGAGTTCCCGGCGTTGCGGGAACCCTTGGTCGACTGGCTGATCGGACTCGCGGACGCCGGCGGCGTCCGACTCGCGACGAAGGTGCTCGGACTCGGCGCGTCGGCCGTGGCCAAAGTCGTGACGGCGTGGGCGGAGAGCGCTTCCCCGCTGGCGCAGCGACTGCTCGCGGCGGCCGCGCTTGACCCGACGATCGGTGCGGACATTCGCCGGTTGATCAAGGACTGGTCCAGGCGACGTGATCTGTCCCGACCGCTGAGCGACGTGGTGATCGCGGTCTGCGGCGGCGAACTCGGCAGCCGGTTCCCGCACATCGCGCTCACCCGCTTAGGCAGCTTCGTGAAACGGCCGGAGCTGACCGACAAGGTCGCCTCGGCACTGTCCACAATGGCCGGTGAGAGCCAGTTCGCCCAAGTGGTCACGAGACTGGCCCGCTGGCTGCGGGAGACCGACGAAGCGAGGCGGGCGCTGGCCGTGCGGGCGCTGCTGGACGAGGCGGTGGCCCAGCCGCAGCACCGGGAGACCCTGCTCAACCTGCTGGTGCAGGCGGCCGGCGGTCGGCCGACCGAGTTGGGCGCGCTCGACCTGGCCGCGTTCGAGTGGCGCCGCGACGGCGGCTCCCGCGATGTGCACGACCAGTTGCAGGCCAAGCTGGACGGGGTGGACCCGCTGCTGCGGTCCGCACTCTCGAGTTGATACAAGGGGAACGATGCCAACGGATCCGTGGTCGGAGGTCAAGCCGACCGTGCGCGGCAAGATGGGCGGCTGGTGGTCGCGCTTCATCAGACGACGCCAGCAGGCCGAACACGACTGGATCTACGGCAAGGAGCCGGGCGCCACGGTCACGCTGCGCCAGCCGCCGCCGGCCCCGAAGCGGCCGACCGTGGTGTTCACCGCCGTGCTGCCGAGCGCGGTGCCGCACGCCGACTTCACCGCGACCTGCACGGTGGCCTGGGAAGCGATCGGCGAGACCACCCACGCCAAGCCGGAATCCATTGCCCGCAGCGACATCGAGCGCCGCGCGGCGGCGATACTGGCCAACGGCCGGGTGACCCAGAGCGAGCAGTTCCAGCACAAGCTGGAGGCCGAGCTCGGCTACGTCACCAAGCTGGAGGACGCCCGGATCGCCGTGCAGCTGGTGGAGATCGAGCTCACCTGTAGCGACGAGGCCAAGGCGGCGACGGAGCTCTTCGAGGAGCTGCAACGACGTCGGCTGGTCCGCGGCTGGGACCGCGACCTCAAGCTGGACGAGCTGCGCCACCTCAAGGACGACATCCTCAGCGACCCGGCGATGGCCACCGTGTGGTGGCTGCAGAACAACGACAACCAGGTCGACCAGGCCGTGGAGATGTCGGCCAAGCTGCGCAAGCTGGCCCAGATCATGACCGAGAACGACGAACGGTCCACAACGGACACCGTGGCGTCCCTTGTGGACCGTTTTGTCGATCGCCTGCCGGAGGGGGCCCGCTGGCGGCTGCTCAGCAACCTGGCGGACGTCTTCTCCCACTACGGCAGCCCGGATCTGGCCAGTGAGCTGCCGCAGTTGGACGGGGGCGGCCGGGACCGCCCCCGCCCGGCTCACAGCGAGTAGACCTGGAACTCGTAGAGCGAGTAGCCGTACTTGGTGCCGCGCTGCACCCCGGACATCCGCACGTAGCGGGCGTCGGTCGGGGTGAACGCGTCGTTGTCGGTGCCGCCGTCCCCGGCGCTGGTCGACCAGACCGTGCGCCAGTTCGTGCCGTCGGCGGAGACGTCGATGGTGTATCCCTTGGCGTAGGCCGATTCCCAGTTCAGGATGGCCCGGCCGACGGTCTGCACGGAACCGAGGTCCACGGTGATCGACTGGTTGTCGCTCCAGTCGCTGGCCCACCGGGTGTCCGCCTTGCCGTCCACCGCGTAGGCCGGCGGCGAGTCGTAGGCGCCGGTCTCGTGGCTGGTCGCGGTGACGGTCTTGCCCGCGGCCAGGTTGGCCACGTTGTCGCCGCGGTGCGCCGGGTACTGCACGACCTGCTGGAAGGTCGGGCGGTTCTGCCAGCTGATCTTGTCGTCGGTGACGCCGCCCAGCGGCCGCTGGATGATCGAGTCGGCGCACCACTGGTCGCCGGCCGAGCAGTCCGCGTCACCCGGGTACACCTGTGCCGCCGTCTGGCCGACCGCCTGCTGCAGGCTGGTCAGCAGCGACTGCCGGCACTGGGCCAGGTTGCCGCTGCCGCAGAACGGCCGGGACAGGCCGCCCTGCACCGAGTCGCCGAGCACCGCGCGCAGGTCCTTGTCCGCATAGGACCACCAGCCGTACTGGAACGAGGAACCCTTGTGCGGCTGGGCGTTGTTGGCGCCGCCCTCGACGCTGCCGACGTTCTGCCCGCCCGAGGGCGACTCGTTGATCTGGATCGCCCCGGTCATGGCGTTGAACAGGTCGCCGCCCATGGCCGGCTGGAACTCGCCCTGCACCAGCAGCGACCACCAGGCGTCCATCACCCGGATCGCGTCGGCGTTGGCGTAGGTGTGGCTGCCCGGCGTGGTCTCCAGCCGGTGCGAGCCGGCCTGCTGCCAGGTCGTCAGCTGCTTGACGGCGTTGGCCAGGGTGGGGTCGGTGATCGGCTGGCTGTTGAGCACGCGCAGCGCGTCCGGCAGCACGTCCTCGGCCCGCAGGTCCACGTTGGCCGCGTCGGCCATGGCCCCGGCCAGCGACGCCCGCGTCACCTTCTGCCCGCTGGAGATCAGCTTCTTCACCCGGCTGTCCAACAGGTTGACCCGGTGCACCGAGCCGTCACCGTATTCGGCCACGCTGAAGTCCTTGGCCTGCTTGTTGTTCCAGCTGACGTAGTAGTCCTGGTCGATCGAGTTCGGGTGCTGCGCCGGCGCGGTGTAGGACGCCACGTTGGTGGTCGGGTTCCAGCCCTGCCACTCGTACTGCTGGTCGGCCCAGATCGGCAGGTTCGGGTTGGTGTTCGCGGCCCGCACCGGGTTGTTGCCCGAGTTGTAGTACGCGATGTCCTT
>DATJJB010000265.1:0-7937 GCA_035492655.1 Kutzneria sp. | reverse complement strand
CGACAACACGCTGACCCCGGGCGCCAAGGACTCCGTGCTGGCCGTGGAGCGGGCCCTCGAGGCGCGCGGCCTGCTGGACGCCAAGTGGGTCGACGGCTACTTCGGCACCACCACCATCTCGGCGTACGCGGCCTACCAGCGCTCGCTCGGCTACACCGGCCTGGCCGCCAACGGCCTGCCCGGCGCGACGTCGCTGGCCAAGCTCGGCGACGGCCGGTTCACGGTCACCAAGGTGATCGGGCCGGGCTCGAAGATCCAGCGGGACGGGTACACGATCAACACCCGCACCCAGGCGATGCTCACCGAGGCCGAGCACCTGCTGGGCCGCACGCTCAAGCTGGACCAGGGCTCGTACAACCCAGGTGGCGACCCGACCTCGGCCGGCACCCACGACGGCGGCGGCGTGGTCGACATCAACGTCGACGGCAGGTCCGCCGCCACTCGCACCAGCGTCGCCAAGGCCATGCGCCAGGTCGGCTTCGCCGCCTGGGTCCGCAACCCCAACCAGGGCGACTGGCCGTGGCACATCCACGCCGCGGCGATCAGCGACACCGACCTGTCCACGCAGGCGCAGAACCAGGTCGGCGACTACTACCTCGGCTTCAACGGCCTGGCCAACCACGGTGCGGACGACGGTCCCCGGATCGCCATCCACACCTGGGAGGACTACCAGCGCACGCACTGACCAGCAGCTTCGGGGATTACGACACCGTTCGACAAAGGGGAAACCGTGAAGATCGCACGTATGATGCTTGCCGCCGTCGGGGCCGCCGCAATGGCCGTGGTCGCCCTCGGGGCGCCCGCCTCCGCCGCCGCCCGTGACGGCGTCTGCGACAGCGGGGAGTTCTGCCTCTACTACAACAGCGACCAGGCCGGCTCGGTCTCCGACTTCACCGGCTCGATCAGCGACCTCGGCGCCACCCAGCCGAGCTGCTACGAGTTCAAGAGCGCCGGCAACGGCCAGGGCGTGTGCGTCAAGAACAACGCCGCGTCGGTGTGGAACCGCAGCTCGCAGACGGTGCGCGTGTACTTCAACAGCGACTTCGGCGGCGCGAGCCAGGACTTCGCGCCGGGGGTCAAGGCCAACCTCAACTCCACGCTGAAGAACAACGAGGCCAGCTTCGAGTTCATCACCAGTGGCGGTGGCGGCGCGCAGACCCCGCGCAACGACTACGACGGCAACGCCCGCGGCTTCGCCCAGGACAACTGCACCGCGTTCGCGGCCTACCGCATCGCCAGCCGGCTCGGCGTGCCCAGCTTCAGCAACTCCTGGCACGGTGTGACCTGGGGCGACGCCGGCAACTGGGACAACGCGGCCCGCGCCGCCGGTGTGACCGTCAACAACACGCCGTCGGTCGGCGCCATCGCCGTCAACGACGTGCACAAGGTCGGCCACGTCGCCTACGTGAACAAGGTCTACTCGGACGGCTCGTTCGACGTCGAGGAGTACAACTGGAACAACCCGCTGGCCTACGGCACCCGCTCGCACGTGCACCTGAGCAGCGCGCAGGCCGACTTCCAGCACATGCTCCACTTCTGATCGAACAGTGATCGCCCTCGGGGCGCCGGTGTCCCCTCGCACCGGCGCCCCGTCGGCGTGCCCTCCCACTTTCGAGAAACGGTTGAAACCGGCCCGGCCGCTGACCACAATGGTCGCCACTGGCCTGTGCCGTCGCGGCGGCTGACCGTTTCCAGGGGGAGGAAATGGGCGGTAACGCCTTCGGCGAGCTTCTGCGCGAGTGCCGGCTCTCGGTCGGCTGGACGCAGGACGAACTAGCCGGCCGTTCCGGGGTGTCGACCCACTCGATCAGCGTGCTGGAAGCGGGGCGGCGGCAGCCGCGGCTGTCCTCGATCGGCCTGCTGGCCGACGCACTCGGACTCGATCCGGGCCGTCGTGAACAGCTGGTCGCGGCGGCCCGCAACGACGGCGCCCCGGTCGCCCCGGTCCCGCCACCGCCAGAACCGGTCTCGCCGTCGAACGTCGCGGTGCCGCGCCAGCTGCCCGGCGCGGTGGCCGGCTTCACCGGCCGGGCGGCGCAGCTCAAGGAGCTCACCAGCCTGCTCGACCGGGAGAACACCGTGGTGATCTCCACGATCAACGGCACCGCCGGCGCCGGCAAGACCGCGCTGGCCGTGCACTGGTCGCACCAGGTCGCGGACCGGTTTCCGGACGGGCAGCTCTACGTCAACCTCCGCGGCTTCGACCCCAGCGGCCAGCCGGTCCAGCCGGCCGAGGCGATCCGCGGTTTCCTCGACGCGCTCGACGTGCCGGCCGGCCGGATACCGGCCGGGCTGGCCGAGCAGGCGGCGCTGTACCGGTCCCAGTTGGCCGACCGGCGGATTCTCGTGGTGCTGGACAATGCCCGCGACACCAGCCAGGTCCGGCCGCTGCTGCCGGGCTCAGCCCGGTGCCTGACCGTCATCACCAGCCGTGACCACCTCGGTGGGCTGATCGTCAGCGAAGGGGCGCACGCCGTGCCGCTGGACCTGATGACCACCGGCGAGGCCTACGACCTGCTGGAGAACCGGCTGGGTCCGGAACGGCTGGCCGGCGAGCCGCAGGCCGTCAGCGACCTGATCGAGCTGTGCGCCCACCTGCCGCTGGCGCTGAGCATCGTCGCCGCGCGAGCCACCCTCAGCCCCGGTCTGTCGTTGGCCGAGCTGGCCCAGCAGCTGCGCGATGTCCGCGATCGGCTGCACGCCTTGGACATCGGTGACACCAGCGTCAACCTCGAGGCGGTGTTCTCCTGGTCGTATCGGACGTTGAGCGCCGCGGCGGCACGCATGTTCCGGCTGCTGGCCCTGCATCCGGGTCCGGACATCTCGGTGTCCGCCGCCGCCAGCCTCGCCGACAGTCCGCTCGGCGAGGCCCGTGCGGCGCTGTCCGAGCTGGTCAAGGCCCAGCTGCTCACCGAACCCAGCACTCGCCGCTTCACCTACCACGACCTGCTGCGGGCCTATTCCGCCGACCGCGCCCGTCAGGAGGAGCCCGAGCCGGCGCGGCGGGCCGCCCTGCGCCGCATGCTCGATCACTACCTGCACACCGCGCATGCCGCGACGCTGATGCTCAACCCGCCCAACGACCGGCTGTCCCTGGCCGAACCCGTGCCGGGCGTCTGCATCGACGAACTCGCCGATGACGAGCAGGCCCGGCGGTGGTTCGTCGCCGAGCGCCCCGTGTTCCCGGCCGCCATCGACCGCGCCGCCGAGGCCGGCCTCGACACCCACGCCTGGCAACTCGCCTGGAGCGTGACGATTTTCTGCATCCGTGCCGGGCACTGGGACCAGATGGTCACCACTCAGCTCGTCGCCATCGCCGCCGCCGAGCGCGCCGGTGAACCACACGGCCAGGCGTGGTCCTTGCGTGAGCTCGGCCGGGCCCACATCCGTCTCGGCCGCTATCCCGACGCGAAGGCCACCCTCGAGCGCGCCCTCGAGCTCGACGAGCGGCTCGGCGACCTGAGCGGCCAGGCCCGCAGCCACAACAACCTCGGCATCGTCTCCTCCGCGCTCGGCGCCCATCCCGAGGCACTGGCGCACGGCAAGGCCGCCTACGCCTTGTTCCACGCCGCCGGAAACCGCGTCGGCCAGGCCGAAGCCTTGAACTCCATCGGCTGGGCGTACAGCCAACTAGGCCAGCACACCGAAGCCTTGCGCTACTGCGACCAGGCCCTCGACCTGCACCGCGCCGTCGGCAGCCGACACGGCGAGGCCGACACCTGGGACAGCCTCGGCTACGCCCACCACAGCCTCGGCGCGTACGACCAGGCCGTCACCTGCTACCGCAGTGCCTTGGAGCTCTTCCAGAAGCTCGGCGCCCGCCACCCCCAGGCCGACACCCTCATCCGCCTCGGCCACACCCACGAGGCCGCCGGCGACCTGGCCTCCGCACACCACGCCTGGCAGCAGGCCCTCCCCATCCTCGACGACCTGCACCACCCCGACGCCGCCGTCCTCCGCACCCGCATGGCCAAGCTGAACACCTCCGCACAGGTCTACCGCCACGCCCGCGCGATCTTTCCCGACCCCGCCTGAGCCCGTCTCCGCGTCCGCATGCATCCACACCTCACTCAGCGGTGGACCGTGGACTGACTGAACCGCCTCGTTCCGGATTGGGTAGTGATCCCCGGAGCCGAGTCACGCGAGGGCGGGGAGTGATATGACGATTGCCAGCCGACCAAGCCTGGTACTCGTCGGGAGGTACCGGCTCGACGCGCCGCTGGGGCAGCGCAGCGACGGCTGGTTCTGTCGGGCCCACGACCTGGTCCTTGACCGGCCCGTCACGGTCAAGATGTTCAGGTCGACGGTGGACCAGGCCGCCGCCCGCACGTTCGCGGTGCGGGCCAAGTCGCTCACCAGCCTGCGGCACGACCACCTGGTGGCGCTGTACGACGGCGGCGTCGCCGACGGTCACCCGTACCTGGTGCTGGAATCGGTCGACGGATTCGATTCGCTCGATGTCGCGTGCGAGGAACCGTTGTCCGCGGCGGACACCGCCACCCTCGGGGCCGGGCTCGCCGACGCGTTGGCCCGCCTGCACGCAAAGGGCATCATCCACGGCGATCTGACCCCCGCGAGCGTGCTGATCGACGCGAACGGTCAGCGGCGCCTCGTGGGTTTCGGCTTCGGTGGAGCCGAGGACGGCACGGCATCGTCCGATGTGCACGAACTCGGGCTTGTGCTGCGGCAATGCCTGAGCGGGCCGGACGGGCCCGAGCCCGACGGCACGGTCCCGTGGCCGCTGGCCCGTGTGCTGACCGCGATGACGAGTGGGGAGCCGGAGCGGCGTCCGAGCGCGGCGGTGTGCGCCCAACGGCTCCGGCGAGCGGCAACCGCACTGGAGACCGGACGCTGGTCGCCGACCGCGGCGGCGGTGCAGCGGGGCCGGGCAGCCGGGCTCGCTCTCGTCGGCGGTCTGGTGACCGTCGGCGTGATCGCGGTCGCGCCGGCGTTCATGCCCCAAGCAGACATGCCACCGATGGCCGCGCCGGTGCTGACGACGCCGTCACAGCCCCCGATACTCGACTCGACCGCCACCACGACGCCTCAGCAGCCGTTGCCGGATCAACCGCCGGCAACGAGCCGTCGACCGACGTCGAGCGCGCACCCCACGACGAGCGCGCTCCCGACGACGAGCACCCATCTGACAACGACGGCTACGCAACTGCCGCCGGTCAGCACCGATCCGACCACCGCGGTCCCGACCACCACCGAGAAGAAACCGCCTGGCCTGGCCAAGAAGCCGGGCGGGCTGCCGCCCGGATGGTTCGAGAAGCTGGTCGACCACTGGAGCTGGCCGTTCTGGTGAGCCCGTCGGGCTGTGCGGTCGGTCGGGCAAGCGTATTTCGCGATCGGCGCCACCACATCGCCACGGCCAGGAAGACCAGCGCGGCGGCGGCGATGGTGAGCAGTGACGGCCCGAGCGGATGGGCGGCCCGCAGGTGGGAACGGCCTGCACGGGTGCGGTGAAAGGCCGCGCGGGTGTCCAGCCGAGGGTGTGTCCCGGGTGCGTGGGGTCGGCGACGAGGTACCGGTCGTAGCGGGGGATGCCGGCCGTACGCACGAGGCCATAGGGGGCGCGTACATCGGCACGGCTACGAGCCGATCATTCTGCCCAAGGTGAGCGTGGCTGAGCGCGTGGCGTTCGTGCGCCAGTATCTGGCCTGGAAATTCCCGGGAACTCGATCTCGGGCATCGGGCAAAGACAGACAGAGCCCATCACCGAGAGGGAGAACCGATGCGAGGTTCCGGATGACAGCGCTGCCGGCACGACCGGCCACCGAGGCCGGCGAGGCGACCGACGCCGCTGTCTTCGAACGGTCCTGGGCGGACGCGGACGCCTTCGCGGTCATCTTCGACCGACACGCCGTGGCCGTGTACCGCTTCCTGGCCCGCCGGGTCGGCGGCCAGCTCGCCGACGATCTCACCGGCCAGACCATGCTGGTGGCGTTCGACCAGCGGCGGCGCTTCGATCTCAGCCAGCCCAGCGCGTTGCCGTGGCTGTACGGCATCGCCACGAATTTGCTGCACAGACACACCAGAACCGAGGTGCGACGGCATCGAGCGCTGGCCAGGTCCACGGCCGAGACCGCGCTGCAGAGCCACGACGAACTGGTCACCGATCGAGTGGCCGCGGCGGCCCAGCCACTGGGCAGCGCGCTCGCGAAGCTGCCCGCGGCCGAGCGCGACATCGTGCTGCTCGTCGCGTGGGAGGGCCTGTCCTACGAAGAGATCGCGCTGGCGCTGGACATTCCGATCGGCACAGTCCGCTCTCGCCTGCACCGCGCCCGCACGAAGCTGCGTCGCGCGCTTCCCAAGGAGGACCACTGACATGGATGAGCTCGACCTGCTTTCCCGGCTGCGCCCGTCGGACGAGAACCCCGATCCGGTGGCGCTTGCCAAGCACCGGATCGCACTGCTGAACCACGCCGCCAATCCCGGAGCGCGCATCGCGACGCGGCGTTGGGCGATGCCACGCCTGGCGATCGGCGCCGCCGTGCTGGCGGTGATCACCGCGGTCGGTTTGGTGATCGCCCTGCCCGGTGGCCACCAGGCACCGAGCGGGGCGTTTCCGCCCGGTCCCGGCACTGCGCCGGCCGCGGTCGTGCTGCTCGCCAACGCGGCCGACGCCGCGGCCAACACTCCCGCCGGAAAGGGCGACTGGACCTACATCAGCACCATAACCGTCGCCTACGACGACCGGACCCACACCTTCCGCACGCAGGCCTGGAGGAGGATCGACGGCGGGGACAGCCTGATCCGCGACGAGCGCGACGGCAAGGTCACCGAGTTCAAGAACGCCGACATCAGTGGTATGTCTCCGCCCTCGCTACGCAACCCGACCTATCGTTACCTGACCACCCTGCCGACGGACCCCACCGCGCTGCGCAAACTGATCTACGCGGAGGCACAGAACGAGCTTGGCGACGAGAAAGGGCCGAACGCTCGGCAGCTCTACACCGTCGACCAATGGGCGTTCCAGCTGATCGGGAGGCTTGTGGGCGGCGCCCCACCCACGTTGAAGGCCGCGCTCTACCGGGTCGCCGCGACCGTTCCCGGCGTGGTGTCCGTCAACGACACGACAGACGCGGCGGGCCGGCACGGGATCGGTGTCGCGCATTCGGACAACAACGGCGGTGACCGCACCACTCTGATCTTCGACCGGACCACCTACCAGTTCATGGGCTCCGCGAGTGAGATCCACGACGGCCGCACGGCCGCCGAGGCCGTGCTCGCTACCGGGCTCGTGGAGAAGGCCGGCCAGACGCCGTGACCCACCGGCGGGACGGGCGCCGCTCAGGCGGCCGTCCCGCCGTCGACGACGAGTTCGTGCCCGGCGGTGAAGGTCGACTCGTCCGAAGCGAGCCACAGCACCGCGTCGGCGATCTCGTCCTTCGAACCGACCCGTCCGATCGGGATGACCCCCTTGACCCGGTCCGCGGGGGTCCCGCCGGGTCGTAGGGACATGTCGGTGGGACGCGCCGGGGCTCACCGCGTTGATCCGGATGTTCTCGCCGATGTGGTCGCGGGCGGCGATCCGGGTCAGCGCGTCCGCATCTGGGTGATTTCGTGCTCCCGCTCCCGCGCCCATCTCGGCGGTCGTTCCGTGCCGGTCGGCGTGCTGTCCGAGGAGCTCATCGCGGTGCACGGCCAGGACCCCGAGCCGGGTGAGGACACCGACCTGGGTCCTGGTGGCCTCGACCGGCATGCGAAGGTCCGAGCTGTGCGGCCTGACCCGGACCGGCCTCGACCTAGACGCGGCCAGCGAGTCGATGACCACGACACGGGTGGTCGCTGGCGGCAAGGTCAGCAACAGTGGCGGTAAGAGCTCGGTCACGCCACCGTGGCGGTCACGCTCGATCAGTACTCGGCCGACATCCCTGATCTCGATCAGGAAGCCGCCGAGTCGATCGGTGGTCTTCTGTTTCCTGTGGGCG
>DATJJB010000264.1:0-27091 GCA_035492655.1 Kutzneria sp. | reverse complement strand
CCGAGCTGGGGGAGCTGAACCGGCGGCTGGAGGACGAGAGCTACCAGCGCTGGCGCGACAACCGCGCCCAGGCGCCGGCCGAGTGGCGGGTCGACGAGGCGTTCAGCGAGGTCGTCTACCTGACGCCCGAGGAGATGGCCGCGATGGGCGACGCCATCCGCTCGATGATCACCTTGTTCCGCCACCGCGAGACCCGGCCGGCGGCCCGGCCGGCGGACGCGGCACCGGTGGCGGTGGTGGCCCGCCTGTTCCCGATGCTGGACCCCGAGTGATCAGCATGACCGAAAGGGTAAGCGCGGCCGGTCGATGACCTTCACCGAGGAACATCGGTCGGCCGCGGTGTCATGCTTGGCCCGGACCTCGGGTCCGGACCGGGACCGGCGTTCGACGCGTTGACGCTGGTCCCGGCTCAACCAAAGCCGTGACCTCGGAAACCGCCGATCGACGCAATCTATTGCACTAGACAATGGTTACTGTATGCAACATTCGGTGGCCAGGCTCGGGGACTTCCATGTCGGACCGAGGGTGCTGGTGATCACGGGCATCGCGATCATCGTGGGAGCGGCGTCGGCCGGCGCGGCCTACGTGCTGCTGAAGCTGATCGGCCGACGAACGCAAGACGCTGCTGGTCGCGGGCGCGGCGGGCGGCATGGCGGCTACGTTCGACGCGCCGCTGGCCTCGATCCTGCTGGCGGTGGAGCTGCTGCTGTTCGAATGGCGTCCGCGCAGCCTGGTCCCGGTCGGCGCGGCGGTGGTGGTGAGCACGATCTGCCGAGGTGTCATGCTGGGCACGGACCCGGTGTTCGCGGTCGCGGCGCCGACGTCCGCACCGGGGCCAGCGTTCGACGCGTTGGCGCTGGTCCCGGGCCTGACCGGCGGCTTGCTGCCGCACTACGCGCCGAGGTTCTGGGTCGCGACGACCCGACCAACCATCTGGGCGTGATCACGTTGGCCCAGCTGCTGCACGCCCGCCGCCGCGACCTGCACGAGGGGCACCACCGGGAACGCTTGCTGCCCTAGGAGGCGTCCGGCACCGGCAGCTGCGAGTAGTCCACGTCGCCGGTGGTCTCCAACACCTGCATGTGCATCTTGATGAAGTTGTTGGCCGAGTCGGCCAGCGGCCGCACCACGGTGTTGCGGGTGTCGGCCCGCACCTGGGCGATCAGGATGAACGCCTCGCCGTGGGCCTGCCGCAGGGTGTTGGCGTAGTCGGTGTCGAAGGTCTTGCCGTTCTCCTTGGCCATCCGGTCGATGCCGATCTGCATGTCCTCGGCCGGCTTGTCCGGCAGCGTCAGGCCGAGCTGGGCGGCGGCCGCCAGGTCCTCCTTCTGTAGCTGCACGTGCTGCGTGACGATCATCTGCGCGGCCGCCCTGACCTGCGGACTGGCCGAGCGCTGCAACGCCCACTGGGACAGCTCGATCTCGCGGATGCTGGTCTCCTGCACCAGGTTCATCAGCTTCACGTCGGCCGGGCTGAGCGGCCCGTACTTCGAGTCGGTCAACGCCGCCGGCTTGGGCGGCGGCGCCGCGCTCATGGCCGGCTGCGGCGCGGCGCACGCCGTCGTCAGCACGGCGAGCGCGCCGAAAATGCCCAGAACTGACCGAGTCCTCATCGTCCACGCTCCACATCGGACCGTTGCATGATCACACTGTTGTGCACTGCTAGGGTCCGATACGCGAGGGAACGGCGGTTGGTTCAGCCGAGGGCAAAACCGGCCAGCGCGGCGCCGACACCGAGGGCGGCGGCGCCGAGCAGGGCGGGCACGACGCCGCGGCGCAGCAGCAGGAGCCAGAGCGCGGCCAGCGCGAGCACGACCGCCTGCCACGGGTGGTGCAACGTCAACCCGAGCGGCACCGCGGAACCGGCGATCGCCCCGATCGCCGCCGGTCCGGCCCCGTCCAGAAAGGACTGCACGGCCGCGCTGGCCCGCAGCCGCTCGAACCTCGGCCCGCCGATCACCACGAACAGCAGCGACGGTGCGAAGGCCAGCAACGAGGCCAGCAGCCCGCCGGCCAGACCGCCGGCGGCGTAGCCGACGACGGCGACGGTCTGCACGACCGGGCCCGGCGTGATCTGGCCGAGGGCGACGGCGTTGAGGAACTGCGCGCCGGTCATCCAGTGGTAATGGTCGACGGCGTCGGCCTGCATCAGCGGGATGATCACGAAGCCGCCGCCGTAGGACAGCGCCCCGACCTTCAGTGCCACCCACGGCAGCCCGCCGGCGATGCCGCCGACGAGCGGCAAGGCGAACGACCGCACGGTGCGGGTACGCCACGTGACCTCGACGAATCCGCAGCCGACCAGCGCGAGCACGACCCACGGGCCGAACAGCACGGTCGCGACCGCCCCGACCAGCAGATAGGCGATCCAACGCCCGTGGTGCCGGGCCCGCTGCCAGCTGGCCGGGATCAGGCCGAACGCCGCGTGCACGGCCACCGCCGCGACCGCCGCCCCGGCCCCGGCGGCCGCGCCTGTCACCCACAGTGGCGGCGTGCCGCTGAGGAACAGCGCCGCCAGCGCCAGGATCACGACGAGCCCCGGGCAGATGAAGCCGACCGCCCCGACCAGCGCACCCGGAATGCCCCGCAGCCGCCACGCGCAGAAGATCGCCAGCTGGGTCGACGCCGGACCGGGCAGCAGGTTGGTGGCGGCGATGCCGTCCTCGAACTCCTCGGCGGTCAGCCAGCCCCGCCGGTGCACGCACAGCTGCCGCAGCAGCAGGATGTGTGTCGGCGGCCCGCCGAAGCCGATGCAGCCGATCCGCCCCCACTGCGCGAGGATGGTGCCCAGGCCGACCCGTTCGTCCACGGGCTAACACTATGACTTCAGTGCGGACCGAAATCAATTCGTTCCGTCAAACCTTGCTCAAGTCCGTGGAGTTAGCCGGGTCACACGGAGAAGACTCCTGTCAAGGCCGCGGACCCGGGGTCAGGGGGACACCGCCGAGGCGGCCGCAGGAGGTGACGTGATGGCGTTCAGCCTGCTCATCATGGTCGGAATCGCCCTGCTCATCGCCGGCATCGTCCGGTCGGCCGGCACCGGCCGACGTCGTCGCGGCCACACCGGCGGCGACAACTACGTCGACTCCGGTTCGCCGGACAGCACCCACCACCACCATGGTTTCCTCGGCGGACACCACCACGACGGCGGCGGCTGGGGCGGCCACCACGGCGGCGGTTTCGGCGACGGCGGCGGTGGCGGACACCACGGCTGACCTGATCGTGTGATCAACGCGGCCGCGGCGGGCCCGGATGGCGTTAGATGGGGACATGGCGCGATTCCGGCTGGTGCCCGCCGCGGCGGTGCTGGTGCTGATCACGGCCTGCTCCGGCCAGGCCCCGGCGCCCGCGCCGAGCACCACGACCACGACCGCCGTGCCGGCCGGCTCGGCCCTCGTCGTCAAGATCGACAACGTCGCCGCGGCCCGGCCGCAGACCGGGCTGGCCGCGGCCAGCGTGGTCTACGTCGAGCCGGTCGAAGGCGGCCTGACCCGTATCGCGGCCGTCTACCTGAACCAGATCCCGGCCGAGATCGGGCCGGTGCGCAGCGCCCGCGAGACCGACATCGACCTGCTCGGCCAGTACGGCAAGCCGACGCTGGCCTGCTCCGGCTCGGCCCCGCAGCTGGTGCCGCTGCTGCAGAGCGCCGGCCTGGGCACCGGCTGCCAGAGCGCGGTTCCCAGCGCCTACTTCCGGGACAACAGCCGACAGGCGCCGCACGATCTGTTCGTGCACCCGGACAAACTGCCGAAGGGCACCGGGCCGGTCGACCTCCAGGCGGTGGGCCCCGCGCCGGCCGGTGGCACGCCGACGACCAAGCGGCATGAGCAGGTGGCACGGGTGGGCTTCGACTTCGAGTGGTCGGACCAGAAGTGGCTGATCTCCATGGACGGCACACCGCTGACCACCACCGACGGCGGCCGGGTCGGCGCGGCCACGGTGATCGTGCAGAAGATCACCACCCGCGCCGGCACGGTGCCCGGTGACGTGGCCGGCAATCCGTCGCCGGTCGGTGTGACGGTCGGCAGCGGGGCGGCGACCGTGCTGCGGGACGGCAAGTCGTTCGACGCCACGTGGTCGCGGACCACCCGCACCACCGCGACGATCTTCGCCGACGCCGCGGGCAACGCCGTGCCGGCGGCCGAAGGTCCACTGTGGATCCTGCTGGCGCCGGTGTCCTGACGGTGGCGAGCGAGCAGTACACGCCCCTTGACGGGCTGGACGACATTCCCTGGGCCCGGTTAAGACACGCCTACGGCAAGGCGTCGGACATCCCGGACCGGCTGCGGGCGTTGGCCAGCAACTGGAACATGCGCGAGCAGCTGGACGGTATCGAGGGCGCGCTGTTCGCCCTGGAGGGCGGCATCTTCTCGGCGACCACGCCGACGCTGCCGTACCTGGTGGAGCTGGTCAGCACGCCGAAGGTTCGTATCCGGGCCGACATCGTGGAGATGCTGGGCCGTCTGGTGATGCGGCTGAACGACCCGCGGTGGCGGTCGGAGCCGGCCGCGGTTGCCGGCCGCGAGGTGCTGATCTCCTTGCACGACAAGCTGATCGCCCTGCTCAAGGAGCGCAACGCCAACCTGCGCCGCGAGGTCGTCGGCCTGCTCTGGCAGTACGCGGCGATCTCGCCGCGGGCCAAGGAGATCGAGAAGGCGTTGCTGGCCAAGGACACCCGGGAGAAGGAGCTGCGGATCCGGGTCAAGTCCCGGCTGGAGGGCGCCGCCGCCGGCCGGGTCGCCGTGCTCCAGTTGGCCGAGACGCCGGAACTGAGGTTCGCGAACCTGTTGGCCCGCCGCATGCTGGACCGCGGCTCGGTGTCCGTGTCGGAGTTGGTCGCCGCGGCCCTCGCGCCGGAGGTGCCGCGCGGGGCGTACGACGCGTGGGCCGGCAACGGGCGCTACCTATGCGATGCGCTGTGCCTCGACGACGACGTGCCGGCACGAATGGAGATCATCCGGCCGCTGCTCATCCACGGCTCCGACGGCGTGCTGTCCGGTGCCGTCGAGGCGGCCGGCGACGTCATGCGACGGTCGCGGTCCGCCACCCGGTCGTTGCTGCCGCTGGTCGGAAACCTTTTGTACGACGGCAATGCCTACAATCGTGCGCGCGCCGCCGAACTCCTCGCGGCCGTCGGCGACGCGGGCACGCCCTATGCCGACCGGCTGGCCGCGCTGCTGGCCGACGGCGATCCCGTGGTCGAGGCGGCCGCCGCGTGGGCGTTGGTGCGGCAGGGCGATGAGCGTGCCGTGTCCATGGTTCTCCGTGCCGTCAAGGAAAGCACTGACACTCATCGGCAGCGGTCCGCCTTCGCGACGAATCTCGGTGCCATGGCGATCAAGTGCGCGCGGCTGAGCCCGGAGCGCGTGATCCCCGTGCTCCATGCCGCGTTGGAGAAGGCCGGTCCGGAACCGACTTCCTTGCAACGGAAGCTGTGGCGCGCCCTCGCCGCTTGTGGCCCGGCCGGCTACGGCGCCGAGGACGCGTTGCTGCTCATGTTGGCATCCAAGGAACCCGGGCTGGCGCTGGTCGTGTTCGAGGGCTTCGGCGCCGCCGCCGTCCACCTGGCGCCGTGGATCGAGGCCCTGGCCCGGGTCGTCGAAGATCCGTATATGGAGCTGTGCGCCGCTCGGGTGCACTGCCTCGTCACCGGCGACAACACCGTGCTGACCGAGGTGATCGACCGTCTCGGTGCCCCCGAAAACTGGCGGTTCGCCCGGGCCTTCGCCATCACCGCGCCACTTCTGGACCCGCCCGACCGGGCCGTCGTGCTGAAGCGGGTCGAGAAATGGGTGCGGGACAACCCTGATCTCTGGGGCGGCCATGGCGTGGCCGAGACCGTCGTCGCCTGCGGCGACACCGACCTTGCCGTCGCCGTGCTGACCCACGGCCTGGACGCCCCCGAGTACGAGACCGCGGTGCTGCCCGTGCTGCGCGCGATCGCCAAGGTCGGGCCGCCCGCCGCTGTGCTGCGGTCTCGCGTGTTGGCGCTGCTGGAACGGGATGATCGGCTCGTGCCGCTGCTCGGTGTCGGCACCATCGAGACCGACGACAAGATCCAGGCCGCCGCCCTCGACGCGCTGGCCGCCCTCGGTCCTTGACCGTTACGCGGTGAGGCGTGCGACGGCCTTGGCGACTTCGCCGGGGCCGTCCTCGTCGGCGAGCTTGGCCGCGACGAGCTTGGCGTTGACCCGGAGCTCGTCGTCGGTCATGGCCCGGGTGATGGCCGCGGCCAGCTCATCGGCGGTGAACTTCCGTTGGGACAAGGTGCCGGCGCTCACGCCGAGGCGGCGCAGGCGACGGGCCCAGAACGGCTGGTCGCCGGCGAAGCCGGGAATGGCGATGGAGGGCACGCCGGCGCGTAGCCCGGCGGCGGTGGTGCCGGCGCCGCAGGCGTGGGCGACGGCGGCGACGTGGTCGAACAGCCAGTCGTGCGGGATCTCGTCGATCGTGATCGCGTCGTCCGATGCGACCGCGAGCTGGGCCCAGCCGGCCTGCACAATCCCACGCACGCCGGCCTTGCGCAGGGCTTCGGCGATGAGCCCGGAGACCCGGGCGGACTCGGCCGTCGGCATGGGCATGCTGCCGAAGCCGATGTACACCGGCGGCGGGCCGGCGGCCAGGAATCGCACGACATCATCCGGCGGTTCCCAGCCGAGCGGGCGCGTGGGCCACCAGTAGCCGACCACGTCGAGACCGGGCCGCCAATCCTGGGGGCGCGGCACGACCGAAGGCGAAAACCCGTGCAGGACGGGCCATTCCGCCGTGGTGCGGCGCTTGCTCAGCACCCGTGCCGACTCCGCGGGCAGGCCCAGCTGGGACCGGAACGCGGCGAGCGGCTTGCGGTAGTAGTGGTTGAGCCACGCGGCGCCGAACCGGCCGACGGCCTTGTTGAGCACCGAGCCGGCCGACCAGCCGCCCACGGTCGACGGCGTGAACTCGGCGGTGGCGGACCACGGCTGGAGGCGGATGCCGAGGGTCGGGATGCCTCGCGCCTCAGCCAGCGGATGACCGGCCAACTCGGCCAGCGGCGACAGCAGCAGGATGTCCGCCGGCTCGTCGGCCATGGCCGTCAGCAGCGCCTCACCGGCCCGCTGCATGCCCTTCGGCGACATGAACTCCATCACCGCCTTGGCCGGGTTGTCCACCTCGCCCAGCCTGTCGAGGTCGCCGGCCGCCATCGACATCGCCTCGTGCGGGAGAAAACGCAGCCCGCAACTCGTGATCAGTTCTTCGAACACGGGTAACGACGACAGCGTCACGTCGTGTCCCTCGGCTCGCAGCCGGTTGCCGATCCCGATCAGTGGCGCGGTGTCACCCCGCGAACCGACCGCCGCGATCACCACCTTGGCCATGCGCTACCCCCTTCGTGTCGCCAGGTCGAACGTCGTCACCAACTCCCCGGCGTACCCGTCCATGTCGTAGTTCGGATCGATCGCCAGCTCCAGCAGCGGCCCGTTGCGGACCGCGCCGTTGATCGCCGACGTCATGTGCGCGACGTCGAAGTCGCGGAACTCCCCGGATTCCTGGCCCTGCCGCAGGATCGTCGCCAGGTCCAGCCGTCCGATGTCGGCCAGCAGGTCCGGGTCCAGCGCGATCGCGTTCATCCGGTCGCCGCTCGCCGTGCGGTAGCTCATGCCGATGTCGAACACCGCCGTGTACTGCGTGCGGTGCGACAGCATGAAGTCCGCGTTGGCCACGATGTACGCCCGCAGCTTCCCGGTGGCCGTGCGCTCCTTGTCCAGCGCCGGCACGATCGCGTCGATCGCCTCCCGGAACGCGTGGTGCACGATCTCCCGCACCAGGTCGTCCTTGTTGGCGAAGTGGTAGAGCACCACGCTCATCGCCACCCCCACCCGCTCGGCGATCTTGCGGATCGAGGCCTGCGCGTACCCGATCTCGGCGATCACCTCGATCGCCGCCAACGTGATCTGCTTGCGCCGGGCGGTGTCCGCGAAGGTCCGGTCGTTCGATCGCACGATCTAAGATTAGATCGATCGATCGAACAGGGTCAAGGGGCGATCGGGCCGGCGAAATGAGTGAACGTGCTACGGTTATTTCACCGACGAGCGAGGAGCCCGACATGCGAGCCATCCAGTACCACCAGTTCGGCGACTACGACGTCCTCGTCCCGGCGACCGTCCGGGAGCCGGTCGCACCCGAGGGCTGGGCGGTCGTGCGGATCACGCTGGCCGGCGTCAGCCCCCTCGACGACACGGCCAGGCGGGGCAAACTCCCGGCCGGCGCGATCAGGCCGTTCCCGGTCATCCCCGGTGGTAGCGGCGTGGGCGTGCTGGTCGAGCCGGGCGCCTCGGGTCTGCCGGTCGGGGCCAGGGTGACGCTGGGCGTCGGCCGGTACGGGCTCTCCGTCGACGGCACGTGGGCGGAGTTCATCGCGGTCGATCCGGCCCACCTGGTGCCCGTCCCGGACGCCGTGGACGACACCGCGGCCGCCGCGTTGACCACCGGCGCAGGCCATCTGACCGCGCTGCTCGCCCTGACCGAGGTGGCCGGCTTCCGTCCCGGCCAGGCGGTGCTCGCGCCGGGCGTCGGGGGTTCGGTCGGGCAGGGCGGCGTGGAGATCGCCCGCGTGCTCGGGGCCGCGCATGCCATCACCACGGCCACCTCCAGCGCCAAGGCGGCGAAGGGCCGCGAGGCCGGCTTCGAGGTCATCGACCTGACTCAGGAATCGCTGCGTGACGGGGTAAGGCGCATCACCGACGGCAAGGGCGTCGACGTGGTGCTGGACGGCGTCGGCGGCGCGCTCACGGGTGAGGCGCTCGGCGCCCTTGCCGTTGACGGTTCGTTGGTCAGCATCGGGTACTCGGCCGGCACGACCGCCACGATCGACGTCACCGACCTGATCTGGAAGAACGCTCACATCCACGGCTTCCGGTTCGGTCTGTACACACCGGAGCAGGTGCGCACGGCCACCCTCAAGCTGCTGGATCTGTTGGCACAGAAGGAGATAAGTCCGATCGTCGACAGCGTGTTCCCGTTGGCCGACGCGGCGTCGGCCCAGCGGCACCTGATCGAGGGCGGGCCGTTCGGTCGGGTCCTGCTTGCCGTATAACGGTCACATAGCGTCCACAGTGCACACGAAAGGCGTAAAGTAGCCGGCGAAATGTGCAGTTCGAACCTCTCCGGGTAGGCCTCGGTGAACAACAGTGGCTACTAGCTTCCTGGAGGTCACCATGTCCAACCCCGGTCGGCTGGCGGTTCTGTGCTCGGCGCTCGTACTGGCGGCGACCGGTGCGGCCGCCGCCAACGCCGCACCCACCGCCGCTTCCGACGACGACCACGAGATGGGCTCGCAGATCACGCTGGTGGAGGGCCGGGCACTGCCGGCGGCCCAACCGCTGAGCGCCCAGGTCGCACAGACCCCCGGTATGGACGTCAGCAGCCACCAGGGCAACATCGACTGGAAGGCGGTGGCCGGCAAGGGCGGCAGGTTCGCCTACATCAAGGCGACCGAGGCGACCACGTACACCAACCCGTTCTTCGCCCAGCAGTACAACGGATCGTACGGCGCTGGCCTGTTGCACGGGGCGTACCACTTCGCGATACCCAACCAGTCCAGCGGCACGGCGCAGGCCGACTACTTCGTCAGCCACGGTGGCGCGTGGTCTCGTGACGGCATGACCCTGCCGCCGGCGCTGGACATCGAGTACAACCCCTACGGCGCAACGTGTTACGGGCTCAGCCAGGCCGCGATGGTGGCGTGGGTGCGCGACTTCAGCAGCCGGGTGCTGGCCAGGACCAAGCGGTTCCCGACCATCTTCACCAGCACCAAGTGGTGGTCGCAGTGCACCGGCGACAACGGCGGCTTCGGCGCGGACAATCCACTGTGGATCCCGTTCTACGGCAGCTCGGTCGGCGCGCTGCCGGCCGGCTGGGGCTTCCTGACCATCTGGCAGTACGCCGACAAGGGCACGTTCCCCGGCGACCAGGACCGGTTCAACGGCGCCTACGACCGGCTCAAGGCGCTGGCCAACGGCTGACCACCCCGCTGAAGAGGCCCGCTCGTCAGTATCGCGAGCGGGCCTCGTTTTCTATCTTCTGCGCGTAGCGCAGGGCTTCCAGTCGGATCCGGTTGGCCTCGTCGCAGACCAGCCGGAGCAGCCGGCTGGGCACATCGGGCCCGGCCGCGCTCTCGGCGAGGCGCTGGTAGGCGCCGATCAGCTGGCCGCGCAGCGCCGACAGCTCCTCGACCAGCTCGGCCCGCTCCGCCTCCAGCGCGCGAACCTGTTGGCGCAGCTCCCAGACCCGGTGGGCCGGCGCTGACATCGGCACGGCGTCGTCGTACGCCTCGCTGACGGACATGTCGCAGCGTGCCCCGGCCGGCGGCGACTACTCGGCGCGAAGCGCAAACCACCCGATCGAGGAATGCTCAGTTGTTTTCGCACGCAACAGCGGTGGCATTTCACAGGTGGAGAAAGGGGGCGGCCGTGCGTCGGACGTGGTTGCTGACCAAGCTGATCCTGGCCTGTGTGCTCGGCGGCGTGTGCCTGGCCGGCATGGCCTTCCCGGTGGCCGGCGGGCTCGGCCTGCTGTCCAACGCGACCGGCGACGCGGTGCACTCGCTGGCCCTCGCGCTGGAGCGCGGCCGGCCGCCGTTCGCCTCGGTGCTGGAGGCCGCCGACGGCACGCCGATCGCCTACCTGTACGACCAGTACCGGCTGGACACGCCGTCCGACCGGATCTCGCCCAACATGAAGGTCGCCATGGTGGCGATCGAGGACAAGCGGTTCTACGGCCACCACGGCGTCGACCCTGCCGGCACGATGCGGGCGCTGATCAGCAACGGGGCCAGCGGCGAGACCGCACAGGGCGCGTCGACGCTGACCCAGCAGTACGTGAAGAACTACCAGATCCTGGTCACCGCGCGGCATGACAAGAAGGCCCAGCAGCGGGCCCGTGAGGTGACCGCGGTGCGCAAGATGCGCGAGGCGCGGGTGGCCGTCGAGCTGGACAGCCAGCTGAGCAAGGACGAGATCCTCACCCGCTACCTCAATCTCGTGACCTTCGTGGGCAATGTGGACGGTGTCGCCGCGGCGGCGCAGGTGTTCTTCGAGACCACGCCGGACAAGCTGACCGTCACGCAGGCGGCGCTGCTGGCCGGTGTGGTGAACAATCCCGTCGCCTACAACCCGTGGAACCATCCGCAGGCCGCGACCGAGCGCCGTAACGCCGTGCTCGACGCGGAGGCGTCGATCGGCAAGCTGGACCAGTCCGACGCCGACCGGGCCAAGAAGCAGCCGCTGGGCATCGTGGCCGAGCCGCGGATTCCGGCCAGCGACTGTGTCGGGGTCGGGCCCGGTTACGGTTTCCTCTGCGCGTACGTGCGGGATTACCTGCGCGCCAACGGGTTCACCACCGACCAGCTGCGCACCGGTGGCTATCGGATCAGGACCACCGTCGACGCCAGGCTCACCGGGCTGGCCAAGCGGGCCGTCGACGCCAACGTGCCGCCGCGCACCCCGGGCATCGCCAACACCATGGTCGTGATCCGGCCCGGCGGCAAGCACGAGGTCGCCGCGATGGTGGCCAACCGGGAGTACGGGGTCGACGCGGCGGCCGGCCAGTCGATGACCAATCTGCCGGTCGAGGTCAGCGACCCCTTCGGCGCGGGCTCGATCTTCAAGCTGTTCACCACCGCGGCGGCGATGGAGCAGGGCAAGGTCGGCCTGAACACCAAACTGTCCAATCCGGACAGTCAGTGCTTCATGCCGCCGAAGGTCTTCGACGACACCGTCTGCCACACCGTGCGGAACGACTACGTCGGCTATCCGAACCCGATCTCGTTGGGGGAGGCGCTGGCCACCTCGCCGAACGTGGCGTTCACCGATCTGGAGCTGCGGGCGGGGCTGCCGCCGGTGCTGACCATGGCCTACCGGCTGGGGTTGCGCCGCACCCTGGACGCCTCCGAGGCCGGCACCCAGCCGATCAAGGACCCGTCGGACGAGCGATCCAGCCAAGCCGAGTACAACTCAGCTCAGCGGGATTACTTCCGCAACAACCCGTCCTTCACGTTGGGCGTGAGCGCGGTGAGTCCGCTGGAGCTGGCCAACGTGATGGCAACCATCGACGACGGCGGCAAGTGGTGCCCGCCGACGCCGGTGCGGCAGGTGCTCGACCACGACGGCCGGCCGCTGCCGCTGCCCGATCAGGAGTGCGAGCAGGTCGTCGCGCCGGCGCTGGCCGACACGATGGTCAGGGGACTGGCCAAGGACACCGTCTCCGGCACCTCGGCCACCTCGGCGCTGCGGGCCCACTGGCAACGTCAGCTGGCCGGCAAGACCGGGACCACCGAGTACAACGAGTCCGTCGGCTTCGTCGCCGGCCTGCGGGGCTACGCGGCGTCGTCGCTGGTGTTCGCCGACGGCTCCGCCCCGGCCCCGATCTGCGCGTCGAAGCCGCCGCGCCTGGATTCCGACGACAGCGGTTGTGCCGGCGCCTTCGGCGGTTCGTTGGCCTCGCCACCGTTCTTCGCCGCGTTCAGCAAGTTGCTCGGGGGAGCGCCCGACCCGGGCCTGCCGGCCGCCGATCCCGACTACCTCGACGCCAAGCCGCACGGGCCGACGGTGCCCTGGGTCGTCGGCAGCGGCACCCAGCAGGCGCAGGACACCTTGCGGCAGGCCGGTTACGTCCGGGTGGACGTGACGCCGCGGGCTTCGGACCGTCCGAAGGGGACGGTGCTCGGACAGTCGCACGCCGGCGCGTTCGCCACCGACACCGCGATCGAGCTGATCGTCAGCGCCGGCCACGACGTGCCCCGTTGACCACCCGCATGGGTGGCATGCGCGTGGGTTTACGGGGAAACCACCTGGTGGACGAAGGAGCACAAGATGCTGATCGACGAGGTATCGAAGCGACAGCCGCGCGTTTTCCGGGTCCGGTTCCGGGGATACGCCCGCAACCAGGTCGACGACGAGATGACCGCGGTGGACGACGAGCTGCGCACCGTGCGGGCGGATCTGGAGGCCACCACCCGCCGCTGCGAGCACCTGAACGAGACGCTGGAGCAGACCCGGTCCGACCGGGACGCCGTGCTGCGGCAGTACCAGGAGCTGGCCCGGCGGGCCGAGCAGATGCAGTCCGAACTGGACCGGCTGCGGCCCGACCCGGACAAGCGGCTGGCCCAGACGCCGGCCGCGCAGCACATGCAGGTGATGATCGAGAACGCCGAGCAGGAGGCCAACCTCATCCGCAAGGCGGCCATCGAGCAGTCCGAGCAGCTGCGGGACCGGGCCGAGGAGCTGCTGCGGCAGCGGGTCGAGCTGGTCGAGCAGACCGAGCAGGAGACCCAGCGCTGTCTGGCCAAGGCGGCCGAGCAGGCCGGCCACATCGTGCAGCAGGCGGTCGAGCAGTCCCAGCTGCTGTTGGCGGAGATCCAGGAGCGGCAGGCGGCGTTCGACGCCACCTACTCGTCGTTCGAGGCCGCACCGGCGGTGCCGGCGCCGCGCCAGGATGTCCAGCCGCGCCAGGATGTTCCGCAGCAGCTGCCGGTGGACGTCTGAAAACTCGTTGACGAGTCGGCCGGGCGTCGGAAAGGATCTCGTTACACCAAGCCATTTTCCGACGCTCGTCTCCGCCGTGCCGGGCCGCGGTCGACGCGAGCAGTGGGTCCGGCCGCCCCTGATGGGGGGCGGGCCGGACCCGACCAGAGTTCGGCACCCCGCCGCTGAGGCGCGGGTCACTTGACGTGAATGAACAGGTCTGTCTAGTCTCGGTCGAGGGATTGAACAGACCTGTCTACTCATTCACGGAGTGTGTGCCATGACCCAGGCCATCACGCGGACTCGCACCTCCCGGTCGGTGGTCGGCGCCCATCGGGGTTCGACCGCGCCGAGATCGGGGACACGGGGCACCGGCACGCTGGTGCTGCTGGCCTCGGTGGTCATCTCGCTGCTGGCCTCGTCCAGCGCGCCGATCCCGCTGTTCGCCGTCTACCAGGCCGAATGGGGTTTCTCGCCGATCACCACCACGATCGTCTTCGGCGTGTACGCGGTGTCGGTGCTGGTCTCGCTGCTCACCCTGGGCAAGCTGTCCGACCACATCGGCCGCAAGCCCGTGCTGCTGGCGGCGCTGCTGGTCCAGGTGGTCACGATGATCATCCTGGCCACCGCCGACGGCGTGCCGGCGCTGGTGATCGGCCGCATCGTGCAGGGCCTGGCCACCGGTGCCGCGGTGGGCGCGCTCGGCGCGATGATGCTCGACGTCGACGCCAAGCGCGGCCAGCTGACCAACGCCTTCACGCCGGGCATCGGCACCGGCAGCGGTGCGCTGCTGTCGGCCTTGCTGGTCAACTTCCTGCCGGCGCCCACGCAGCTCGTCTACTTCGTGCTGATCGGCGTCTTCCTGCTCCAGGCGGTGGGTATCGCCCTCGTCCGTGAGACGGTGACGCGCGCTCCCGGCGCGCTGGCCAGCCTGAAGCCCGAGATCACCGTGCCGCGTGCGGTTCGCGTCCATCTGCTGGCCGCCACTCCGGTGCTGTTCGCCGTGTGGGCGCTGACCGGTCTGTACGGTGCGCTCGGCCCGGCTCTGCTGGCCAAGCTGCTCGGTGGCAACAACACCGTGCTGGCCGGTGTGCTGGTGTTCGGTTTCGCCGGTATCGCCAGCGTCATGGTGCTGGTGCTGCGGAACGTGAACGCGACAGTGTTGATGCAGATCGGGGCGATCATGCTGTTCGTCGGCGTCGCGGTGTCGTTGGTCGCACTCGGCACCGGTTCGGTGGCGCTGTTCTTCGCCGGTGCCCTGATCAGCGGCGCGGCCTTCGGCGCCGGCTTCCAGGGCGGCATCCGCATCGTGGTTCCGCAGGTCGCGCCGCATGAGCGGGCTGGCACGCTGTCGCTGCTGTACGTCGTGTCCTACCTCGGTCTCGGTGTCCCGGCCGTGGCGGCCGGCGTGTTGGCCGTGCACGGTCCCGGCCTGATCGGGGCGGCGACCATCTACGGCGTCGCGGTGATGGTCCTCGCCCTGCTGGCGCTGGCCGCCCTGGTCCGGGCACGCCGGACCGCGATGGCGTAATCTGTACAGATCTGTCTGGTATGAGGGAGTGGATGTCAATGGCGACCAACTCGGGCCAGACGACCGCCCGCCGCGTCACCGCTCGTGAACGTCTGCTGGCCGCCGCCGACGAGCTGTTCTACAACGAGGGTGTGCACACGGTCGGCATCGACCGGGTCATCGAGCACGCCGGTGTGGCCAAGGCCTCGCTGTACAACACGTTCGGCAGCAAGGACGAGCTGATCCACGCGTACCTCAAGTCCCGGCAGGACCGCATCGCCGAGCACATCCAGGCCGCCGTCGACGCCGCCGACACCCCGCGGGACAAGGTGCTGGCGGTGTTCGACGGCCAGATCGCGGCCCACGCGGAGAGCGGCTACCAGGGCTGTGCCTTCTATCGGGCCAGCGCCGAATCCCGGCCCGGCGACCGGATCGACCTGACGGCCCGGGAGTACCGGGCCTGGGTCCGCGGCCTGTTCGCCGACCTGGCCGAGCAGGTCGGCGCCCCCGACCCGGAGCTGCTGGCCACCCAGCTGCACATGATTTACGACGGCAACGCCGCGGCCACCCGCAACGACCGTGGGCCGGCCGCCACCGCGATCGCCAAGGCCACCGCGACCATCCTGCTCGACGCCGCGCTGGCTCACGCGTAGGGGTCGGTCACGTCGCGCAGTCGGCCGAGCAGGTGCCGCAGCTGCGCCATGTGTCGCTTGCCCAGGTGGGCCTCCCACTCCGCCTCGACCTCGGCCACGGCGGCGGCGGTGATCGGTAGCGCCGCCCGGCCACGGGCGGCGATGCGGACCAGTCGGGCGCGTTTGTCGGTCGGGTCCGCCACGCGCTCCACCCAGCCGGCCTTCTCCAACTGGTCGACCAGGAAGCCGGCGGTCTGCTTGGTGACCTGCGCCTGCTCGGCCAGGTCGGTCAGGCGGGTGCCCTCGGGCCCGATCCGCTGCACGATCTTCATCTGCGCGGTGGTGATGTCGTCGTAGCCGGCCCTGGCCAGCGCGTCGATCACCCGGTTCTCCAGCCAGCGGTACGGGATGTACAGCAACAGGCCGGTGTTGAGCCCGTCGTCGGCCACTACGCCTCCCTTGACATGGTCAGAGTCTCTGACTAATTTGGTCAGAGTCTCGTACCAATATAGGGGAGGCGCGCGGTGGATCCGGAGCGGAGCTGGCTGGTCGTCGAGCAGGAGCGGCGGTATCTGGCCGACCTGCTCGAATCGGTGGACGAACCGGATCGGGACCGGCCGTCGCTGTGTGAGGGCTGGCGGATCCGCGACGTCGCCGCGCACGTGGCGCTCGCACCGCAGCATCCGGGACCGGGGGCGATGCTGGTCGGGGCGGTGCGAGCGCTCGGCCGGTTCAACAAGCTCAACCACGACATGGCCGTGCGGCACGCGTCGCGCCCCGGCACGGACCTGGTCGCCGAGCTGCGCGCGCATGCCGACTCACGGCGGCTGCCCGTGGTCACGAGCCTGGACAACATCCTGTTCGACACCCTGGTGCACGTCCAGGATGTCGCGATCCCGTTGGGGCGTCAGCACAGCATGCCCGTCGACGCGGCCGTGCACGGCGCGGACCGGGTGTGGCGGATGGGCTGGCCGTTCCACGCCAAGCGACGGCTGGCCGGCTGCCGGCTGGTGGCGACCGATGTGCGGTGGCGGGTCGGCGACGGTCCGGAGGAGATCCGGGGGCCGATCGAGGCGCTGCTCCTGCTGCTGACCGGCCGGACCGCCATCGGCGACCGGCTGCGGCGCTAGCAGCTGCGGGCGAACTGCCAGGCGTTCTGGCCGTTGTTGCCGGGAATCGCGTTGTAGTTCCACTCCGTGGCGTACCAGAGATGGCCCTGGTAGGCGACGATCGAGCCCCGGTCGTACGCCGTGTTCCACTGCCAGTCCGCCACCACGCACCGACGGGTGGTGGTCGTCGTGCGTTGCGTCGTGGTTGTCGTCGTGGCGTGCGTGGTCGTGGTCGTCGGACGGGTGGTCGTGATGCGCCGCTGGGTCGTCGTCGTGGTTGTCGTCGTCGGGACCGTGGTCGTGGTCGTCGGCTCCGTGGTGGTGGTGATCGACGACGACGCCGCCAGCGGGGTGGGCGACTCCAGGGTCGGCGAGGGCACCGGCTGCGCCACCCCGGCGGCCACATCGGGCCCGAAGGTGTTGGTGGCCAGGAAGATCAGCAACGAGCACACCAGCGACCCGCCGGTCGCGGTCCAGACCAGCAGCCGATCGCGCCGGCGGATGTCACCGCCCGGGGGCTCGGGATCCATCGGGTCCATTGCGGCCGGAGCATACGCCCGGGGTCGGGGCCGATCGCGACCGACTCGCCGCGACGGTCCGAGTCACGGGTGCGGGAGTTCTCCCGACCTGGCCGGGCACCGGCGGATCTCCGCCGGCGCCCGGGTGAATTCACGTTGTCTGTCAGTGCTCGACGAACATCTCGAAATCGTTGTGACCGTCGCAGAAAATGCGTTGCACCGGCATGTTGACGAGTTCGTGCCAGTAGTTGTCGGTGTCCAGGCCCCAGATGCCCTCGTGGTTCAGCGCGACGCACTTCTGCCGTCCCGGCGGGGTGTTCGGCGTGGTGATCGTCAGCGTCAGGCTGGTGAGATCGTTCCACCACAGGCGCTGGCCCGGCGCCGGCCCGCTAAGCAGATTGACGCTGGTGTGGGTGTTCTGGAAGTCGCCCCAGGTCTGCAAGTGCGTCTGGTCGGCCTCGCAGCCATTGTTGTTGGTGCGGACCAACCGGCTCCACATGTCCACGCCGTTGACCGGATTGCGCCAGCGCGCCGTGACCCAGGCCGGAATGCAGGCGTTGGTGTTGGACAGTTCGCCGACGTCGAACCACATGGTGAAGGCCTTGAACTCGACGCCGCCGACCATCGCCGTGGATCCGGTGGTGGCCACCGGCGCGGGCGACGCGGACGCCGTCCCCAGCCCGGTGAACAACAGTGCCACGGCCAACACCGTGGTCACCGCCCCCTTGATGCCCCTCATGATGCTCCCTCGTGTGATCGACAAAAGCAGCCACTCGACGGTAGGGATTTCGGGTCTGGCCGGGCATCGGGAGTGCTACCTTATCTTTGCGTGTCGGATACCTTAGGAACGCCGAATCTGGGGGCGATGGGGTAGTGACAAGCCTGGTCAGGGCGGCCAGTCCGCGTTTTGTCGGGCGGCTGGGCGAACTGCGGATCGCGCTGGAATTCACCGAACGCGTGCGGGCGTCCGGCCGCGGTGGCGTAATGCTCGTGAGCGGCGATGCCGGCGTCGGGAAATCCCGGTTGCTGGCCGAGATCCGCGACGCGCACACGGCCGCCGGGGGAGTGGCGCTGTGGGGCGCGTGCCCGCCCGTCGGCGACTATCCGATTCCGTACGCGCCGATTGTCGAGGCGCTGCACCGGCTCGGCGTGTCGGCGGTGTCGCCGTCGCCCGGTCTTGAGCTGCGCGCCGATCCGCAGGCCCGCTCCCAACTGTTCGAACGCGTCGCGACGGTGCTGACCGACGCCGCCGGGTCGACGCCCGTGCTGCTGGGCCTTGACGACCTGCATTGGGCCGACCCGTCCACGTTGAGCCTGCTGGGCTTCCTGTCCGTGCGGCTGCGGACCGTGCCGGTGGTGCTCCTGTGTGCCTGCCGCGAGGATGAGCTCGACGCCGGCCACCCCACCCGGCGGTTGCTGGCCGAGCTGGTTCGGCACGAGCAGGCCGCCACCGTGCTGCTGCGCGGACTGACCCTGGACGAGACCGCGGAGCAGGTGGTCGGCCTGCTCGGCCGTGCGCCGTCGCCGGCCGTGGTGCGGCGGATCTTCCAGCGCTCCCAGGGCAATCCGTTCCTGACCGAGGTGCTGGCCGGGCTCGATCCGCCCGGTCGCGGAGACGTGCCGCCGTCGGTGACCGACCTCGTGCTGCGGCACGTGCACCAGCTGTCGGACGCCGCCGTGACCGTGTTGCAGACCGCCGCGGTCGCCGGACCGGTGATCAGCCACGATCTGCTGGCCGCGTTGTGCGACGACCGGCCCGCGCTGCGGGAATGCGTGCGCCGGCACCTGCTCGTGCGAACCGAGGACGGGTACCGGTTCCGGCACGTGCTCATCGCTGAGGCGATGTACGCCGACCTGCCGCCGGCCGAGGCGCGGCGGGTCCACGCGGCGCTGGCTTCGTTGCTGACCGAGCATCCGCAGTGGGCCGATCCGGCCGGTGCCGCCGCTCAGATCGCCCGGCACTGGCATGCCGCCGGGGATCGGCCGAAGGCACTGGTTTCGGCCGTGCAGGCCGGTTTCGCCGCGGCGGAGGTGCATGCGCACGAGGAGACGTTGCGCCACCTCGAGCACGCGATCACCTTGTGGCCGTTGGTTTCTGATGCCGATCAGCTTGTCGGGCTGGACTGGGCGCATCTGTTGCGTCAGGCCTCGTTGTACGCCGATCTGCTGGGTGACGGGCAGCGGGCCATCGAGCTCGTGGCGATGGCGCTCGATCAGGTCGACAGCGTCCGTGAGCCCGAACGTGCGTTACGGATGTGCTTGCTGCTCAGCAGTTATCACCTGTGCGAGAGCCAGGAGGCCGAGGCGCGGGCGACCCTCGACCGGGCCGTTCTGCTGCTCCCCGACGATCCGCCCGCCGCGTGGCTGGCCGACATCGCGGCTAGCCAGGCGTGGCTGGCCATCCGCCGTGAACAACCGGCCGACGCCCGTCGCCATGGCGCCGAGGCCATCACGCATGGCCGGGCCGCCGGCGTTTTCGACGCCGAGCGGATCGGGCATCTGGCGCTCGGGTACGGGCTCGTCGACGTCGACCGGCACTCGGAGGGGATCGCCTCGCTGCGCGTTGCCGCGCGGATGGCTGCCTCACGCGTGACTGCGTCCGACTCCCACGCCGAGCTGCTCTACCTGACTTCGGCGCTGCGCCAAGCCAATCTGCTGGATGAGGCCGTCGCTACCGCGCTGGCCGGGCGTCGGGACGTCGACGTCGTCGGTGCCGGGCCGACCGCCGGCGCCAGCCTGCTCAGCTTCGCCGCCGACATCGAGATCCTGCGTGGTGACTGGACTTCCGCCGATTCCCTGCTGGCCGAGGCCGATGAGTATCCGCCCGGTCCGTACGTCGTCCCCGCTCTGGACCTGGTCCGGACCCGGCTGGCCCTGATGCGTGGGGACTTCCCCCTGTGCCGGTCGCTGCTCTCCCGCGTCGAGGACGCCGTCAGCCTCGACACCGCCCGTGCCTCCACCGCCGCTCGAATCCTTGGCCTGCAAGCCGAATTGGCGACCTGGGAGGGCCACTTCGCCGCCGCCCGCGCGCTCGTCACCGCCGCCCTGGACCGCGTCGCCGGCACTTCCGCCGAACGTCGACTCGGTGGGCTGCTCGCGCATGGGCTGTGGGCCGAGCTCGCCCTCTCCGTCGCCGCTTCCGCCCGCCGCGATTCCTCGGCGTCCGAACAGGTCCGCGCGCACACCGACCGTCTTCTGCTTGCCGTGTCCCGTCTTTGCGCCGAGCCCGAGCAGGCCGCCCACGCCGCCGTCTGCCACGCCCTCGCCGCCGACATCCGGTGCCCCGACCCGTCACTCTGGTCTTTCGCCGTCACCACTTGGGAGTCCGTCGGGCAGCCCTTTCCGATCGCCTTCGCCCGGTGGCGCTTCGCCGAGGCCTTGCTCTCCCGGTCACCCCGCTCCGCCCCTTCCCTCCTGCGCTCTTCCCACGAGGCCGCCACATCTCTCGGTGCCCTCGCTCTTCAGACGGCCGTCTCCCATACCGCCCGCCTACACCGCGTTTCCCTCGCCCCGACGCCCGTTTTTCCGCCCGACACCCCTGCCCTCGCCGGCCTCACCGCCCGTGAGCTCGAGGTCATCTCCCACCTCCGCGCCGGCCGCTCCAACGGCGAGATCGCCGCCGCGCTCGTCATCAGCGTCAAGACGGTGTCCGTGCACGTGACCAACATCCTCCGCAAGCTCAACGTCACCCGCCGCACCCAGGCCGCCCATGCGCTGGACTTGTTGCGGGCCAACGACTAGAGGCCGTGTACGGCCTGGTGGGTGGCGGCGTCGATGACGCGGCGGTTGGCCAGTTCGTCGGCGCTGAGCAGGGGACTGGCGGCGGTGACGATGCCCTGGATGAGACGGGCGCGGAGCTCCGGCTGGTCGATGCCGAGGTCGGTGAGGGCGTCGACGAGCGGAGCGAACAGGCGCGCGTGCTCGGCCATGATGCGTTCCTGCGCGGCGGGCCCGAGGGCGTGGCCGGCGAGGACGACGAGGGCGGTGTGCCGGCCGTCGGTGAGCATGCGCAGCTGGGCCCGGACGAAGGCGGCGACGCGGTCGGCGGGGTCGCTGTGGCGCAGGACGTCGGCCTCGAGCTCGGTGATCCACCGCGGCAGCTCGTCCTCGACCATGGCTGCGACGAGGTCGTCCCGCGAGCGGAAGTACTCGTAGAGGCTGGGCCGGGACAGCCCGACCTGGGTGGCGAGGGTGGACAGGGTGAGCGCGTCGGGACCCTGCTCGGCGACCAGCACCCGGGCGGCCTCGAGCAGCGTGCGCAGGCGTTGCGCACGGTGTTCGGCGACGGTGGGGGCGCTGATCTTCGGCACGGAGTCGAGTCTACCGGGTGTTGCCGACGTCACGTCGGAAACGAGCGCCTCAGGGTTGCCTAAGGTTCCCGACGCCGTGTTGGAATAGTTGCCGACAAGGTGTCGGAAAGAGGTGCTCATGCGGTTTCTCGCCTGGCGGGAGGTGCGCCACGCGCCGGTCAGGTTCGGCCTGATCGCGGGCCTGGTCGCGCTGACGGCCTTCCTGGTGTTCGTCCTCACGGGACTGACGGTCGGCCTCGGCGCGGCCGACGTGTCGGGCCTGCGACGACTGTCGGCCGACGGCATCGTCTACGCCAAGGGCTCGGCCGGCGACCTGTCCCGCAGCAGCCTGCCGACCAGCGACGAAGCGCTGATCGCCAAGGTCGACGGGGTCAAGGACGTGCGGCCGATCGGTTTCACCCTGGCCTCGCTGACCAGCGGCCAGCACAGCGTGCCGGCGGCGCTACTGGCCTCGGACAACGCTGAAAGCGGTGTGATGCTGGACAATCAGGCCCGTGACAAGGGCCTGAACCCCGGCGACACGGTCCGCGTGCAGCCGGGCAACGTGCCGCTGACCATCACCGGCTTCGCCGACCTTGGCAGCATCCAGCACGCGGCGGTGGCCTCGATCCCGCTGTCCGACTGGCAGCGCCTACGTAACGCCAGTGGCGTCAGCGCCTACGCGGTGTCCACAACGGACGATGCCGTGCTCGACGCGATCGCCCGAGCGCTGCCGGACAGCGAACCGCTGACGAAGGCGGCGGCGATCGACGCGGTCCCGGGCTACCAGGCCGAAACCGGCACGATCGGCCTGATCAGGACCTTCCTCTACGCCGGCGCGGCGCTGCTGATCGGCGTCGTGTTCTGGATCCTCACCCTGCAGAAGGAAGGCCCGCTGGCGGTGTTGCGGGCAACCGGCGCGTCCCGGCGGCTGCTGATCGGCGCACATGCGACGCAGGTGCTGGCGACGGCCCTGGCCGGTGTGCTCGTCGGCGCGGCGGCCGGTGCGGCGATGGGTGCCGTGATGCCGCCGAACGTTTTCGTCCTGCCGCCCGGCGACGCGGTCGCCGCCGGCGCGTTGCTGCTGGTCGTGGCCCTGGCCGGCGCGGCGGCCTCGATCCGACGGCTGTTCACCGTCGACCCGCTGCTCAGCCTGGGAAGGACCGCCTGATGACGGCCGTACTGCACGACATCCGCCACGGCTACGGTGACGTCGAGGTGCTGCACGGCATCGACCTCGACCTGCCAGCCGGCCAACTGGTCGCCCTGCTGGGCCCGAGCGGCTCCGGAAAGACGACGCTGCTGGCCATCGCCGGCGGATTGCTCACACCGACCGCCGGCACCGTGCACATCAACGAATCGCCGCTGTACGTGAACGGAAAGGTCGACCGAAAGGCCGCCGGCGACACGGCTTACGTGCTCCAGGCCTCGGCGCTGATCGGATTCCTCACGGTGATGGACAACCTTCTCGTCCGGGACATCACCACCGGCAGAAAGCCGGACCGGAAAAGGGCCGAAAAGCTGCTCGACGCCGTGGATCTGGCGTCGAAAGCCGACCGCTATCCGGCGCAGCTCTCCGGCGGCGAACGGCAGCGGGCGGCGGTCGCGGCGGCCCTCTACACACAGGCCCCGGTGGTCCTCGCCGACGAGCCGACGGCGGCGCTGGACCGTGAGCGCGGCCGTGCGGTGATGGAGCTGCTGGCCGCGCACGCCCACGACCGCGACGCGGCGGTGCTGGTCGTCACCCACGACGAACGGGCGCTCGACCTGGCTGATCGTGTCGTGCGCATCGAGGACGGCCGCCTGGGCTGACCACGGGTTGTTCGGCTTCGCTCGGCATTTGCCAGACAAACGGCACCTGTTCAACGATCGAGGTCGACGAACATCGGGGGGTGTCTGGCCATGCCACGCCACGAGCGGCCGCTCGACCCGGGCGACACGCCGCTGCTGCGGTTCGCCGCCGATCTGCGGCGGCTGCGGGAATCGGTCGGCGGCCCGGTCTATCGGGAGCTCAGCGTCAAGGCGCATTACTCGGTCGCCGTGCTCTCGGAGGCCGCCGGTGGCCGGAAACTGCCGTCATTAGCCGTGACCTTGGCCTATGTCGACGCCTGCGGCGGCGACCTGGCCGAATGGGAGCGGAAATGGCGGCAGGTGGCCGAGGCGCAGGAGGCCCCCGCCGACCCGGACAGCGGTGAGCCGCCCTATCTCGGCCTGTCGGCGTTCCAAATCGAGGATGCCACGCGATTCCACGGCCGGGGCGCGCTGCTGGCCCATTTGTCCAATCAGGTCCTCAATCGGCGGCTGGTGGTCGTGTTCGGCGCCTCCGGCGCCGGCAAGTCGTCGCTGCTGCGCGCGGGCCTCGCGGCGGCGAGCCTGCGCAGCGGCGTCGACGGCCTCGGCCCGCAGCCGACGATCGTCCTCACCCCCGGCGCGCACCCGATCGACGAGTGCGCGTTGGGGCTGGCCGGCCCGACCAGCGCCTCGCCGGCCGAGCTGCGTGCGGAGCTGCGGGCCGACCCGTCCGCCCTGCACCTGCGCCTGCGGCAGGCGATGGAACAGGAGGAGACGGCCCGCGACGCGCTGATCGTCGTCGACCAGTTCGAGGAGGTCTTCACCCTCTGCGTCGACGAGGAGGAGCGGCTGGCGTTCATCACCGCCTTGATGCACGTCGCCGCCGCCCCGTCCAGCCGGGCCCGGCTCGTGCTCGGCGTCCGTGCCGACTTCTTCGGCCACTGCCTGCAATACCCGCAGCTGCGCCAGGTTCTGGGCGAGGGGCCGGTGCTGGTCGGCGCGATGACCGCCGACGAGCTTCGGCTGGCCATCACCAAGCCGGCCATCGACCTCGGCTACACCGTCGAGACGGCCCTGGTCACGCGGCTCGTCTCGGAGGCCACCAATCAGCCCGGCGTGCTGCCCCTGATGTCCCATGCCCTGCTCGAGACGTGGCGACGCCGCCAGGGCATCAGCCTCACCGCCGCCGGCTACGACGCCGCCGGTGGTATCAGCCACGCCCTCAACCGCACCGCCGAGTTCGTCTACACCGGACTGACCGTCGAGCAGAAAACCGTTGCGCGCCAGGTTTTCCTACGTCTCACCGCGCTCGGCGACGGCACCGAGGACACCCGCCGCCGCGTCGACCGGTCCGAGCTCGACCACGTCGATGGCCTCGACGAGGTGCTCGACGCGCTGGTCGCCGCCCGCCTGGTCACCGTCGACCGGGACAGCGTCGACATCGCCCACGAGGCCCTGATCAGCCACTGGCCCCGGCTGCGCGAATGGCTCACCGAGGACCGCGACAGCCTGCGCGCACACCGCCAGCTCACCGAGGCCGCCGAGATCTGGGACGGCCTCAACCGCGACGACGGCGCCCTCTACCGCGGCGCCCGTCTCCAGCTGGCCCGCGATTGGGTCCGCTCCTGCACACCGTCCCTGTCGCACCGCGAACGGGCATTCTTCGACCGCAGTGTTGATGTCCGTGAACAGGAACTGTCGGCCGCCAAGCGTCAAACCACTAGGCAGCGAAGGCTGATGGCGCTGTTGGTCGTGCTGCTGGTGGCGTTGTCCGGTACCACGGTGTACTCGCTGATCGCCCAGCAGACGGTGGCGAGGCAACGCGACGCGGCGACGGTCCGCAACGTCATCGACGAGATCCCGACCACCGCCATGAGCGACCCGCGAGCCGCCGGCAAGCTGGCGCTGGCCGTTTACCGCAGCGAGCCGTCGCCGCGCACCCGCGGCCTCGTGCTGAGCGCGTCCGCCAACAGCTTCCGGTACGGCTCACTCGGACCGACCGCCTTTGCCGAATCCCTGAGCAGCGACCTCAAGCGCCATGCCTACGCGCAGGGCGACACGGTCGAAGTGGATCAACTGGGTCCGACCGGTGTTGGGGCAGAGCAGGCGAAACTGCCCAAGCCGCCGGAGGCCACGGGCATGGTCACCGCCTGCGTGCTCGCGCCCGACGGCCGGCGCGTGGCCGTGGTGTACGCGGACAGCCAGTTCGCCAACACGGTGGCGCTCTGGGACGTCGCGACCACGGGCCATCCCCAGGTGCTGAAGACCTATCGGACGGACGCGTCGGTCGGGGCCGCATTCAGCCCGGATGGGCGACTGTTGGCGATCGGCAGCGTCGGTGTCAGCAAGACCGTGCAAGGCCCCGACGACCGGCAGACGTGGCTGTGGGACACGACGAACCTCGCCGCCACCGAACCGCTTGCGGTGCTGCCGGTCTCGGCGGTGTTGATGCAGTTCTCTGCCGACGGCCACACCCTGCTCACCGCTCCGGTCACCGTGGCCGCCCCGGCCGACCACAAGTCCTGGGAACCTGATGTCATCGCCGGCACGGGCAAGCTCTGGGACGTGCCGCAGCTCCTGAGCGGCAAGCCGGCGAAGCCGATCGACCTCGACGGCGTCGACATTCACGACGCCGCGGCGCTGTCGCCGGACGGTCGGCTGGTCGCCGTCGCCCACCGCGACGGCCCGGACGGGTACGTCACGCTGTGGCGGCGCACGCCGCAGGGCACGCTCGCCAAGATTCGCGACGTGGCCACCGCCATCGCCCCGTCGTTGCCGGCATTCAGCCCGGACGGCCGGTACCTGGCCACGGCCGAAGGCGACAACACGGTGGTGCTGCGGGACATCTCCGATCCCATGCAGCCGGTGGACTACGCCGTCCTGTCCGGGCCGGGGACCGGCGCGCACGTGCTCGCGTTCAGCCCCGACGGCCGCCTTGCCGCCGCGGCCGGCACCGTCCTGACCGGTGGCCTGGACGTCGACCGCGCGGCTGAGGCGATCTGCGCCGAGCCAAGGGTGACGGGCCCGGGCGGCAACGGCGACTTCCCGTCGACCGACCTGCCCGATCCGTGCCCGAGCTGAACCTGGCCCTGCCACTCCCAGGAAAGGCGGGGCGCAGCCATCGAACCGGTCGACGCGGCAGGCTTGAGCCGCGAGACCGAGACGATGGAGAGGTACGAAGCAATGAGCCTTGGCACGATCACGCCGGCGGACGGGTTGACGCTGACCCGCATGGGATACGGCGCGATGCAGCTGGCGGGGCCGCACGTGTTCGGACCGCCGAAGGACCACGGCGCGGCGCTCGAGGTGCTGCGGGCGGTGGTCGCGGCGGGCATCACGCACATCGACACGGCCGACTTCTACGGGCCGGTGGTGACCAACGAGCTGATCAAAGAGGCGCTGCACCCGTACGCCGACGGGCTGCACATCGTGACGAAGGTGGGCGCGCGGCGCGGGGCGGACGGCAGTTGGGTGCAGATGCAGCACCCGGCGGACCTGACGGCCCAGGTGCACGACAACCTGCGCAACCTGGGCCTGGACACGATCGATGTGGTCAACCTGCGGGTGGCCGGCCACGACGAGTCGGACGACGACCCGATCACGGACCAGTTCGGCGCGCTGGCCGACCTGCGCGAGCAGGGCCTGATCCGGCATCTCGGCCTGAGCGGCGTGAACGCCCGCCAGCTCAAGGAGGCGCAGGCGATCGCGCCGGTGGTGACGGTGCAGAACCTGTACAACATCGC
>DATJJB010000263.1:0-8118 GCA_035492655.1 Kutzneria sp. | reverse complement strand
GCCGTACCAGCAGATCAACGTGTTCGACCAGTCGATCGCGGTGGACATCTTCCACGCCGCCGGCGAGCAGGCCGGCGACAAGGCGGCCGGTGCGGCCATCGCCAAGACCCCCGTGCCGGCACTGGGCGACATGTGGCCCGTGCGGCCGGGGGTGACGTCGCTCGACCCGCCGCTGAAGTGACGCTGTGATGCAGGGAAGGACGCCTTACCTGCATTGGACGCAGGTAAGGCGTCCTTCCCTGCATGGGGTCACAGCGGCTGGGAGAAGCGGATGGCGTTGCCGAAGGGGTCGCGCAGGCCACAGTCGATGCCGTAGTCACGCTTGGTCGGCTCGTCGGTGAACTCGACGCCCTTGGCCAACAGGGTCTCGTACGTCTGCTGGCAGTCGTCGGTGGTGAAGAACAGCGTGCCGGCCATCGCGCCCTTGGTGAGCAGCTCCCGCACCTGGTCGGCGGTCGCCTCGTCCATCCGGGGCGCGCCGGGGCGCTCCAGCAGGATCTCGCGGTCGGGCTGGCCGGGCACGTTGATCGTCAGCCAGCGCATGAAGCCGAGGTCGGCATCGGTGTGGACCTCGAGACCGAGCTTGCCGACATAGAAGTCGAGGGCCTGGTCCTGGTCGAGCACGAAGATCTGGGAGATGGTGAGCGCGTTGAACATGTCGCAGACGCTAGTGCCGCCGGCCGGTGACCTGCTTATCCAAAACTGATGTGTTGGTCAGCCGTGCGGCCGCATCCACGACATGGCGAAGCAGGTCGGCACCGGTGCGAGCGGACCGCGGGCGCGGTAGGCCGACGGGGTCTCGCCGACGATGTCGCGGAAGGTGCGGCTGAACGTGCCGAGGCTGGTGAAGCCGACCTCGACGCAGATGTCGGTGACGCTGCGGTCGCCGGAGCGGAGCAGGAACATCGCCCGCTCCACCCGGCGGCGCTGGAGGTAGCGGTGCGGGGTCTCGCCGAAGGTGGCCCGGAAGGTGCGGGCGAAGTGCGCCGGCGACACGTGCGCGACGCGGGCCAGCGCGGCCACGTCCAGCGGCTCGGCGTAGTGCCGGTCCATGGTGTCCCTGGCCCGCAGCATGCGGCGGTTGGTGTCCTCCACGCCCCGACTCACGGGCCTGATCACACCACATGATGGGAACGCTTGCGGGCGGCCCGGCGGGATGAGGATGCTCGGGTCATGTCCATCACCAGCGGTGTGCTCGTCGGCAACCCCCGTCCCGCTTCCCGCACCCTCGGCGCCGCCCTGGCGCTACGCGACGCCGTGCAGCGCGTCGTCGGCGGCATCGAGACCGGTCCGGTGGTCGACGCCGCCGAGCTGGCCCAGCAGGTGTTCGCCCCGGGCGCGACCGAGGTGAAAGCCGCGCTGACCGCGCTGACGGCCACCAATGTCCTTGTGGTGGCCTCCCCCACCTACAAGGCGACCTACACCGGTCTGCTCAAGGCCGTGCTCGACCAGGCCCCCGGCGGCGCGTTGACGGGCATCGTGGCGCTGCCGCTCATGGTCGCCGCGGCCGACAAGCACGCCCTGGCCGTCGACCTGCACCTGCGGCCCGTGCTCGTCGAGCTGGGCGCGACCGTGCCCGGCCCGGGCGTGTTCGTGAACGAGGCACGGCTGACCGGCGACCACGAGCTGCTCACCGGCGAGCTGGCCGCCGAGCTCGAGTCCACGGGCGTCGCCACCACGCTGCGAGCACTGCTCGCTCTTACCGCCAAGGTCTGACCGAACGCACACGTCCGATTACCGCTACGCGATCACTGCGGTTAGGTTGCCGGAGTGTCAATAGCGGCGAGAATGAACCGGCTGCCGATCACCAGGACGCACCGGATGGCCACGGTCGCGGTCGGCCTCGGCCTGTTCTTCGACATCTACGAGATCTTCCTGGCCGGCACGCTGGCCAACGTGCTGGTGGCGAACTTCCACCTGGACAAGGCGATCCTGCCGGCGGTGCTGGCGTCGACGTTCGTCGGCATGTTCGTCGGCGCGATCGTGCTGGGCCGGCTGGCCGACCGGCTCGGGCGGCGCCGGGCGTTCCTGCTCAGCCTGGGCGTGTACTCGTTGTTCTCGCTGCTGGGGGCGTTCAGCGTCGGCCCGTGGACGCTGATGGCCAGCCGGTTCCTGGCCGGTGTGGGCATCGGCGCGGAGCCGGCGGTGTCGGACACGTACCTCGGCGACCTGCTGCCGCCGAAGAAACGCGGCCTGTACACGGGCATCGCGTACACACTGTCGTTCTTCGGTGTGCCGGCGGTCGGCTTCCTCGCCGGCTGGCTGGTGCCGCTGGGCCCGGACGCCTGGCGCTGGCTGTTCGTGATCGGCGCGCTGGGCGCGGTGATCGTGTTCCTGCTGCGCACCGGCCTGCCGGAGTCGCCGCGCTGGCTGGAGTCGGTTGGCCGGCGCGAAGAGGCCGAGCAGATCGTCGCCCGGTTCGAGGCCGAGGCCGGTGACAACCTGCCGACGCCGGCGGCCGAGGAGGCGCCGAACACGACGGCCTCGGTCGGCGCGCTGCTGCGGCCGCCGTACCGCCGGCGCACGCTGATGATGGCCGTGTTCCACCTGCTCCAGACGTTCGGCTACTACGGTTTCGGCACGCTGGTGCCGCAGGTGCTGGCGGCCAAGGGTTATCCGATCGTGCAGTCGCTGGTGTTCAGCGCGATCACGTTCATCGGCTACCCGGTCGGCGCGGCGCTGTCGCTGCCGATCATCGAGCGGGTCGAGCGCAAGCACCTGGTGATCGCGTCCGGGCTCGGCATGGCGGTGTGCGGCCTGGCCTTCGGCTTCTCCTCGTCGCCTGGGCTGATCCTGACCTTCGGCTTCCTGTACACGGCCGTGAGCAACGTCTTCAGCAACGGCTTCCACGTCTACCAGGCGGAGATCTTCCCGACCGGCCTGCGCTCCACCGCGGCCGGCTCGACCTACGCGCTGTCCCGGCTGTCCAGCGCGGCGATGCCGTTCGTGCTGGTGCCGCTGCTGCACGCGACCAACTCGGCCGTGCTGTTCGCGGTGGTCGCCGCCGCGATGATCATCGTGGCCTTCGACGTCGGCCTGTTCGGGCCGCGCACGACCGGCCGGGATCTGGAATTGGTCAACATCTGAGCCAACCGAACTACCTACTCGCGCGTAGTAGTCCGTATGGCGCGACTTTCGGCCGGCGGCCGACTCCGGCAGGCCCGGCAACACGCGCGGCGGACGGTGCGGCCGCTCGCCGCGCCGGCCGAGGCACCCCGCCCGGCGCGTGAGAAGCCGGGGGCGGGCTGGCTCGTGTACGTGTTTCCGCTGGTCATCGCCCTGACGGCGATCACAGCCTTCCGGATCGTGAAGGAGGAGCCGCCGGCCGAGCCGACGCCGTCGCCGGTGGTCGCCGGCACCTCGTCGCCGGTGTCGATCGGCGAGGCGCCGCCCGGCGCCAGGTTCGCCAAGCAGCTCGCCTCGGCCCAGCTGCCCGACGGCGGACCGATCCCGGCCGCCGGCAAGGGGACGTTCCATGTCGTGCCGGGGACGTCGGAACAGGTCGGCAAGGGCAAGGTGACGACGTACGCCGTCGAGGTCGAGGACGGGTTCCAGCCGGTCGGCGGCGACGCCCTGTTCGCCGCCACCGTGCAGAACACGCTGTCCAACCCCAAGAGCTGGATCGGCGGCGGCCAGATCGCCCTCAAGCGCGTCGACTCCGGGCAGGCCCAGCTGCACATCCGGCTCGCATCGCAGCAGACCACCCGTGATCCCAAGGTCTGCGGCTTCGACATCCCGTACGACACCTCGTGCCGCCTCGGCGACAACGTCTACCTCAACGACGCCCGCTGGGAACGCGGCGCGGTGGCGTTCCAGGGCAACATCCTGCTGTACCAGCAGTACGCGGTGAACCACGAGGTCGGGCACTTCTTCGGCGGCAACCACCTGCCGTGCGCGGAGAACGGCGGGCTGGCGCCGGTGATGATGCAGCAAACCCTTTCTACGGCCGACAACGACCTCGCCGACCTGACCACGCAGACCCCGCAGGGCATCGTGGTTCCCCGCGACGGCAAGGTCTGCCAGCCCAATCCCTGGCCGTTTCCGGTGGCCGGTCAGGGTCAGTGAACTGGTGCCTGGGGTACGGTCAGGGTGTCGCGGGAGCACCTCGCACGTCCGCCGCTGGAGCGGCCGTCGGCCCCCGGCGATCCGACCCGGCCTCGATCCGGCCGGAGACGGGAGCGGCGACATGACGTCAGACCGCGTGATCACTGGTGACGGCGCCCGAATGTCCAAGGTCCACTCCGACGCGCAGCAGACGTTACGCATACAGCAGGCGCTGGCCGCCCGCACCGTCGCCGGGCATGCCCTCGACGCCGACGACCGCGGCACGCTGCTGGAGATGCTCGGCCTCGCCGACGACGACGTCCGCGAGGACGTCACGCGGGCCCTGACACTCGGGCTCAACGGCTACCTGCGGGCCGTGGCCGTCGCGGTCGGCGAGTCAGCCGCCGGCACGTCGTGTGAGGTCAGCGACACCGCGACCGCGTACATCGGGCTCACCGCGCGTGGGCCTCGGGACCTGATGCTGGTGTGGAGCGAGCGGGACGGCTGGGCCGTGCTGGTCGAGACCGATCCGACCGAGTCGCCGATCGTGATCTCCCGCCTCGGCGGCGACGACCCCGCCCCGCCGCCGTGGGTCGTGTCGCGGTTCGTCTCCGACACGCTGGCCGACGCCCCGAGCCACCCGCAGGCCCGCAGCCACCACCAGCAGGACCGCCGGCACCTGGCCGACCGGCTGGCCGCCTACGCGGTGGCCGTCGACTTCTAGAGACGACTCCGCGCCCGGTGGCAGCTGCCACCGGGCGCGGATGTCAGAGTGTGACTCAGACGGCGCTGACGGCCTGGGCCTGCGGGCCCTTCTGGCCCTGGCCGACCTCGAAGCGCACGCGCTGGTTCTCCTCGAGCGACTTGAAGCCGTTGCCCTGGATCTCCGAGTAGTGCACGAACAGGTCGGCGCCGCCGCCGTCCGGGGAGATGAAGCCGAAGCCCTTCTCCGAGTTGAACCACTTCACGGTGCCCTCAGCCATGTTGTCTCCTCGACAGGTGTTGCTTACGACCCACCGCGACTGCGGCGGACCTAGCCGCTTGCGGCGGGAGAGCTCTTCCTGGAGGAAAATCCATACGCCCGACGACACTGACTCGCGAACGCGTGGTGAAACACGGACACAAAATCAACGACCGCCAACAGTCTAACCACACCGGGTCACGCTCGACAAAACCCCCTCTACCGAAGGTCCAGCGCCCGGTGCAGCGCGGCGCTCACGGCATCGGCCTGCTCGGGCAGCTGCCGGCGGAGCCAGTCCGTGGCCAGGGCGTGGAAGTCGACCAGGTCCCGTTCGGCCTGGGTGAGCAGCTCTCGGAGCTGGTCCACCGGCACGTCGAAGAACAGGCTGTCGGCCTTGTCGGCATCGAGAGTCAGCCGGACCACGTCGCCGTGGCGCTCGGCCGCGTCCGCCGGGTCGTGGCCGCCGACGAACGAATCGCCGTCGAACACCAGGAACCAGTTCCGCCAGTCCTCGACACCGGTGCAGCAGCCGGGCGTGAGGGTGAGGCCGGTGGATGTGTCGACCACGCGCAGGCCGCCGGGCACGAAGACATATTCCCGTGTGACCAACCCATGCAGGAACAGCCCGATGGGATCGACCGGCCGGGGCGGAGCCTCCTCATCGTCCACGTCGTACTCGTTGCAGTAGGCGATGAGCATGACCGCCAGGCCCACCTCGTCGGGTGTCAGCCGGCCGGTCAGCGGCAGGTAGCCGAACGAATCGGCGGGGGCCGCCGGCCAGAGCGAGAAGTCGACTTCCCGCGTCTCGAGCACGGGCTCCATCGTGAACACCAGGACAGTGTCAGCCATGACGGCCAGGCGTTGCCTGCGAATTACCCCGTGTCGCCGGTGTCGATCTCTCTGCCAGCATGGCCGCATGCACGCACCCCGAGTCCCGGGCGAGGTCCTGTTCCGCACCGACCGGCGCGTCCGGATCTGGCGGCAATCGGTGACCCACCGGCAGCTGCTGCTGTCCGCAGTGGACACCGATGCGCCGACACGGCTGGACCTGTTGTTCAAGCTCGTGGACCAGCAGTGCATTCGGTCCACTTACGACGGTCTGGTCGTACGTTTTCCCCGCGAGGACGAGGAATTGCCGTCCGACGCGTTCGTGCTGGAGTCGGGTGACATCCGGGACTACGTGTGCGCCGACGGCTTCGCGTGGCAGGAGGACGAGCAGTGCGACCTCGGCCCGGAGGTGATGGCGGCGAAGATGCTGCCGATGCCGTTCGAGCCCGCCTACCACGTCCCCAGCGCGTTCCCGGACTGGAAACCGACCGGCCCGGTGATCCCGCTCGGCGACCTCGTCGACGCGCTGACCGCCGACGCCGTCGAGCCGATCGAAGGCTATCGGCACGTGCACACGGTCGTCGTCCGGACCAGGACCGGCGGCGGCCGGGAGATCACGTCGCCGGTGGCCGTGTACCTGACCCGCAACGAAGCCGAAGAGGCGATCCGCGCGGACATCACAGCCAAGGAGGCCGTCGTGGCGCGGGCCGCCGAGCCGGACGCCCCCAGCCAGGACAAGCTCGTGGCGCAGACACTGGCCGACACCTGCACTGACCGCTGGATCGTGCCGGTGCCGGTCCGGCTCTGAGCGCTCAGAGCACCTGGACGGCATCGTCGTAGTCGAGGCGGGGCAGGCGCGGGAACCAGGCGTCGGGGCCGGGCTTGCCGATGTTGACGACGACAAGGGGCTCCTGGGTGCCGTCGGCGAAGAACTCCTGGCGGACGGCGGCGGCGTCGAAGCCGGTCATGGGGCCGGCGGCGAGACCGGCGGCGCGGACGCCGAGGATGAAGTAGCCGACCTGGAGGAGGGCGTTGAAGCGGGCGGTGTCCTCGCGCTTCGAAACGTCGGGGAAGCGGTCCTTGGCGTTGGGGACGTGCGGGAACGTGCGGTGCAGGTGCTCGTGGAAGTCGCTGTCGGCGGACAGGATGGCCACGACCGGGGCAGCGGCGGTCTTGGCGCGGTTGCCCTCGGCCATGTGCGGCAGGAGCCGGGCCCGAGCCTGCTCGGAGCGCACGAAGGTGACCCGCAAGGGCTGGATGTTCATGCTGGTCGGGGCCCACTTGACCAGGTCGTAGATGGCCCGCAGCTGCTCGTCGGAAACGGGCTCGTCGGCGAAGGTGTTGGCGGTGCGGGCCTCGTGGAACAGCAACTCCTGGGCGGAGCGCTCGAGCTCGAGGACGTCGGTCAGCGTCGAAGTCATGCCCGACACAACATGGTCAAGCGCTCAACTATTTCATCTCTGATGGTTGAGTGCTTGACTTCACACCGTTGAAGAGCAGGTTGAGCAGCACGGCGGCGATGCTGCCGGCGCTGATGCCGGAGTTCATGATGGTCTGGAACCAGCCGGGGAACTGGGCGTACACGGTCGGCGCGGCCACCGGCACCAGGCCGATGCCCAGCGCGACGGCGACGATCATCAGGTTGGCGTTGCCGTCGAAGTCGACCTGCCGCAGCATCCGCACGCCACCGGCCGCGACCGAGCCGAACATGACGAGCCCCGCGCCGCCGAGCACGGGCGACGGCACCGAGGCGACGATCTGCCCCAGGAGCGGGAACAGCCCCAGCAGCACCAGAATCCCGCCGGCGGTGGCCACCACGTAGCGGCTGCGCACCCGGGTCAGCGCGACCAGCCCCACGTTCTGCCCGAACGCGGTGTACGGGAAGGTGTTGAACACACCGCCCAACAGACTCGACAGGCCGTCGGCCCGCAGCGCCCTGGTCAGCGTGCGGCTGTCCACCGGCCGGTCCACGATGTCGCCGACGGCCAGCACACTGCCGCTGGTCTCGGTCATCGTCACCAGCATGACGATCACGAACGCGATGATCGCGCCCGGCTCGAAGGTCGGCAGTCCGAAGTGGAACGGCGTGGTCACCTCGATCACCGGCGCTCCGCCGATGCCGGAGAAGTCGGCCAGCCCCAACGGAATCGCCGCCACCGTGCCGAGCACGATGCCGACCAGCACGGCGATCCGGCCGATCAGCCCGGGCACGAACCGGTGCACCAGCACCACGAGCACCAGCACGCCGAAGGCCACCGCCAGGTTGATCGGCTTACCGAAGCCGG
>DATJJB010000262.1:0-4160 GCA_035492655.1 Kutzneria sp. | reverse complement strand
CGACATTCGGTGGGTCCGAGAGCGCGACTCGCCGGGGTCTACAGGTGGGCGAGGATCTCGTCGGCTCGGGGGTCGCCGATCTCGGCGTAGCGGGCGGCGGCGGCCTGCAGGGTGTCCCGGGACTGGCCCTGGTCGCCGAGGGCCTCGTAGGCGGTGCCGCAGACGTGCAGGGCGCACGCCTCGCCGTGGCGGTCGCCGAGCTCGCGGAACACATCGCGGGCCCACTGGGCGTTGTCCAGGGTGTCGTCGAAGTCGCCCAGGTCCATGTGGATCCGGGCCAGCTCCAGTCGGCCGAACGCCTCGCAGCGCCGGTCGCCGAGCTCGTGCACGATCTCCAGCGACTTCCGCAGATGTTCCAGCGCCTGCTCGACCTCGCCCCGATTGCGGTGCGTGCGAGCCAGCTTGACCAGCGTCATGCCCTCGTAGCGCCGGTCGCCGAGCTGGCTGAAGATCCGGAACGCCTCACGCAGGTGCCGCAGCGACTCGTCGCCGAGCCGGGAAGCGGCGCCGATGTCGTAGAGCAGCGTGGCGGTGCCCTGCTGGTCGCCGAGCCGCTGGGTGATGCCCAGCCCCTCCTGGAAACAGCCGAGCGCGTCGTCGTACCGGTTGCGCCGCCAGTAGGCGTTGCCCAGGCTGCGCAGGGCCAGCGCCTCGATCTCGGCCACGCCCAGCGCCCGCGCGGCGTCCACCGCGACCTGCTGGGTGGCGATCCAATCCTCCCAGTACGAGCGCAGCTCCAGGAAGTAGACCAGCGCGGTCGGCAGCTTCCAGCCGGTCTCGTGATCACCGAGGCGGCCGGCGGCCAGGCAGGCCGCGACCAGGTTGACCCGCTCCTGCTCCAGCCAGGCCAGCGCGTGGTGGTAGGCCGCGAATTCCAGCGGCTCGCAGTGCGCCGGCACGGGCTCCAGCGGGATCGGCCGGTTCTGCGGCATCAGCATCCGGTCGGCGGCGGCCGAGGTGTGCAGGTACCAGGACATCAGCCGCCCGATGGCGGCCGCCCGCTCCTCGACCGGCTCCTCGGCCAACGCCCGCTCGGCGGCGTACACGCGCAGCAGGTCGTGCAGCCGGTAGCGGTCGCGGCCGGTGGCCTCCACGAGGTGGCAGCTGCTCAGACCGTCGAGCATCCGCCGGGTGGCGACCAGCGGCGCGTCGGCCAGCGCGGCCACCGCGGCGGTGCCGATCTCCGGCCCGGGATGCAGGCCCAGCAGCCGGAACGTGCGCGCCGCCTCGGGCTTCAACGCGTGGTACGACCACGAGAACACGGCCCGCACGGCGGTCGTCTCGTCGTCGGGGGAGGCCAGCACGTCCAGCCGATCCTGCTCGTGGCTCAGGGCCTCGGCCAGGTCGTTGACGGTCATGTGCGGCCGGGCGGCCAGGTTGGCGGCGATGATCCGCAGCGCCAGCGGCAGGTGCCCGCAGTGGCCGGTCAGCGTGGCCAGCGCGTCCGGGCAGCCGGTCAGCCGCTCCTCGCCGACGCTGCGCACCAGCAGCTCACGGGACTCGCCTGCGGACAGCACGTCCAGCGTGATCCGGTACGCCCCGTCCCGGGCGACCAGGCCGCCGAGCCGGTTGCGGCTGGTCACCAACACCATGCAGGTGTGCGAGCCGGGCAGCAGCGAGCGCAGCTGATCCGTGCTGGCCGCGTTGTCCAGCACCACCAGAATGCGCTTTCCGGCCACCAGGCTGCGGTACATGCTGGCCTGTTCCTCGGCCGCGGACGGCACCTGGTGCGCCTCAACGCCGAGGCCGCGCAGCAGCTGGCCCAGCGCGTCCACCGCGGACAGCGGCGGCTGGCTGGGGTCGAAGCCGCGCAGGTTCACGTACAGCTGGCCGTCGGGGAAGCGCTCGGCGATGGTGTGCGCGAAGTGCACGGCCAGCGCGGTCTTGCCGATGCCGGCGATGCCGTCGATGGCCGCGATCAGCACGCCGCGCTCGGTGGTGTCCAGGTGCCGGCGCAGCAGCGCCAGCTCGGTCTCCCGGCCGGTGAAGGTGTTGATGTCGTGCGGCAACTGGGCCGGCACGATCCGCCCGGACGGCACGGGGGTGGCGGCCGGCGCCGACCGTGGCGTGCGGTCGGACAGGTTCGGGTCGTTGGCCAGGATCTGCTCGTGCAGCTGGCGCAGCTCCGGCCCCGGCTGCACGCCGAGCTCGTCGGCCAGCGTGCGCCGCGTCTCGGCGTACACCTCCAGCGCCTCGGCCTGCCGCCCGCAGCGGTAGAGCCCGCTCATCAGCAGCCCGCGCAGCCGCTCCCGCAGCGGATGCTCGTGCACGACCCGGGACAGCTCGGCCACCACGTCGGTGGCCCGGCCGGTCCGCAACATGAGTTCGGCTCGATGCTCAACGGCGGTCAGGTACAGCTCGGCCAGCCGGGTCCGCTCGATTTCCGAGAACGGGCCGGGAATGCCGGACAGCGGCGCGCCGCGCCACAGCGCGATGGCGCTTTCCACGTGGCACAGCGAGGTTTGGGTGTCCGCGCCGGCCTGCCGCATGGCCGCCAGGTGTGATTCGAACGCGGTCAGGTCGACCTGGGCCTCGGACAGCCGCAGCAGGTAGCCCGAGCCGGCGCTGGCCAGCACCTGGGACGGCGCGCGGTTGGTGCGGTCCGGCTCCAGGGCGCGGCGCAGGCCGGCGATGTAGGTGTGCACGCTGCCCTCGGCGCTGGCCGGCGGGTACTCGCCCCAGACCGAGTCGATCAGCTCCGTGCGGGACACGGCCCGGCCGGCGTTGCTGGCCAGCACCGCGAGCACTGCTCTCTGCCGGGGCGCGCCGAGCTCGATCTCCACGTCCCCGCGCCACGCGCGCACCGGACCCAGCACCTCGACCCTGATGGTCGGGACCGGATCGGTCTCGGGGACGGGCATCTCGCCTCCTGTTCGCGGTTCCAGTGTGGGGTCGGCCGACCCGCACTGCCAGTTCCGTGGCGGTCAACGCGACGAACGGGGCGGTGATTCCCCCTCGGCGAGCTGTGCCCCCGCTCGTCGTATCACACGGACACCCGACGGGGAACGGTTCGATCGTAGCCATAACAGGATCGCCACAACCAGAACCGTTGGCGGGCCGGGAAAAGGTGAAAGACATTCGCACCAGCGCGAAATCACGAAGGGGGCATTTCTCCACAGCGTGGAGAAATGCCCCCTTCAAAGGAAACTCTGAGCCGATCAGGCGGGGATGGTGGGGTACAACGGGAAGCGCTCGGTCAGCGCCACCACCCTGGCCCGCAGCGCGGCCGCGTCGAACTCCGGCGTCAGGGCCCGCGCGACGATGTCGGCCACCTCGCGGAAGGCCTCGTCGTCGAAACCGCGCGCGGCCAACGCCGGCGTGCCGATCCGCAGTCCCGAGGTCACCATCGGCGGCCGCGGGTCGAACGGCACCGCGTTGCGGTTGACCGTGATTCCGATGTCGTGCAAGCGGTCCTCGGCCTGCTGCCCGTCCAGTTCGGACTTGCGCAGGTCGACGAGCACCAGGTGCACCTGGGTGCCGCCGGTGAGCACGGTGGCGCCGGCCGCCACCACGTCGTCGCCGAGCAGCCGCTCGGCCAGGATGCGCGCGCCGGTCAGCGTGCGCAGCTGCCGCTCGCGGAACGACTCCGAGGCCGCCACCTTGAACGCGACCGCTTTCGCGGCGATCACGTGCTCGAGCGGGCCGCCCTGCTGTCCGGGGAACACCGCCGAATTGATCTTCTTGGCCAGCGCCTGCTCGCAGAAGATCACGCCGCCGCGGGGACCGCCCAGCGTCTTGTGCGTGGTCGTGGTGACCACGTGCGCGTGCGGCACCGGGCTCGGGTGCAGCCCGGCCGCGACCAGCCCGGCGAAGTGGGCCATGTCCACCATCAGGTAGGCGCCCACCGAGTCGGCGATCCGCCGGAACTCGGCGAAGTCCAGCTGCCGCGGGTAGGCCGACCAGCCGGCGATGATCAGCTTGGGCCGGTGCTCCTTGGCCAGCCGCTCCACCTCGGCCATGTCCACGTGGTAGTCGGACTCGCTGACGTGATAGGCCACGACGTTGTACAGCTTGCCGGAGAAGTTCAGCCGCATGCCGTGCGTCAGGTGCCCGCCGTGGGCCAGGTCCAGGCCGAGGATGGTGTCGCCCGGGCTGAGCAGCGCCATCATGGCCGCCGCGTTGGCCTGCGCGCCCGAGTGCGGCTGCACGTTGGCGTGCTC
>DATJJB010000261.1:0-7385 GCA_035492655.1 Kutzneria sp. | reverse complement strand
AACCCGGTGATCGACGCGATGAGCTGCTCGGTGCCGCTCGGCCGGCTGGACGCCGAGCACGAGCGCCAGGTCGTCGGGGCGCTGCTCGCCGCCGCCCGGACCATCACCGAGGTCTTGCGTCAGTTCGGTCGCTGAGTACCGTTCTGAAGCAATTGTAAACGTTTGCAAGATGGAGGCCACATCCCGTGACCGAACGCATCCTGATCACTGGCGCCGCCGGCGGCGTCGGCACCCTGATGCGGCCCAGACTCGCCGCCGCCGGCCGGGTCCTGCGGCTGCTGGACATCGGCGAGCTGCCGGCCGGCGCTGACGGCGAGCACGTCGAGCTGCTCACCGGGTCGGTGACCGACCAGGCCGCGATGGACGCCGCGTGCGCCGGTGTGGACGCCGTGATCCACCTCGGCGGGCACAGCCTGGAACAGCCGTGGCAGGACATCCTCACCGTCAACATCGACGGCACCCACACGGTCCTGGAGGCCGCGCGGCGCAACGGCGTCAAGCGCGTGATCCTGGCCAGCTCCAACCACGCCGCGGGCTACCACCGCCGCGGCGCCGAGGACACCCCGGACTACGCCTTCCCGCGCCCTGACACGTACTACGGCGTGAGCAAGGTCGCGGTGGAGGCGTTGGGGGCGTTGTACTCCGACCGCTACGGCCTCGACGTCATCGCCATCCGGATCGGCTCCTGCTTCGAGAAGCCGCGGGACGTCCGGATGCTGTCCACCTGGCTGTCCCCCGACGACTGCGCCCGCATGCTGGAGGCGTGTTTGGCCACCCCCTCCCCCGGGTACCGGGTGATCTGGGGCGTGTCCGACAACACCCGCCGCTGGGTATCGCTGGACGAGGCGAAAGCGTTGGGATATCAGTCGGAGGACGACTCGGAGCGGTTCGCCGACGAGGTCATCGCCGAGCACGGCATGCCCGCGCCGGACGGCCCCGAGCTGAACTACGTTGGCGGCGTCTGGGTGACTTCCGCCTGGGACACCGCCGTCAAGGAGGCAACACAATGACCGCTGTGCAAGGGCACAACCCTCGCACCGGGGAAGCATTTGGTTCTCCTGTTCCGTCCACTTCGGACGCCGAGCTGAACGCCATCGTCGCGAAGGCCGTCGCTTCCGGTTGGAGTGCAACGACTTCCGCCGTTCGCGCCGAGGCGTTGGAACGGGTGGCCGACGCGCTGGACGCCGAGTCCGAGCTGCTGGTGTCCACTGCGGACAGTGAGACCGCGCTGGGCCTGCCCCGGCTGACCGGTGAGCTCAAGCGGACCACGAACCAGTTGCGGCTGTTCGCTTCCGTGCTGCGCGAGGGCAGTTACCTCGAGGCGACCCTCGACACCGCGGACGCCAACACCGTGCCGCCGCGACCCGAGCTGCGCCGCATCCTGCGGCCGATCGGCGTCGTCGGCGTGTTCGCGGCCAGCAACTTCCCGTTCGCCTTCTCCGTTGCCGGTGGCGACACCGCGTCGGCGCTGGCCGCCGGCTCGCCGGTGATCGTGAAGGCGCACCCGTCGCACCCGACGACCTCGGCCGAGACCGCCCGGATCGTGGCTTCGGCGTTGCCCGCGGGCGTGTTCGGCATCGTGCACGGCCTGGAGGCCGGTCCCGCGCTGGTCAAGCACCCGTCGGTCAAGGCGGTCGGTTTCACCGGGTCCACCCCCGGCGGGCGGGCCCTGTTCGACCTGGCCAGCGGCCGGCCCGACCCGATCCCGTTCTACGGCGAGCTGGGCAGCGTCAACCCGACCGTGATCCTGCCGGGCGCGGCGACGGCGGAGACCGCCGCCGGCTTCGCCGGGTCGCTCACCCTTGGCGTCGGCCAGTTCTGCACGAACCCGGGGCTGACCTTCGCGCCGGCGTCGATGGTGGAGGCGCTCAGCACCGCCGTCACGGCGTCGGCCGGCGGGCCGATGCTCAACGAGCGTATGCAGCAGGGCTATCAGTCCGGTGTGGACTCGTTGGCCGCCAGCGACCTGGTCGAGCTGGCTGCCACCGGCGCGGACCCGGCACAGGGCTACAGCGTGGCGCCGAAGCTGTTCACCACCGAGCTGAAGACCTTCGCCGCCAACCTGGGCACGCTGACCGAGGAGCACTTCGGGCCGGCCGGTGTGGTCGTCACGTACACCGATCCCGAGGAGCTGCTGGACGTTCTCCCGCAGCTGCCGGGTTCGTTGACCGCGACCGTGCACGCGTCGGCTTCCGAGCACGCGCTGGCCGGGCGCATCGGTGCCGCGCTTCAGGCCGTCGCCGGGCGGCTGATCTTCAACGCGTGGCCGACCGGCGTGGCCGTGGCGTGGGGCATGCAGCACGGCGGCCCGTGGCCGGCCACCACCAACGCGCTGTTCACCTCCGTCGGCTCCACGGCGATCCGGCGCTGGCTGGTGCCGGTGTCGTACCAGAGCTGGCCCGAGGAGCTGCTGCCGCCGGAGCTCCAGGCCGGCAACCCGCTCGGCATCCCCCGCCGCTTCGACGGCGTCCTGGGCACCAAGTAGCTACCGTTTGGAAAGGACCATTCCTGACGTTGAACGTCAGGAATGGTCCTTTCACAACGTCTGGGGTTGCTCGGCGGGGACACGTTGGGGTAGGGCCAGCAGGCCGAGGAAGGCCACTACCGCGCAGCCGACGATGTACCAGCTGATCCAGGTGCTGGACGCCGTGCTGGCGAGGATGGCCGTGGCGATCAGCGGCGCGGGGCCGCCGGCGATCACCGAGGCCAGCTGGTAGCCGAGGCCGGCGCCGGAGTAGCGGACGTTGGTGCCGAAGGACTCCGCGATCAGCGCCGCCTGCGGGCCGTACTGCATGGCGTGGAACACCAGGGAAGCCACGATGGCCAGCAGCACCAGGCCGGTGACTTTGGTGTCCAGCAAACCGAAGTACGGGAACGCGAACAAGCCGACGCAGACGATCCCGATGCCGTACATGAGTTTGCGGCCGATGCGGTCGGACAGCCAGCCGAACAGCGGCACGCACACCACGCCGAACCCGGCGGCGATCAGCGTGTAGCCCAACAGGTCGTCCTGGTTGAGCTTGAGCTGCTTGGTGCCGTAGGTCAGCACGAAGTTCGTGAACAGGTAGAACGGCGCCTGCTCGGCCATCCGCAGGAACGCGGAGCTCAGCACCTCGCGCGGGTGGTCCACGATGGCCCGCCAGACCGGTTGGCGCACCACGGCCGCCTTCGCCACCACGCCCTCGAACTGCGGCGACTCCAGCACGCGCAGCCGGACGTACAGGCCGATCCCGATCAGCACCACGCTGAGCAGGAACGGAATCCGCCACGCCCAGGCCAGGAAGCCGTCGCCGGCCCAGCTGGAGATCAGCCGCACCACGCCCGTGGACAGCAGCAGGCCGATCGGCACGCCCAGCTGCGGCAGGCTGGCCATCAGGCCGCGCTTGCGCTGGTCGCCCCACTCCATGGCCAGCAGCACCGAGCCGCCCCACTCGCCGCCGACGCCGATGCCCTGCACGATGCGCAGGATCGTCAGCAGCACCGGGGCGGCGATGCCGATCGACGCCGCCGTCGGCAGGCAGCCGATCAGCAGCGTGCCGATGCCCATCGTCAACAGGGTGCCGATCAGCGTGCCCCGGCGGCCGATCCGGTCACCGAAGTGGCCGAACAGCGCTGCGCCGATCGGCCGGGCGGCGAAGCCGACGAACTGCGTGCCGAACGCGGCCAGGACACCGGCATAGGGTGTGCCACCAGGGAAGAACAGGTGCGGGAAGATCAACGCCGCAGCCGTGTTGTAGAGGAAGAAGTCGTACCACTCGATGGACGTGCCGATGGTGCTCGCGACCGCGGCGCGCAGCCGCTGGGTGCGGATGAGAGCCAGGTCACTCATACGGCCACCTTGATCGCACACCGTTGCCATGTCAAGAACGTGTGAGGTCCGGGCCCGCAAGGTTCTGCGCCGCCACCATATCGACAGCTTTCTACATTAGTTAAAACAAGTCGTGGCTTTGCGCCCGGACGGTCCTTGTGGCGTCCATGACCGGACCATTACCTTCCGTCAGACCCTGCTCACCGGGAGGTACTGTGCGCCGCATCTTGCTCGCCGTTTTCCTGGCCATGGCGGGCCTGCCGGCGGTGGCCGGGGCAGCTCCCGGGCCGGCTCAGGCCGACGCCGTCACGCTGCTCACCGGCGACAAGGTGGTGCCGGCCGGCAACGGCGGCCCCGGGCAGCTGCTGCCGGCCCCGGGCCGGGAGAACGTGCACTTCATCAGTTACCAGTCCCCGGGCCACAGCTACGTGATCCCTGAGGACGCGATGTCGTTGCTGGCGGCCAAGACAGTCGACCTGCGACTGTTCGACATCGACGCGCTGCGGGCCTATCACGGCACGCTGCCGTTGATCGTCCAGTACTCGGGGACGCAGCGGGCGCTGGCCCGCGCGGCCGGGGCCATGGATCTGCCGAGCATCAACGCGACGGCCGTGAAGGCGGATCCGGCCACGTTCTGGTCTCGACTGACCGGATCGTCACTGCGGGGCAATGCCTTGCAGAGCAACGGCATCGCCAAGATCTGGCTGGACGGGCAGAAGCACGCCACGCTCGACCACAGCGTCCCGCAGATCGGCGCGCCGACGGCGTGGGCCGCCGGCTACACCGGCACCGGGGTGACCGTCGCCGTGCTCGACACCGGCGTCGACAACACCCACCCCGACCTGGCCACGCAGGAGATCGGTGAGAAGAACTTCTCCGGCTCGCCCGACGACAAGGACCACTACGGCCACGGCACCCACGTGGCCTCGATCGTCGCCGGCACCGGCGCGAAGTCCGGCGGCAAGTACAGGGGCGTGGCCCCGGGCGCTCGCCTTCTTGACGTGAAGGTGCTGGGGGACAACGGTTCCGGCGCCGACTCGGGCATCATCGCCGGCATGCAGTGGGCCGCCGAGAACGGCGCCAAGGTGATCAACATGAGCCTCGGCGGCGACAACGGGCCGGACATCGACCCGATCGAAGAGGCCGTGAACACCTTGTCGGCCAAGTACGGCGTGCTGTTCGTGATCGCCGCCGGCAACTACGGGCCGGTCAAGGGCACCATCGACTCCCCCGGCAGCGCCGACGCGGCGCTCACCGTCGGCGCGGTCGACCGGGACAACCAGATCGCCGAGTTCTCCGGCCGTGGCCCACGTATCGAGGGCGGCTTGATCAAGCCGGACATCACCGCGCCCGGTGTGGAGATCACCGCGGCGCTGAGCACCACCGCGAAGATCGGCGACCCGGCCGCCGACGGCTACACCAGGCTGTCCGGCACCTCCATCGCCACTCCACACGTGGCCGGCGCGGCCGCGCTGCTGGCCCAGCAACACCCCGATCTCACTGGCGCGCAACTGAAGGCGCTGCTCGTCGGGGCCAGCACGCCGACGCCTGGCGCAACACCGTTCGAGCAGGGCGCCGGCCGGGTCGACTCGGCCAAGGTGCTCACGCAGACCGTCACCGCCTCGCCGATCAGCCTCGGCTTCGACCCGCAGCAGTGGCCGCACGTCGGCAAACCCGCTGCCACCAAGGAAATCACGTACGCCAACACCGGTACCACGCCGCTGACGCTGTCGTTGACGACCGACACCAACGGTGTCTTCAGCGTTTCACCGGCGCAGCTGACCGTGCCGGCCGGCGGCACCGCCAAGGCCACTGTCAGCGCCGAGGTGAGCAAAGCCCCCAACGGCGGCAAGTTCGGCGGCGCCGTGGTGGCTTCCAGCGGCACGATGAGCGTGCGGACGGCTGTCGAGATCGATCTTGAGGTCGAGAGCTACGACGTCACCTTCACCGCACACGACCGCACCGGCGCCGCACCGGACTACGCACACTTCTTCGTGACCGATCTGGACACCGGCGAGCTCTTCTCCCCGGCAGACTTCGTTGCCGGCAAGGTGGTTCAGCGCCTGCCGGCCGGCCGGTACCTGCTGTCCGGCTCCGTCTCGACCTCGTCGACCAACGGCTACGACGTGATCAGCGCGCCCAACCTGCGTGTCAGCAAGGCCACCACCATCGACCTCGACGCCCGTACGGCCAAGCCGCTGGACGTCAAGCTGCCCGACGCCAAGGCCCAGCTGGCACAGCTGAAGATCGGGTTCCAGCGGGTCGTCGGGGCCAACCGCTGGACCATCACCAATTTCGAACGCAGCGGTTACATCGGCGACGTCGGTTTCGCCCAGCTCGGGCCGGACGCCCCCGCCGGCGAGGCCACCGGCGAAATCGCCACCACGTGGCGCAGCGACGCCGGGGTGTACGGACTTTCCTGGTACCGCAGGGGCGGTGCGCAGACCGGTCTGTCCACTGTGGTCAAATCCAAGGACCTCGCCACCGTCAACGTCCAGGTCGGCAACGTCGGCGAGGCCTACCTGTGGTTGACCTCCATGCCGCACAACGCCCGTAACGACTGGGGTTACGACCAGCCTTTCCCGGTGAAACCCGGGGTGCACAAGGAGTTCTTCGGGGGCGACAACGCCGACTGGGCGCGGCGGGTCAGTCTGCCCGGCGACAACTACGAGGACTTCGAGGGTCCGGTCAAGCACTACGCTCCCGGCCACACCTACTCCGAGTCCGTCTACCGCGGCGTCTTCGGCCCCGCCTTCCCCGACACCCGCGACGATCTCTGGGTGCAGCAACGCGGTGACCTCATGGTCGTCGCAACTCCCCTGTTCGGTGACGGCTCCGGCAATGCCGGCTTCTCCGCCACCACCTCCGCCTCCACCAAGCTCTACCGCGACGGCGTCCTGTTCGGCCAGACCAACCAGGCCGGCGCCGGCCGCTTCACCCTGCCCGCGGGCAAGGCCAGCTACCGCGTGACCACCGAGGCCACCCGCACCGGCCATGCCCAGGCCACGAAGGTCAGCGCCAGCTGGACCTTCACCGGCTCCCCCAAGGACGGCGTTTCGCAGTACCCCGTCTCCGCCGTCCGCTTCACCCCCGCGTTGGACGACAACGGCACCGCCCCTCGCGGCACCTTCCGGCTACCCGTTTCCGTCCAGGACCAGCCCGGCACCACGTCCCGGCAGCACCTGCGTTCCCTCCAGGTCTCCTACGACGAGGGCCTCACCTGGCAGACCGTTCCCGTCACCGGCGGCTACGCCACCCTGCACCACCCCACCGACGCCAAGACCGTGTCCCTGCACGCCACCGCCGCCGACAACGCCGGCAACGCCGTGGACCAGACCATCATCGACGCCTACCTGCTGCGCTGAGAAGTTACGGGCGTGGCCGGCCACGCCCGTAACTCGGTCGCCTCACTGGTCTTCGTCGTCCATGCTTGGCAGCATGGCGATGACGACCGTGCCCGGGAAGCACGTGGATATCAAGATGTGGACGCGGGTGGACGAGGTGGAGCCCGCGGCCATGGCACAGCTGCGCAACATCTCGGCGCTGCCTTGGGTGGTCAAGCACGTCGCCGTGATGC
>DATJJB010000260.1:0-5170 GCA_035492655.1 Kutzneria sp. | reverse complement strand
GTGGCCTCGTGGTTGAGCTGGGCCGGCGTGGTGATGGTGACGGTGGCGCCGTCCACCACGACATCGCAGCCCAGGTCGCGCAGCACGTCCGCCATCAGCGGCACGTCCAGGATCTCCGGGCAGTTGGTGAGCGTGGTCGTGCCCTCGGCCAGCAGGGCCGCGGCCATCAGCTTGAGCACGCTGTTCTTGGCGCCGACCACGTCGACCGTGCCGACCAGCCGTGCCCCGCCCTCGACCCTGAAATGCTCGCTCAACCTGTATCTCCTAGCGTTTCGACCCGGCGGGAGCCGCCGACCATCGTACGGAAACGGGAAAAGGCCTAGGGTCCGGGTATGTCCGTGCACCTGACCCGCATCTACACCCGCGTCGGCGACGACGGCACCACCGGCCTCGGCGACTTCAGCCGCGTGCCCAAGACCTCGCCCCGGCTGGCCGCCTACGCCGACGTCGACGAGACCAACGCGGCCATCGGGGTGGCCATCGCACTCGGTCAGTTGCCCGAGGAGCTCGCCGGGTTGCTCCGCAAGATCCAGAATGACCTTTTCGACGTCGGAGCCGACCTCTGCACGCCGATCGCCCCCGATCCCAAGCACCCGCCGCTGCGGGTCACCCAGGCCTACATCGACCGCCTGGAAGGCTGGTGCGACGAGCACAACGCCGACCTGCCGGCGCTCAAGTCGTTCATCCTCAACGGCGGCACGCCCGGCGCGGCGCTGCTGCACCAGGCCCGCACCATCACCCGGCGGGCCGAGCGGGCCACCTGGGCCCTGCTGGAGGTCGAGGCGGAGCAGACCAACGTGCTGGCCGCCAAGTACCTCAACCGCCTGTCCGACCTGCTGTTCATCCTGGCCCGAGTGGCCAACCCCGACGGCGACGTCCTCTGGCAGCCCGGCGGCAACGCCTAGCCCCCAAATGCAGGGAAGGACGCCTTACCTGCGTTCAATGCAGGTAAGGCGTCCTTCCCTGCATGAAGCTGCGGGAATCAGCTCGCCCAGGGGATGGCGCTGCCGGGGGGCGAGGATTCCAGCCAGGACAGGAAACCGGTCATGGCGTCCACGCCCATGGCGATCTCCACCGTGCCGTCCGGGCCATGGCAGCTGATCACCATGGAGCCCAGGGGCATCGAGTAGGTCTCCGGCCCGGTGGGCTCGCGCCTGGCGTCGATCTCCAGGCCGTCGCGGCGGATCACCTTGTCCGGCCCCGAGCGCACGGACAGCACCCGGTACCAGACGAACTCGTCGCCGCGATAGCGACCGACACCCAGCTGCCACCCGCGGCCGCTGTCGTCCTTACGGCCCCGCAGGGCCACGTGCACGCCACCGGCGCGCAACAGCCGTAGCCGGCGCCAGGCCAGCAGGCCCAGCCCCCCGGCCGTGACGACCAGGACCACTGTCACGATCCAAGTCATGTCCACGGCCCCTGCCCGTCAGCCCGGCTCAGACCGTCTGGCCCGCGGCGCGCAGCTGGGCGGCTGCTCTGGTCCGCTCCGCCTCGTCGTCGCTGTCCAGTCCCGCTCGGGCGGCGTTGACGTCGATCTCGTCGGCCAGCTCCGCGGACTCGGCGAGGATGCTCACGCCGCGGTCGCTGATCGAGATGAAGCCACCGTGCACGGCGGCCCGGACTACGCCGCCGTCGGTGGTGCGGATCTCGACGGCGTGGCCGTCGACCAGCTGGCCGAGCAGCGGGATGTGGCGAGGCAGGATGCCGATCTCGCCCTCGATCGTCCGCGCGAGCACCATCGTGGCCTGGCCCGACCACAGACGACGCTCGACGGCGACCAACTCGACGGACATCTCGGCCACGTTCATCTCCTTCGTCGACCTCGAGGACCGATTCTATCGGTTACGGAATGCATTCGGGTGGCGCCTTCAGCGGAGCCAGCCAAGGAGTGCGGCAGGGGTGCCGGCCGCAGCCGGCACCCCTGCCACCACAACTCACTTGCCGGTGAGCTCCTTGTACTTCTTCTCCAGGTCCTCGAGGCCGCCGCACATGAAGAACGCCTGCTCGGGGTAGTGGTCGAACTCGCCCTTGGCGATCTTGTCGAACGCCTCCACGCTCTCCTTGAGCGGCACGGTCGAGCCGGGCTGACCGGTGAACTGCTCGGCGGAGTACATGTTCTGCGACAGGAAGCGCTCGATCCGACGGGCCCGCTGCACCGTCACCTTGTCCTCTTCCGACAGCTCGTCGATGCCGAGGATGGCGATGATGTCCTGCAGGTCCTTGTACTTCTGCAGCAACCGGACGACCTCGCGGGCGACGCGGTAGTGCTCCTCGCCGACGATGGCCGGGTTGAGGATGGTCGACGTGGACACCAGCGGGTCCACGGCGGGGAAGATGCCCTTGGAGAACACCACACGGGAGAGCTCGGTGGTGGCGTCCAGGTGGGCGAAGGTGGTGGCCGGCGCCGGGTCGGTGTAGTCGTCGGCGGGCACGTAGATCGCCTGCATCGAGGTGATCGACCGGCCACGGGTCGAGGTGATGCGCTCCTGGAGCTCGCCCATCTCGTCGGCCAGGGTCGGCTGGTAACCCACGGCGGACGGCATACGGCCGAGCAGCGTGGACACCTCGGAGCCGGCCTGGGTGAACCGGAAGATGTTGTCGATGAACAGCAGCACGTCCTGGTTCTGCACATCGCGGAAGTACTCCGCCATGGTCAGCGCGGACAGGGCGACGCGAAGACGCGTGCCCGGCGGCTCGTCCATCTGGCCGAAGACCAGGGCGGTGTCGTTGATGACGCCGTCCTCGGTCATCTCCAGGATGAGGTCGTTGCCCTCACGGGTGCGCTCGCCGACGCCGGCGAACACCGAGGTGCCACCGAAGTTACGGGCAACACGGATGATCATCTCCTTGATGAGCACCGTCTTGCCCACGCCCGCGCCGCCGAACAGGCCGATCTTGCCACCCTGCACGTACGGGGTGAGCAGGTCGATCACCTTGAGGCCGGTCTCCAGCATCTCGGTGCGGCCCTCGAGCGTGTCGAACGCCGGCGCCTTGCGGTGGATGCCCCAGTGCTCGGCGTCCTTGGCGTAGCCCGGCTCGTCGAGGCACTCGCCGAGCGCGTTGAAGATGTGGCCCTTGACGATGTCGCCGACCGGCACCGAGATCGGCTTGCCGGTGTCGGTGACCGAGTGGCCACGGACCAGGCCGTCGGTGGGCTGCATCGAGATGGTGCGGACCAGGTTGTCGCCGAGGTGCTGGGCGACTTCCAGGGTCAGCAGTCGGTTGATGCCGGCCGTGTCGACCTGCACGTTGAGGGCGTTGAACAGCTCGGGCACCGCGCCACGCGGGAACTCGACGTCGACGACGGCGCCGAGGACGCGAGCGATGCGGCCGGTGGAGCTGGCGGTTGCGGTAGTCATCTCACTCATCACTTCCTGCGGCTGCGAGGGCGTTGGCGCCACCGACGATCTCGCTGATCTCCTGGGTGATCTGGGCCTGACGGGCGGCGTTGGCCTGACGGCTGTAGTCGCGGAGCAGGTCGTTCGCGTTGTCCGTGGCCGCCTTCATGGCGCGCTGGCGGGAAGCCAGCTCGGATGCCGCCGCCTCCAACAGCGCCGAGAACAGGCGCGTGTTGATGTACTTGGGCAGCAGCGCGCCGAGCAGCTGCTCGGCCTCCGGCTCGAACTCGTACGAGGTGCGCGACGTGGTCGGCTCCTCGGCGTACTCGACCTCCAGCGGCGCGACCTGCTTGGCCACCGGGCTCTGCGTCAGCATGGACTTGAACTCGGTGTACACCACGTGCACCTCGTCCACGCCCTCCTCGGCCATGAACGACTCGACCAGAGCCGAGCCGGCCTCCGCGGCGGTGGCGTAGTTCGGCTGGTCGGACGTGCCGAACCAGGACCCGGCCAGCTCCCGGTTGCGGAAGCTGTAGTACGTCATGCCCTTGCGGCCGATGACGTACAGCACCGGGGTCTTGCCCTGCTCACGCAGCAGCGACTGGAGCTCCTCGGCCCGCTTGAGGACCGCGGAGTTGTAGGCGCCGCACATGCCCTTGTCGCTGGTCACCACGAGCACCGCGGCCCGCTTCGGCTCCGGCCGGGCCACCAACAGCGGGTGGTCCAGCGTGGAGACCGTGGCGAGCTCGGTCAGCGCGCGGGTGATCTCGTCGGCGTACGGCCGGGACGCGGCCATCCGCTGCTGCGCCTTGGGCAGGCGCGAGGTGGCGATCAGCTCGTAGGCACGAGTGATCTTCTGGGTGGACTTGACCGCCCTGATCTTCTGGCGAAGAACTCGAAGCTCAGCTGCCATGTCGCGTCACTTCTTCGGCGCGGGCCGGTTGACCTGCACGGACTCGTGGCCGACCTCGTCCTCGTCAAGGGCGTCCGCCGGGTGCTCGACGACCGAGGAGCCGTCGGAGGCGGTGAAGCCCTTCTTGAAGGCCGCGATGGCCTTGACCAGACGCTCCTCGTTGTCGTCCGAGAGGTCGCGGGTGTCGCGGATCTCGGCGAGGATGCCGGCCTCGTTGCGACGCAGGTGCTCGAGGAAGTCGGTCTCGAAGCGGCGGATGTCCTCGATCGGCACCGAGTCCAGGTGGCCGCGGGTGCCCAGGTAGATCGACGCGACCTGCTCGTCGACCGGGAACGGGCTGTACGCGGGCTGCTTGAGCAGCTCGTACAGCCGCGCGCCACGGGCCAGCTGGGCCTTGGACACGTCGTCAAGGTCGGAGGCGAAGGCGGCGAACGCCTCCAGCTCCCGGTACTGGGACAGGTCCAGCCGCAGCGAGCCGGCGACCTTGCGCATGGCCTTGATCTGGGCCGAGCCACCGACCCGGGAGACCGACACACCGACGTTGACCGCCGGGCGCTGGCCCTGGTTGAACAGGTCGGACTCGAGGAAGCACTGGCCGTCGGTGATCGAGATGACGTTGGTCGGGATGTAGGCCGAGATGTCGTTGGCCTTCGTCTCGATGATCGGCAGACCGGTCATCGAGCCCGCGCCCAGGTCGTCGGACAGCTTCGCGCAGCGCTCCAGCAGACGGGAGTGCAAGTAGAAGACGTCGCCCGGGTAGGCCTCGCGGCCCGGCGGTCGGCGCAGCAGCAGGGAGATGGCCCGGTAGGCCTCGGCCTGCTTGGTCAGGTCGTCGAACACGATCAGGACGTGCTTGCCCTGGTACATCCAGTGCTGGCCGATGGCCGAGCCGGTGTACGGGGCCAGCCACTTGAAGCCG
>DATJJB010000259.1:0-15646 GCA_035492655.1 Kutzneria sp. | reverse complement strand
GACTCGGCCGCCCCGCGGTGAACCCTCGATGGGGTGACGGGGTAAACATGGCGGCACGGCAGGCGAGAGAGCGAGGAGCCATCGGGTGGGCGGTTTCATCCACTGGTACGAGAACGGCTGGTCGGCCGCGCGGGCCGATCGGACGGTGGCCAGGATCGAGTCGCTGGGGCTGACGCTGTCCGATCCGCAGACGCAGCGGGCGGGCCTGGTGGCACGACTGGCGCTGACGGAGTCGGCGGCGGTGGACGTGGAGTACTGGCTCGACGAGGAGACGGCCCTGTACTGCCGGTTCCGCCGGGTGGGCGAGGACGTGGTGGCCCAGGAGTTCGACCTGGACGGCCTGTCGACGGTGGAACAGCACCAGCTGGTTACGGGCATCGTGGAGCTGTTCAACGAGGACGCGGCCAACACGCTGGGCTTCGTGGTGGACCGGTCGGGCGCCTCGCAGGACGTGGAGTGGGACGACGTGGTGCTGGGCCACCCGAAGATCGTCACGGTCCGGCCGGACGTGCTGGCGCTGCCACTGGAGCTGGTGGACCGGCTGCACCCGGAGCTGAACCGGCTGACGGGGCGGCCGGTAGGCCCGCTGACGGTGTTCGACCGGGTGAGCGCGGCGGCGTCGGCCTAGTTGTCCACAGGCAATGGGGTGACTGCCGTGCACAGCCGACCCCGGTGGATGAGCGCTTGAATGCGCTGTTCACCGGGGTTTTCACGATTGGGACACGATTGCTGTCCACCGGCTGTCACCAGGTTGTCCACAACTATCCCCAGGTTGTCCACAGGGCCTCACCACAGCGGGGGACAACCGGCTCGGCGACCGATTTGTGCTGCGCCGTTCGAGGTACGGTTCTTGACATGTCCCCGAACACCACTACCAAGTTCCACGAGCTGCTCAAGCAGCAGATCCGCAACGAGTTCACGGCCGCGCAGCAGTACGTGGCCATCGCGGTCTGGTTCGACGGCGAGGACCTCCCCCGGCTGGCCGCGCACTTCTACCGCCAGTCGCTCGAGGAGCGCAATCACGCGATGATGATCGTCCAGTACCTGCTGGACAACGACGTGCGCGTGGCGATCCCGGCCGTGGGCGAGGTGCGCAACGACTTCGAGACGGTGCGCGAGCCGGTGGAGCTGGCCCTGCAGCAGGAGCGCACGGTCACCGAGGAGATCACCACGCTGGCCCGGGCGGCCCGCGACGAGGGCGACTACCTCGGCGAGCAGTTCATGCAGTGGTTCCTCAAGGAGCAGGTCGAGGAGGTCGCCTCCATGTCGACCCTGCTGCGCACGGTGGACCGCGCCGGCACGAACGTCTTCCACATCGAGGACTTCCTCAGCCGCGAGAACGTGGGCGCCGAGGGCGCGGACCCGACGGCGCCGAGGGTGGCCGGCGGCGAGCTCTGAGCCACCGCCGACCTACTGGTAGCAGTCCTGCGCGGCCAGCTCGAGCCGCACGTCGGTGACGACATGCTTGCTGAGGATGAGCCAGTAGTTCGCGCTCGGATTGCCGGGCACCGGGGCGACCCACTCGTTCGCGCCGGTGTGCGGCTTGCCCTGGTTCGGGTACACGGCCCGGACGTCCTCGTCGGAGGAGCCGGCGTAGATGCCCTCGGGCGTCTCGGCGTCGGCCCGCCCGCCGATGCGGACCAGGCCGAGCGTGGGCGAGAACAGCAGCGGGGACGTCGACGGCGCGGTGGAGTGGCCGAGCCAGTCGTAGCCCTGGCAGCCGGCCACGGGCGCCGGCGGCGGGGGCCCGGGCTGGATCACGCCGGCCGCCACCGCCTCGTCAATGGTCATGCCCAGCCGTAGCGAGCCGACGGCGGTGGGCCCGAGGGCCAAAGGCGTGGTCGGCGGCTTGGCCTTGGTCGGCGTCGTCGTGGTTGTCGTGGTCGTCGGCGGCAGCGTGGTGGTGGTCGGCCGCTCGGTGGTGACCGGGGGCGGCGCGACGCTGGTGGTCCGCTCGATGGTCGACGGGCTCGGGCTGGGTGACTCGGTGGTCGTGGTCAGCCCGGAACTCTCGGCGGCGGCCAGCGGCGTGCGCGGCGGCGCGTCACCAGCCACGCCGAAGGCGGTGCCAGCAACCAGCACGGTGACCACCGAGAGCATCCCGCCGCCGAAGACCGCGCCGGCTCGACGCCGTCGAATCCGGCGCGCACCACTGACGATGACACGGTCGGCTGCCGGCCGGACGGGCACGCTGAGGCGATCGTCGGCGAAGAGCTTGCGCAGCTCGTCGTCGATGTCCACCGGTCACCTCCCCGCCAGGCTCGATCGCAGCGTGCTCAACGCCTTGCTGGCCTGGCTCTTCACCGTCCCCTTGCTGATGCCGAGCGTGTCGGCGATCTCCGCCTCGGACAGCCCCTCGTAGTAACGCAGCACGATGACGGCGCGTTGCCTCGGCGGCAATCCCCGCACACCCTGCCACAACGGCTCGTTGTCGAGCCGGTCGAACTGCTCGACGGCGTTGTCGGGCAGCTCGGCGACCAGGCTCTCGCGGCGGGTCCGCCGCCAGTGGCTGACGTGCGCGTTGGCCATCGCCTTGCGCACGTAGGCCAGCGGCTCGTCGCAGAAGGCCCGCCGGCCCAGCCACCGCGAGCCGACCTTCTCCAGCACGGTCTGCACGAGATCGGCCGCGTCGTGCGGGTTCCCGGTCAGCGCGTGGCCGTATCTGAGCAGGCCCGGCAGTGCCGTCCTGACGAACTCGGCGAAGTCGGTGTCGACCGCCGTCGCGGTGGACCGGACCTCGCGCTGCGCCGGGACGACCGTCCAGGTGCCGCTGCTCTCCGCCCCCAAAAGCCTCAGTGGTGCGCCCACTTCCTGATCCCCTCCCCTGTGACCAACTGTTAGAAGGTCGCGCGAGAGGGCCCGAGGTTGCGGCGTTGAAAGGTTACAATTCAGCCAACTCCTTGGGCAGGCGGAAACCACCTTCCGCCGTCGGCAGGAACTCCACCGCGGCCACCACGGCGCCGACGTTGATCGGCCCGTAGACGTGCGGGAACCAGATGCCGTCCGGGTGCGGCGGCACGCCGTCCTCCCAGCGCACCGGGGCGTCCAGCGCCGCCGGGTCGATGACCAGCAGCAGCATGTCGTCCCGGCCGGTGAACAACGCGTTGGCCGGCAGGGCCACGGTGCCGAAGTCGGAGCAGTGCACGAAGCCGACCTCGTCCAGCGAGGCGGGAACCAGGGCGCCCTCCTGCTCGGCCGCGTCCCACTCGTCCCGCGAGCAGATGTGCAAGATCACGAGTTATCCACATCCTCCTGTGGACAGCCGTTTGTCGCTGTGGACAACCGACCGTCGCTGTGGGCAAAGGCTTTCAGCGCAGTGTGACCTGGCGTCCGCGCAGACCGTCGAGGGCACGGTGCTCGGCCGAGTTGAGCTCGCTGTCCACAGCCAACGCCGCGGTGAGCCGGCTGCCGAGGGCCTCCGCGCCCGGCTCCCACTCGCGCACGTGCAGCTCGGGGTCGAGGTCCCAGACCGGCACCAGCAGGCCGTGCGCGCGGAACGAGCCGGCGTAGCGGGAGCCCTCGCCCAGGTGCAGCTCGTCGCGGGCGGCCAGCCGGGCCATCGCCTTGAGCAGCTGCTCCTCCGGCTCCGGCCGCACCCAGCGCAGGTGCGCCTTGTCGCCGGCGTCCACCCAGTACGCGGCGTGCAGGCCCTCGCCGGTCAGCCGCGCGCTGGGCATGATCGCGGCGTTGGCCCGCTCGAGGGAGAGCGCGACGTCACCGGTCGGCTGCGTGTCCGCCGGCAGCCACCAAGCGAAGTCGGTGTGCAGCGTCGGCTCCAGCGGCACGTCGGCCTTGAGCACGTCCTGGAGCCGCCCCGGCTCGGCGCCGTCGTCCACACCCACGACCGGCAGCGCGTCGCCCGGCTCGGCGGTCAGCACCCAGCGGATGGCCCGGGCCAGGTCGCGGGACAGGTCGCCGGAACGGGTCTGCACCTGGAGGCCGACGAACGCGGCGCCGTCGGAGCGGACCAGCGCGGCAGCGGCCATCGGCAGCACGGTGGCCAGGGTGACGCTGCGCTCGTGCGGCTCGGCCAGCGTGAGGGGCGCGGTCGCGGACGGCACGAACTCGCGCAGGGCGATCAGCTCCGGCTCCGCGGCCAGGCCCTCGAACGGCCGCGCCACCATGACGTCGGCCGGGCCGCCGGCCAGGCCGTGGCACGCCTTGTACCGCTTGCCCGAGCCGCACGGGCACGCCTGCCGCGGGTTGATCCCGTCGGCCGTGTCCGTTGTCTTCGCCGCGCGCTTGACAGCCGTCCGCCTGGACACGGTTCCTCCTCGTAATGGGGCCCGGGTCACTCCCCGGGTAGGGACTGGCCGACCGTAGCCGACGGCCCGGCGTCCAGATGGCGACGGGTGCGTGCGGGGGCGTTGGTGGCGAGGTAGCGCACGCCGATGCGCCGGCACAGGTCGATGTCGGTCGGCTCGTCGACCGTCCAGCAGTACGTGTCGTGGCCCTGCTCGGCGCAGCGCGCGACGTAGTCCGGGTCCTCGCGCAGCAGGTGGATGCCGGGCCCGGTGATGTCAGCCCAGTCCGGCAGCTCCCCGTCGCGCAGACCGGCCGGCAGCCGGTCGAGCAGCAGCACGGTCGGCAGCAGCGGCGCGTGCTGGCGAACCCGGCGCACTGCCATGCGGGAGAAGGACATCACGACCACCCGCGACTCCTCCTTGGTGGCCGGCGCGCTCAGGCCGTGCCGACGCAGCTGCGCCAGCATCTTGGCCTCGACCAGTCCGGTGTAGCGGACGGGATGCTTGGTCTCGATGAACAACTTCACCGGCCGCGGGCTGTCCTTGAGCAGCCCGAGCAGGTCTTCCAGGGTGAGCAGGCCACGTTCGTGCTCCTCGGCCGACGGCTGGCCGATCGGCTCGTGGATCAGGTCGTCGGCCGATTCGGGCAGCTCGTCGTGCCAGCGACCGAAATCGAGCTGGCTGAGCCGGTCAAGGGTGAGGGTGCTGACCACCCCGCGGCCGGTGGAGGTGCGGTCGACCTTGCGGTCGTGCACGCACACCAGGTGGCCGTCCCTGGTCAGGCGGATATCGCACTCGAGGCCGTCCGCGCCCTGCTGGAGGGCGAGTTCGTAGGCCGCCCTGGTGTGCTCGGCGCGGTGCTGGGAGGCGCCGCGGTGCGCGACGATCTCGGGTCTCACGTGCCGCATCATGCGTCAATCGGGTGAACGACGGGTGACCGGGCCAACGCTGGACCACGGATGGGTGAGCGAATTACCGTCGGTCACCATGACGACGTTCGACCCGAAGGACCCGGCGTTCATCGCGGATCCGTACCCCGTGTTCGCGCAGATGCGCGCCGAGGGCGAGGTGCACCAGCATGCCGGCTTCGGGCTGCCCGTCACCCTCTCGCACGCCGCCTCCGCCGCCGTGCTCCGCCATCGTGGCCTCGGTCGGGTCTGGTCGGACGTCAAACCGGTGGACGCCTTCGCCTCGTTCAACCTGCTGCACCGCAACTCGCTGCTGGAGAACGAGCCGCCGACGCACACCCGGCTGCGGCGGCTGGTCGCCGGCGCCTTCGGGCGTGGCCACGTCGAGCGGCTGCGGCCGTGGGTCGGCGAGCTGGCCACCCGCCTGGTGGACGACGTCGCCGCGCGGATCGACACCGACGGGCAGGCCGACCTGCTCGAACTGGTCGCCGCCCCGCTGCCCGTCGAGGTGATCGCCGAGCTGCTCGGCGTGCCGGCCGCCGATCGGGCGCTACTCCAGCCGTGGTCCAACACGATCGTCAAGATGTACGAGTTCGGGCTGCCCGACGAGCAGCGGGCGCAGGCCGAGAAAGCCGCCGGCGAGTTCGTGGCGTACCTGCGCGAGCTGATCGCGTTGCGGCGTAAGAGCCCCGGTAGCGATCTGGTCAGCGACCTCGTCGCCGAGACCGATGCCGACGGGGCCAAGCTCACCGAGGACGAGCTCGTGGCCACCGCCGTGCTGCTGTTGATGGCCGGGCACGAGGCCACCGTCAACGTCATCGGCAATGGCGTGCTGGCCCTGATGCGCCATCGCGACCAGTGGCAGCGCCTAGTCGACGATCCCGGGCTGCTGCCGACCGCCGTCGAGGAGCTGATCCGCTTCGACTCGCCGCTGCAGCTGTTCGAGCGGACCGCCACCGCCGACGTCGAGATCGCCGGTGTCACCCTGCGGCCCGGCGACAAGATCGCCGCCCTGCTCGGCGCCGCCGCCCATGACCCGCTCGTGTTCGCCCAGCCCGAGGTGCTGGACATCGGCCGCTCGCCCAACCCTCACCTGGGCTTCGGCGCCGGCATCCACTACTGCGTCGGCGCTCCGCTGGCCCGCATCGAGGTGTCGGCCACGCTGGAGGCGTTGACGCGCCGCCTGCCCAAGCTCCAGCTCGCCGGCGAACCTGTCCGCCGGGCGGAATTCGTGATCCGCGGGTTGAGCTCGTTGCGCCTGACCAGCTGATTCAGCGGTTGTCCACAGCCCCCGAGTTATCCACAGGAACGCCGATTTCAAGATCAATGATCTTGAGGGCGCGATAGGATGGCACTGGGCACGCCCCCCGGGAGTGGTGGGTGGTGCTGTTCTTTTCCTTAGCGCGGGGAGCCTGCTAGGCGGGTGGTGCGCAGAGGTGGCTCCGGGGCGTCGGTGACCTTGAGGACCCGCAGGCGGTGGACAGTCGCTGGGTCGATGGGTTCGAGCAGCTGGGTGATGCGGCTGACGAACAGGGCACCGGTGGCGGCGACGAAGGCGGCTACGAGGTCGGCGAGCAGGTGGAGTTCGACACCGTTGGCCAGGGACTGGACGCTGGTGCCGAAGAGGTTGACCAGCCAGACGACGGCGAACAGGAGCTCGCCGAGGACCCAGCCGGCCCACCAGAGGAGCAGCAGGCGGGAGGGGCGGGGGCGCTGGGTGATGGGCTTGCGGGCGGCGGCGTGTTCGAGCTCGCTGAGGATGGAGCCGGCGACGGCGAGGTTGAGGCCGGGCACGAGCAGGCCGATGAGCACGTCGCGAAGGGAACGGGCGGGGCGCTGACCGGAGACGACGGAAGCGACGTCACGGGCGCGGAGAACCCACAGCACGCCGAGCGCGAGGGAAGCCAGGGCGGCGAGCCCGGAGACGACGCCGGCGGTGACGACGAGGGCGTCGGAGAAGGAGACGACGGTCCGCGGCAGGGCGCCGCTGCGGCTGAGGATGAGGAGCACATAGCGCCACCCCTCGCCGACGACAGCGACGCCGAGGGCGGCGGTCGTGACCCACAGCGTGGCGACGAGGTTGCGCGAGAGCATGCGCAGCTGGTCCATCGGCTGCGGCTTGGCCTTGCGCCCGAAAGCGGTCGGCCAACGCCAGCTGAGCTGCGGAAAGCCCCACCGGGGCGGCACGGGATAGGACGGCGGACCGGTGTACGGCAACGGCCGCCGGGGCACGGCCCGGGACGCGCCGGACTGCGGTGGCGGGGTCGCCACCCACTGCCACCGCCCGGCCATGCTCAGATCACCTCGGGAACGACGCCCTCGGCGGCGACCAGCGGAAAGCCCTGCTGGTGCCACACCTGCATGCCACCGGCGACGTTGACGGCGTCCCAGCCGCTCTGGTTGAGGTACATGGCGGCCCGGGCGGAACGACCGCCCATCCGGCACACGACGTACACCTCACCGCTGTCCTGAGGCACCTCGCCGACGCGCTCGGCCAGCTCGCCGAGCGGGATGTGGATGGCCTGCGGCGCGTGCCCGGCGTCCCACTCGTCTTGTTCACGCACATCGAGCAGCACGGCGTCGACGGGCACCTGGTCGACCGACGTGGTCGGCAAGTCCTGCGGCATCATGCCCCGAATGCTGCCACGTCACGGCGTGGGACCGGCGTTAACCCGCGGCAGCGACGTTCTGGGCGATGACGGTGAGCTGGTCCTCGGTCAGCGGCAAAGAGTGCCGACCGGCCCCCTTCGGCACGATCAGGGTGCCGGGCTCGGCGTTGGCCACCTGGGTCCAGTCGGGGCTGGCGAAGCCCTCGGACGTGACGATGAACAGCCGGTGCGTGGGCGTGTAGACACGCAGCGCCTGCGACGGGTGCCCGGGGTCGAAGCTGAGCGGGGTGTACAGCTGCATGACGGTGCCGTCGGGCAGCAACTGCCGCCGCGGCGGGGTGCAGTCGCCGTCGACGAACCGTTCACTGTCGGCGGCCTGCACGGGCGTGCCGCTGAAGCCGTGGACCTCGACGTACACGCTGCCGCCGCCACCGGAGTCGGTCACGTCGGCCCAGGTGCTGGCCAGCACGGAGTCGCTGCTGGTCGGCTTGACCAGCACGGTGGACCGGGTGATCTTGGTCGACGCCTTGGGCGCGACCTTCTGGATGGTCCCGATCAGCACCTTGTTCAGCTTGTCCACGTCGACCGGGTCGACCTTGGGCTCGCCGGGCACGCTGAGGCCGTTGGCGCATTCCCTGGTGTCGGCCTTGGCCGACGAGGTCCAGCCGGTCGTGGTGGTCACGACGCCGGGGGTGGACGTGGACGCGACGCTGAGCTGGTTGTCCGGCAGGTTGGCCCGCAACACCGACGTGGCGATGCCGACGCCTGTCACCACGGCGACCACGCCCAACGCGGCCCCCAGACGACGGGCCCGCAGCCGTCGGCGGCCGCGCCGCACGACGTCGTCCAGGGCGGTGTGCACGGGCGGCGGCGCCTGGTCGCAGACCTCGGCCCGCAGCAGGGCGAGCAGCTTCTCGTCCTCGGTGTCCACGCTGCTCACCTCGCCACCTGCAACAAGCCGGTCACGGCACCGTACGCCTTGCGCAGGGTGGCCAGACCGCGGGCGGTCTGGCTCTTCACGGTGCCGGTGGTGCAGCCGAGCGCGTCGGCCACCTCCTCGACGGACTGGTCCTCGATGAACCGCAGCACCAGCACGGCTCGCTGCCGCGCCGGCACCGCCTGCAGGGCCTTGAGCAGCGACGGCCGGTCCTCGACGCTGGAGGTGTCCTGCTGGACGACGACGTCCGGCGGCTCGGCCATCACCTGCTCACGCCGCCGGCCGCGCCGCTTGGTGTCGAGGAAAGCCCGGGTCAGCACGGTGTGCAGATACGCGTCGGCGCTGTCGAACCGGACCTTGTGCCAGCGCGCGTACATGCTCACGAACGCGGTCTGGGCGATCTCCTCGGCCTCCAGCCAGTTGCCGCACAGGGCGTGCGCCATCCGCCGCGCCCCGTCGAAACGGCTGGTGAAGAACTCGGCGAAGCCGTCGTCGCGGGTTGCCACGCTGGTTGGACGTTCCGTCCCCCGAACGGGTTGCCCGCCCAGCTCAAGCCGGGGAGGACGACCGCCGTGACCGCAGCCGCGGCCGGATCGCCAGCCGGCGGTGCCGGCCGTCGGTCTGGCCCTCGCCGAAGCGCAGCACGTCCCGGTCGCGGGTGAAGCCGAGCGGGTCGGGGGCGTGCAGCCGCAGCATGATCCGGTTGACGTCCTCGGGGCGCCGCCGCTGCGTCGCCTTGCTGACGATGATCATCGTGAGGAACGCGACCGGCACGGTGACCAGTGCCGGCTGCTGGAGCACGGCCGGCGCCCAGTTGCCGGTGTAGCCGCTGACGATGTCGCCGATCAGGGCCAACGCGACCATGCTGCCGCCCAGCACCATGCCGACGCCGGCGCCGACCCAGGTCAGACCCCGCCACCAGATGCCCAGCATCAGCACCGGACAGAAGGTGGACGCGGCCATGGCCAGCGCCATGCCGACACCAAGGGACACGTCGTTGGTGCGCAGCACCAGCGCCGCGATCAGCGGGGCCAGCACGACCAGCACCGTCGACCAGCGGAAGTCCCGGACCCGGCCGCGGGACACGTCGGTGGAGACCACGCCGGCCAGGCTGACCAGCAGGCCGGACGAGGTGGACATGAACGCGGCGAAGGCACCGGCCGCGACGACCGCGCCGAGCACCTGGCCGGCGATGCCGGGCAGCATCGCCTGCGGCAGCAGCAGCACCGCGGCATCGGTCTTGCCGGTGACCAGCAGTTGCGGCTCGAAGATGCGGGACAGCGCGCCCAGTAAAGCCGGGAACAGGTAGAACATGCCCAGCAGCAGCAGCACGTGCAGGGTGGTGCGGCGGGCCGACCGGCCGTCGGGGTTGGTGTAGAAGCGGGCCAGCACGTGCGGCAGGCCGAGAATGCCGAGGAACGTGGCGAAGATCAGCGAGTAGGTGTCGAACAGCTCGGGCAGCCCGCCGGACTGCGGCCGCAGCCAGTCGGCGTTGTCCTGCACGGCCCCGGCGACCATCGGCACCGGGCTGCCGGCCTTGAACGACAGCGTGGTCTTGGCCCCGATGGTCTGGTCGCTGACGTACCAGACGGTGTCGCCGTCCACCCGGCGCCCGTTGATCCAGCCGTGGGCGGTGAGCAGCACGGTGTGCTCGACCCGCAGCTTCACCGGCTGCTCCAGGGTCACCGTGGTGTCCGAGGTGAACATCGGCGGCCCGTCGGCGGCCAGGCTCTGCTGCCCGCCGGGCGGCCCGCTGCCGGCGAACACCACGCACAGCACGAAGGCCGGCACGCTGATCGCGAACAGCTTTATCCAGTACTGGAACGCCTGGACCAGGGTGATGGCCCGCATGCCGCCGCTGAGCACGTTGATCACGACCACCACGGTCACGACCACCACGCCGAGCCAGTCCGGGGCCCACGGCAGCACGCTGTTCAGGGTCAGGCCGGCGCCTTGCAGCTGCGGGATCAGGTAGATGTAGCCGATGGCCACGGTGATCACCGCGGCGATCCCGCGCAGGCCGCGGGAGCCCAGCCGGGCCTCGACGAAGTCGGGCAGTGTGTACGCCCCGGAGCGGCGCAGCGGCGCCGCCACGAACAGCAGCAGCGCCAGATAGCCGGCGGTGAAGCCGATGGCGTACCAGAGCTCGTCCGGCCCGTTCTTGAGCACCAGACCGACGATGCCGATGAACGAGGCCGCGGACAGGAACTCGCCGGCGATGGCGGCCGCGTTCTGGTGGGCCGACACCCGACGCCGCGCGACCAGGAAGTCCCGGGTGGTGTTGGCCGAGCGCGAGCCGTGATAGCCCAGATAGAACGTGATGAGCACGATGACGACGATGCTCACCCAGGCCAGCGCGTTGTTCCCCATGTCAGTGGTCGACCATGCTCACGAAGTCGCGCTCGTGCCGTTCCGCCCGCCGCACGTACCACACGCCAAGGCCGTAGAGCAGCGGATACGGCAGGGCGCCGAGCAGCACCCATGGCAGCCGGATGCCGAAGATCATCAGGTCGCCGAAGGACGGGAACACGTAGAACAGCAGCGGCAGGCTGGCGATGGTGACGATGAGCAGCACGGCCATCCAGAACGACGTGCGGAACTGGGCCCAGACCAGGCTGCGCACCAGGTGCTCGCCGACGCTGGTCTGCTCCTCCAGCTCGACGATGGTGCGGGCGACCGTGCGCGAGCCCTTGGCCTCGGCCAGCACCACCTTCTTGCGGCGCGGCGGCTTGCGGGGCGGCTGCGGCTGCTCGACCGGCACCAGCTCGGTCGAGGGCTTCGCGGGCTCCCGGTCGCCGGTCACGTGCCGGCGCCCCAGCCGTGCTTGGGCTGGCGGACCAGCCGGTCCTTGAGCTCACGGGTGTGCCGGCGGCTGACCGGCAGCTCCTTCTCGTCGGCCCCGGCGCCGACCACCACGGTGTAGCCGGACGAGCCCATCCGCAGCTCGGTGACCAGCGGCAACGACACCAGGAAGGACCGGTGGATGCGGATGAAGCCGGCCTCGGCCCAGCGCTCCTCCAGCTGGGCCAGCGGGATGCGGACGAGGTGGCTGCCCTCCGCGGTGTGCAGGCGGGCGTAGTCGCCCTGGGCCTCCACGTACCGCACGGTGGAGCGGGGCACCAGCTTGGTGGTGCCGGCCAGCTCGACCGGGATCACCTCGTCGTCGCCGGCCTGCTCGACCACGCCGCCGACCGGGGCGGCCGGGGCGGCGGTGAGCATCCGGAACTTGGCCACCCGGTCGATCGCCATGTCCACCCGGGCCTGCTGCGGCGGCTTGACGAGGTAGTCCAGCGCGCCGAGCTCGAAGGCGGTGACCGCCTCCTCGGACAGCCCGGTCACGAAAACCAGCTGCGGCTTGTCGTGGAAGGCGTTGATCACCTGGGCCAGCTCGAGGCCGGACAGGCCGGGCATGGAGATGTCGGCGAAGACCGCGTCCACCGGGCACAGCCCGCGGTCCAGCCGAGCCTTGGTCTCGGGCACGCTGCCGCGGATGACCCGTAGCGCCTCGGCCGCGTCGAAGGCCGTGATGACCTTGCTGACCTGCGGGTTCTGGCCGAGCAGGTAGGCCAGCTCGTCGAGCCCGTGCGCCTCGTCATCGACGGCCAACACGAGGAGACCGGTGGTGGTGTCCTGAATGCTCACTGTGCCGCGCAATCTTGCCGATCGACCGGTGGTTGTGTCCATCTTCGACCACCGTTCGATCGGGGTGAAGCCGGCCCCGTCTCGAGGGCGGCCCTGGCCACGCGATGTGATCTACGTGGCCGGCCGCCGGGGCGGTTCAGAGCCCGAAACGAGACCAGTGCGCCCGCTGCTCCACGGCGTCGATCGCGGCCAGCACCTTGTCGCCTGCGCCGGCGAACACCGAGCTGCCGCCGGCGATGCCCAGCCTCGCCAGCAGCGGCTTTCGCGGCTCGGCCACCGCGATCTCGGCCTGCGGGTACTTCTTGGCGACGATCTCGCGCAGCGAGCCGAGCCCGTCGACCAGGCCGAGCTCCAGCGCCTTGGCCCCGGTCCACACCTCGCCGGTGAACAGCTCCGGGTTGTCGGCCAGCGTGGCCCCGCGGCGCTGTTTCACCCAATCGGTGAACTCGGTGTGCAGCTCGCCCTGCAGCCCCTTGAGCCAGGCGATGTCCTCGTCCTTGACCGGACTGAACGGATCGAGGCGGTGCTTGTGCTCACCGGCGGTGTAGACCCGGCGCTCCACGCCGAAGCGTTCCAGCAGCCCGGTCAGGCCGAAGCCGGCGGTGATCACGCCGATGGAGCCGACCATGGACGTGCGGTGCGCGTAGATCTCGTCGGCCGCGCAGGCCAGCCAGTAGCCGCCGGAGGCCGCGACGTCCTCGCAGAAGGCCAGCACCGGCACGTTCTTCTTGGCCGCCAGCTCCCGGATCCGCTCGCCGACCAACGCCGACTGGGTCGGCGACCCACCGGGCGAGTTGATCGCCAGCGCCACGGCCTGCAGCCGGTCGTGGGCGAACGCCTTGGTCAGCGCCGGCTCGACGGCGTTCAGGTTGATCGCGCCCCGGCCCAGCGGCTGCGGGGTCGGCGTGATCACGCCGTGCAGCCGCACCACGGCGACCACCGGTGACCGGTCCACCCGGTCGCCGAGCAGGGGCAGCTTCGCGGCCAACTTCTCGGCCAACTTCTCCGGGACGTTCATGGCTCGAATCTACGCGTGAACGCTGTTCAGCGCGGCAACATCTTCCCGCTGGGGCGCTTCAGCGGACCGTGCTCAACGAACGGGGCTGAGCCTGGCGCGCCGGTCGTCCGGGCCGGGACCGTCGTCGGCGCCGTCGTCCGGGACGACGGCCAGCACCGGCCGCACGCCCGGGCTGAACTTGGGCACCCGCATGGTGACCTTCATGCCGGCGTCCGGCGCGGTCTCCACCATCAGCGCGTAGTCCTCGCCGAACACCGTGCGCATCCGGTGGTTGATGTTGCCGATGCCGACGTGGGCGCCGCTCTTGTGGGCGTCCTTGAGGTCGTCCAGCAGCAGGTCGGCGTCCATGCCCACGCCGTCGTCCTCAACGCTGATCAGCGCCTCGCTGCCGTTGTCCTGGGCGATGATGGTGACGGTGCCGCCGCCGGGCTTGTTGGCCAGCCCGTGCTGCACGGCGTTCTCCACCAGCGGCTGGAGCACCAGGAACGGCACGACCACGTTGAGCACCTCGGGCGAGATGCGCAGCCGCACGGACAGCCGCTCGTTGTAGCGGGCCCGCTGGATGGTCAGGTACCGGTCGATGTTGCGCAGCTCCTCGGCCAGCGTGGTGAACAGGCCGTTCGCTCGAAAGGAGTAGCGGGTGAACTCGGCGAACTCCTGGAGCAGCTCGCGGGCGTGCTCCGGGTCGGTGCGCACCAGCGAGCTGATGGCGTTGAGCGCGTTGTAGACGAAGTGTGGGGAGATCTGCGCGCGCAGCGCCTTGACCTCGGCCTGGGCCAGCCGCTGCCGGGACTCCTGCAGCTCGCCCAGCTCCAGCTCGGTGCAGACGAAGCGGGCCACTTCCTGCGACATCCGCAGCAGCCGCTTGTGCCCGACGCCGCCGACGATGATCAGCGAGCCGCGGGTCCTGGACTCCACGATCAGCGGCACGATGATCGCCTGGTGCATCTTGCAGTTGCCCTTGTCCGGGCAGTCGAGCGTGTCGTGCTCGACGAACTCCTTGCGCTCGCCGCTGATCGCCTTGACGATCGCGTCCTGCAGGTCGACGTAGTGCTCGTTGGCGTCGCCGTCCCAGGACAGCAGCGCCCCGCGCTCGTCGGTCATCCCGACCGCGACGCACTTGAGCAGCTCGACCAGGTTCTTGCACGCCTTGTCGGCGGCATCGGGGGTCAGTCCGTCCCGCAGGTCCGGCGCGGCCTTGGACATGCGGTGCAGCGCGTCGGCGACGGCTTCGTCGACGGACGTGCTGACCCGACGCGCCCGGCACAGCAGTACGAACAGCCCGAGCACGGCGAGCGTCGCGATGATGCCGAGCACTGTTTGCTCGGTCAGGAGCTCGACCACCCCGCAATGCTCCGCCGAACAGGGCCGATGGGCAAGCTCTCGTCAGGCTGACGGACGGGTGTATCGGTGAACGGTCCACTACCGGCAGCGACGGGTAGACATCCGATGAATCAGCAGGCAGGGTGGTCGCGTGCCAGCTCCGCGTGTAGGCCTGTTCGCCACCTGTCTCACCGACACTTTCTATCCGTCGACGGCCCGCGCGGTGGTCCGGCTGCTGGAGCGGCTCGGCTGCCACGTCGACTTCCCGATGGACCAGACCTGCTGCGGCCAGATGCACTACAACACCGGATACCGGGACGAGGCGCGGTCGCTGGCGGCCAAGTACGCCACCGTGTTCGCCGGCTACGACGCGATCGTGGCGCCGTCCGGGTCGTGCGGCGGCATGGTGCGGGAGATCCACCCCGAGCTGCACGGGACATCGGATGCCTTCGTCCGCACGTACGAGTTGTCGGAATTCATCGTGGACGTGCTCGGCGTGACGGATGTCGGCGCGTACTTCCCACATCGGGTGACCTACCACCCCACCTGTCACTCGCTGCGGATGCTCGGCGTCGGCGACAAGCCACTGTCGTTGCTGCGCGCGGTCCGTGGTCTCGACCTGGCCGAACTGCCGGCGGCCGAGACCTGCTGCGGCTTCGGCGGCACGTTCGCCGTGAAGAACGCGGACACCTCGACCGCGATGCTCGGCGACAAGATGCGCAACGTGCTCAACACCGGCGCCGAGGTGCTGTGCGCCGGCGACAACTCGTGCCTGATGCACATCGGCGGCGGGCTGTCCCGGCTGCGCACCGGCGTGCGGACCGTCCACCTGGCGGAGATCCTGGCCAGCACCGAGGAGGAGCCGTGGGCAGCAACCCCGTGACCTGGCTGGGCAGCCCGGTCTTCCCCAAGGCGGCCAAGGCCGCGCTGGCCGACACCCAGCTGCGCCGCAACCTGCGCAAGGC
>DATJJB010000258.1:0-11339 GCA_035492655.1 Kutzneria sp. | reverse complement strand
ATGGCTCGGCGACTACGACCACCTCGCCACCCGGTCGGCGTTGTCGAGCCGCTGGCTCGTGGATGCCTACCTGCGGATCGGTATGCCCAGGGCGGCGGCCGGCCTCCTATTCACCAAGGCGGTCCAGACCCTCGACGTGTCCTGGTGGCGTGAACTGGTCACGGTGGTCGGCGATCGCCCGGATCGCCTGCCCGGCCCGGTTTTCCTGTCGTCGGGCGGCTGGACCGAGGCAGCCGCCGTCGAGATCCTGACCGAGCTGGCCGGCATCGGCGGCTACGTGGGCGCAAGGCTCGAGGTGTGGCTGGTGGGATTCGGCGGCCGGCAGACCGAATGGACGACGCCGTGGCGGGAACGGCTGGCGGAGCTGCGGGCGCACGAGGACGTCGACATCCGGGAACTGGCCGGCGCGGTGCGCGTGAACTGATCATTCTGCGCTGATCGGCTCAAGGGAGGTTGCCTTCGCGCACCACGGCGACTTCCCTTGAGCCCCTCGAAGGCCCGCTCCGGCCCCGGTACGGTGCTGGGGTAGCCGAGGCGCATCGGAGGGGTCCTGATGTGGTTGGCCGGATACCCGGCGCGGGTGCCGAGCTTCCTGGGGCAGCTGCTGCGCCGGGGCGCGCCGGTGATCGCGTTGACCCCGCGGGACGTGCCCGACCAGGTGGTGGATCCGACGCCGGTGCCGGGCTGGCAGCGGATCTCGGCGATGTGCTCGGCCGAGAGCCAGTCCGAGCCGGATTCCCTGATGGTCCGGGCCTGCAAGTACGTGGTGCTGGTGCCGATGGTGTACCGCTTCGTCGTGTTGCCGGCGATGGTGCTGCCGGTGCTCGCCGCCGGCCACGCCGGCATCGGCTTAGCGGTGGGACTGCTGCTCTTCGTGCTGAACGCGGCGACGATCGTGTGGGCGCTGCGCGTTCCCGGTGTGCTGCACGAGTCCATGCGAGGCCTGCTGATCACGGACGCGTCCATCGCCTTCGCGGCCAATCTCTTCGTGGGCTACCTCGATCCGTCCGCCTCGGCGCTGACCTGGACCCACCTGATCGGCTCGGTGGCATTGTGGACGGTCGCATGGGGAATCCCCTTTGGACTGTTGCTGACCGCCCTGAGCGTGCCGTTGCAGATGGCTGTGTCCGTGAACACGATCAGCCTGGCTGGCAACACTTTGCTGCTCGGCGTCACGATCGTCACCTCGACCGGTGGGCTGCTGCTGGTCGGCCTCGGCACGAGATTGGGTCTGGGACTGGGGATCCGGCGTGGGCGCGAAGCCGAGGCGGCCAAGGTTCGGCGTGAACTGCACGACACTGTGTTGCAGGCGTTGGAGGCCATGGCCTTGCCCGCGCCCGGCGACGACCGGCACGCCGCCGAGCGGCTGGCCGAGCTGCGCGGTATCGCCCGGTCCCAGGCCATGGAGCTGCGGCGCGGCCTGGCCGGCGAGCCGGACCTGCCGCACCCGACGACCATCGGTGAGGACCTCACCTTGCTGGCCACGGAAATGGCCCGGGAGGGGTTGCGGGCGCAGCTGGTGTTCGCGGAGATCGACGACAGCACGATGCCGGAGGCGCGCCGGCGGGCCGTGCGCGAGGCGGCGCGGGAAGCCTTGCGTAACACGATGAAGCATTCCGGCACCAACGAGGCCGTGCTGCGGGTCGAGGAGCGGGACGGCGGCATCGCGGTGATCGCCCGTGACCACGGCAGCGGCTTCGACGACGCCGATCGCCCGGCCGGCTTCGGCATCAGCGAGTCGATCGCCGCTCGGCTGACCGAGGTCGGCGGCCATTCGCACGTCGATTCCCAGCCAGGTCGGGGAACTCGGGTGACCCTGTGGGTGCCGCGGTGAGGGCTGCCGCCGCGCTGTTCGTGGCGCTCGTGTTGGCCATGCTCGTCGACGTGCCCGATGGATACGCCGCCGGTTGCGCCAAATCGACCGAGGTGTACCAGGATTCGCCGCCCTGGGCTCAGAAGCTGCTGGACCCGGCCCGGATCTGGTTGCTCACCAAGGGGGCCGGACAGACCGTCGCCATCGTCGGCGCTGGGGTCGACGGCGGCAATCCGCAGTTCGGGCGCGGTCAGGTGCTGCCGTCGAGCGACCTCGTGCCAGCGCCCGGCGGCGTCGCCGACTGCGATGGACGTGGCACTTTCGCCGCCGGCATCATCGGCGCTCAGGCCAGCGACCAGACCACCTTCGTCGGGTTGGCGCCCGGCGTTCGGTTGCTGCCCATTCGCTACACCGCCGGCTCCGGGGAGACCAATCCCGGTGATCCCGGCCGTCTCGCCGCCGCGATCACCGCAGCCGCTCATGCCGGCGTCGGCACCATTCTCGTCGACGTTCCCACCACTGTGGACAGTCCGGCCCTGGACGACGCCGTCCGCACCGCGATCTCCGACGGTGCTGTCATCGTCGCACCGGCTGCCGGCACTCAACAGGGCACGGTCAGCTACCCCACCGCCCTGCCCGGGGTGCTCGCTGTCGGTGCCGTCGATCGTAACGGTGCTGCCGTTACTACCGAATCCGGCGACTACATCGACCTCGCCGCTCCCGGTGCCGACCTTGTCGGCACCTCGGCCGGCGGTTACGGACATTCCTGGCCCATCAAGGATCCCTCCGCTGCCGCCGCCTATGTCGCCGCCACTGTGGCTCTGCTGCGCGCCTATCGGCCGTCCGCCACGCCCGCCCAGATCGTGAACCGGTTGACGCTCACCGCTTCGCGCGCTGCCGGCGGTGGTCGGGATCCCCGTCTCGGCTGGGGTGTTGTCGATGCCTACACCGCCGTGACCTCGCAGCTGCCTCTCACCGCCGCCGGTCCCGGCGCTTCACCGACCGCCGTCACGCCTGCGGCGTTGGTCCCCGCCGCCGCGCCGGCCCAGCCGCCGATCAACGTCCTCGTCGGCGGATTGGCGCTGGGGGGCGTGGGATTGGCGGCGTTGGCCGGGTTGATCACCGTGACCATTCGGCGTGGCCGGGAGCGAGGGTGGCGGGTCAGTCCCTGAACACCGTGGTCAGCAAGGTGTCGATGAGCCAGTCGCGGTAGCGCTCGGCCGACCAGCCCTGTTGTCGGCGGAGCAGGTGGTGCACGTGCGGCGAGGCGAGGGTGTGCAGCAGGTCGGCAGCGGTGTCGGCGTCGAGACGTAGCAGGCCGTTCTCCGACCATGCCTGGGCCAGCGCGCGCATGTTGGCCCGGTTGGCCGCGGCACTGCGGTCGCAGAACTCGCGCATGTCGGCGTCCGCGCCGGCCGACTCGATCGCCGCCATGATCAGGTCGCCGGCCCGTTCGAACAGCGCCGTGCCGAACGTGACGCAGAGCGTGGCCGCGCGGCGGGGGTCGGTCTCCGTGAACAGGTCCGTGAAGGACGTGCGCTCGGCCACCGGCACGGGCAGGTCGTCGCCGACGGTCGCGATGTTCACGACCTCGTTGAACAGGGCCGTCTTGCTCGGGAACGCCGTGTAGACCGTCCGTTCCGCCACGCCGGCCTCCGCCGCGACCTGGCGCATGGTCGTGGCACTCACGCCGCGCGCCACGAACAGGCGCGCCGCGGCCGCTCGGATCAGGCCCCTCGTCTGTTCGGCCGACTCCGCGCGGCGGCGGGACCGGTAGGGGCGCTTGACGTCGTCACTCATCGAGCGCACTCTATCAGCTGTGAATGCAGTACCACTGCACTGAAATGGAGGGGGCCATGCCGCAGCTCACCGGCATCCATCACGTGAAGTTCCCGGTCAGCGACCTGGCCGCCAGCCGGGCCTGGTACGAGCGGGTGTTCGGGTTCGAGGTGACCATCGAGTTCCCCGACGAGCAGGGCATCGTGCGTGGCCTCGCCGGCACCGCGCGGGGCCTCGGCGAGGTCGGCCTCGGCCTGCGCGAGAACCCCGCCGCGGCCGCCGGCATCCGTGGCTTCGACCCCGTCAGCTTCGGCGTCGAGGACAAGGCCGCCGCCGAGGAATGGGCCGCCCACCTCGACTCCCTCGGCATCGAGCACTCGCCCGTCATCGACGCCACCATCGGCTGGATCCTGGTCTTCCACGACCCCGACGGCACCGAGATCCACCTCTACAGCTTCGCCGCCCACGGCATCGACCAGTCCGGCCGCAAGGGCTACGGCCACCCCACCACCCCCGCCTGACTCCCCGGCACATGCGGTCCGGATGTGCCCAATAGAGGCAACAACGACGCGCATGTGACATTCGAATGTGGCTGGTGGGGTGTCAGGGCATGAGCGAGAGGTAGGAGCGGGCGACCTGCTCGTCGCCCTGCTGGTAGTTGGCGGAGCTGGACCGCACCCCGGTGGAGAGCGTGGCGGCGCGGGACTGCTGGGCGGTGATGCGGGCGGCGAGGGACTCGAGGAGCGCAGCGTGCACCTCGGCGGCCTGCTGCGACTGCGGCAGGCCGCCGAAGGCGGACGGGGCCGGCCCGGGGGAGCGGACCTCGTCCTCAAGGGACCGCAGCCGCTGGGCCTGGGCGGCGAGCTCGGCGGCCACCTGGTCCAAGGCACGCGGAGCGACCCGGAACGAGGTGGGGGTGGCGCTCGTGCCGGGCCGGCCGGTGACCCCGCGACTGGCGGTCCGCGCCTGCGAGAGATACCCCCGGTAGGCGCCGTTCGTGTACGTGGACCAAGGGCCGAAGTTGGTGCCGTGCCGGGAAATGGCGTAGGCATGCCGGGCATTGGTTGCGGGGTCGGCGTTGGCCTGGGCGTTGCGGAGGGCCTGCTCGGCGGCGGTGCCGTGACCGGGGTTGAGGGAACGGATCTGCCACAGGCCGACGGACGGCCCCCAGGTGCCGGTCTGGAGGTTGACGTCGCCGTGAATCCCGGTGTCACCATGGGATTCGGCCAGCGCGACGGCGACGGCCGTGGTCAGGGCGTCGCCGCGGAAGCCGGCGTTGTAGGCGTGCTGGGCGATCTGCTGGGCGCTGATGGTGGGCACGGGTCAGAAGTCCTCGCCGATCACGGACGGGGCGACAGCGGACGACTCGCCCCACACGTCCTCGGTCTCGACCAGCCACGGCGGGATCCGCCGCCCGCCGCCCATGTCGTTGGCCCCGGCCCCGTTCATCGGCATCATGGGCATCATCGGCCCCATTGCCTTGCTACCAGCGGCATCGGCGACGGCAGCGCCGAGCGCGCCGCCGGCCAGGTCGGCAGTGGGACTGCCGGCACCGGAGATCATGCTGGTCGGCACGGAGGAGCCGGGGACACCGCCACCGCCGATACCGCCGATGCCGCCGCCCCCGCCACCGCCGCCCGGAAGCTTGAACGAGGCGCTGTCGCCGAGTTTGGCGCCGGCCGGCGTGGTGGACTTCTCGTCGGACTTGGGCTTCGCGAAACCGGGGATCTTGGGCATGATCGAGCCGAACCGGCCGAACGCCGCCGCCGACGCGGCCGCGAGCCCGGCGGTGAACATGCCGCCGAACAAGGGAGAACCGCCCTGCTGCTGACCGGTCGGCACGCCGCCGCCGGCCGGCAGCGTCGTCGTGGTGCCGGTGGCGGCGTTCACCCACGATGACGACACGATCGGCGCGCTCACGCCGCTGTCGGACTGGGTGGTGGTCGGCGTGGTCCCCGACGGCACCTGCTCGGCGTTGGGCGACGGCGGAATCGACTGCTGGGCAGTGGTGTAGTCACCGGCCAGGGCCTGCATCACCATCACGGCCTCGGCATGCGCGGCGTTCGACGCGGCCACGGCCGACTGCTGGTCCCGCACCTGCGCGATCGCGGCCGACTGCTGTTGCTGCATCTGCGCCACGACCTGGGGCGGCGTGTCGGCCTGCACCTGGATCTGCGTAGTGGCAAGGGAAACAACCGACGGCGACACCTGGGGCACGTTGACCGGCTTGGGCATCTTGGCCCGCGCGGTGGTCAGCGCCTCGCCGGCGTCGTGGGTCAGGTCCCGCATGGCGAACGCGGTGTCGGCGACCTTGCGGATGCCCTCGGCCAGATCGCCGATCATCGACTGGTACTGCTGCGCCGCGCCGCCCTGCCACTTGTCCGAGAAGCCGGACAGCTGCGACCGGAGGTCGTTCGCCTTGTCGTGCAAGCCCTTGCCGGTCGTGTCCCAGATGTCGGCGGCGTCGCCGACGGTCTCCGGGTCACTGGCGAACAGCATCGTGTAGAGCTGCTCATGGCTGTACTGGGCGAAGTTCGTGTGTGGGCTCATGTCCATGTCGAGTCACCCTGGCTGTCCGCGTAACCGGTCGTGACCTGCATGCCGCTGGCGAGATCGTCGTCGAGCCGCTCGTAGCCGGTGGCGACGGTCCTCGTCACGTTCTCGGCGAACTCGATCGCCTGCCGCACCTGGTCGAGCAGGCCGTGCATCTCCGCGACCGCGGCCTTCGTCCGCGCCTCCAGCGAGTTCGCCTCGCCGAACTCGCCCAGCAGCACGGGCGCGCCGGCCAGCTGCGTGAGCTGGTCCATCGGGCCGCCCATGCCGTCCAGCTGGGTCTGCAGCTCGCGGGCGAAGTCGGTCAGCGACTGGAGGTGGACGGAGAACGACTGGTCCCACATCCCTGGTCAGCTCCCCAGAATCGTGTTCAACGCCGACGGCGGCGGGCCGGCACCACGCCGGACCGCCGCCTGATGTCACGCGAAGTACTGCGTGTTCTTGTTCTCCAACGCCAGCTGGAGGTCGTGCGCCTCCAGCACCTTGCCGCCGAACTGGCCGACGATGGTGGCGATGTCGTTGGTGGCATTGCGCAGCCGCGTCTCGGCCTGCTCGGCCGCCTGGCCCGCGGCGCTGCCCGACGCGTACCAGGTGGCCTTGATCGGCTGGAGCGCGGTGTGCAGCTGGTCCAGGTACTCCTGCAACGCCTTCGCCTTGGCGGCCAAGGTCTGCGAGCTGACCTGGAGCGCCGCGAAGTCGACGCTGATCTGGTCGGCGGTCATCGTGTGCTCCCTCTGCTCAGGCCAGCGTGCCGCCGGTCAGGCGGCCGAAGACCGCGCCACCGGCGTCCACGTTGTTGGACAGGCTGGTCAGGCTCTGGGCGACCGTGCTGTCACCGCTGCCGTAGTTGTGGAAGCTCTGGTTCACCAGGTTGGACATGGTGTCGAGCTCGGAACTGGCAACCCGCATCTTGTCCTGCAGCTGCGTGTGCAGCTGCCAGAACGCGGTGGCCTGGCTGCCCTGGTAGTGGCTCAGCGCCGAGACCAGGTCGTTCTCCAAGTCCGACATGGTCTTCTTGGCGTTCGCCGCGCACTCCTCGAAACCCTGGACCGCTCGCGTCATCGCCGCTGCGTCGGCCTTGAAGCCGGGGCTGCTCACGGGCCACCTCCTCTCGCTCGACTGCCTGCTGGTCACCGCTAACGCTAGGAACGGCGAGGCTTCGAGCAAACGGCACAACTGCCAGGTGCAGTGACGGCACTATTACCCACAGCGTTGGATTGCCCCGCCTCCGGCGGGGCGGGCTCGGCCCCCTTTAAGCCCCTGCCTCGCCCTTGCTGGATTTTTCGAGGCCCGCATCGGCTTGTGTGGTGGGGCGCGTTGGGTGGCGGACCTCGAAAAATCCAGCAACCGGGCGAAGCAGGGGCGGGGCCGAGCCGTAGTCGACGTGACGGCAGGGCACGGATGACTGCGGGGAGCCACCGAATTGTCGAGCGGGAACTACTCCGTCAGGGCTATCTGCACAAGGGAAGTTCGGGCCCGGCGGCGGACGAGTTGGCCGCGGCCGGGCGGCTGGGCGGCGGGTTTGGCGTCGCCGAGGAGGACGCCCTCTTCCTTGGAGCCGGACAGGACGATGCCGGGGGAGCCCAGTTCGCGGACGCGTTGGATGAGGGGCTCGAAGAGGGCGCGGGAGGCGCCGCCGCTGGCGCGGGCGATGATGAGGTGCAGGCCGACGTCACGGGCCTGGGGGAGGAAGTCGAGCAAGGGGGACAGGGGGTTGCGGCCGGGGTTGGCGACGAGCTCGTAGTCGTCGACGAGGACGAACAGCTCGGGACCGGTCCACCAGCTGCGTTCCCGGAGCTGCTCGACGGTGACCTCGGGCCCGGGCAGACGGGTGCGCATGGCGGCGGCGGCCTCGGAAACCAGTCCGGTGACGGCGTTCTCGGCGCCGGCGTAGCCGAGCAGGTGCGCGCCGGTGACGGCGTCGAGCAGGCCACGCCGGTAGTCGACGACGATGATGGCGGCCTCGGCGGGAGAGTAGCGCGAGGTGATGCCCCGGGCGATCACCCGCAGCAGGTTGGACTTGCCGGACTCGACGTCGCCGAAGGCCAGGAAGTGCGGCTCGGCGGCGAAATCGAGGTGCACGGGCTTGAGGTCGGCCTCGTCGAGGCCGAGCGGGACGATCTTGCCGTCGCCGGTGGCGATCTCGGCCAGCGGGACTTCCCGTGGCAGCAAGCGAACGGGCGGAGCGGGCGGTCGGGTCCACGCCTTGGCCACGGCCTCGACGAACGCGGTCGTGCCGGCGGCCAGCGAACCCGGCCGCTGATCACTGTCCACTCTGGGCAGTGCGGTGAGGAAGTGCAGCTTGTCCTTGGTGAGCCCGCGACCGGGTGCCCCGGCCGGCACGTTCTGCGCGGCACGGCGGTCGATCGACGAGTCGGCGGGATCGCCGAGCCGCAGCTCGAAGCGGGTGCCGGCGGCGTCGCGCAGCTGCGGCCGCACGCCCATCCACCAGTTGGCCGAGACGATCACGTGGATGCCGAAGCCCAGCCCACGGGCGGCGAGCCCGATCACGGCCTGCTCCAACGGCTCCTGCTCCTCGCGCAGCGTCGCCCAGCCGTCCACGACGAGGAACACGTCGCCGAACTCCCGGCCGTCGGCGCTCTCGGTGAACTCGGACCGGCGCTGCCGGAACGTGTTGATCGAGTCGATCCCGTTGGCGGCGAAGAACAGTTCCCGCTCGGCCAGCAGCGTGGTGACCTCGGCGACGATCCGCCGCAGGCGCTCGGGCTCGCGCCGGGTGGCGTAACCGCTGGTGTGCGGCAGGCCGGCGATCGGACGCAGCGCGCCGCCACCCATGTCCAGCACGAAGAACTGCGCCTCGGCCGGCGTGTGGGTGAGCGCGAGCACGCCGATCAGCGTGCGCAGCAACGTGCTCTTGCCGCTCTGCGGCGCGCCGACCACCATCGCGTTGCCGGCGGCGCCGGACAGATCGGCCCAGAGCAGGTCCCGCCGCTGCTCGAACGGCTTGTCCACGATGGCGATCGGCACGATCAGCCGGCCGTTGCCACCCCAGCCGACCGGGCACAGCCCGCGTTCGTCGTCCACGCCGAGCGGCGGCATCAGCTGGTCCAACGTCGGCGGCTCGCCCAGCGGCGGCAGCCAGATCTGGTGCGCGTCAGGTCCCTTGCCCTGCAACCGGTCCACCATGGTGCCCATGATCGTCTCGCCGGACGTCGGCAGTTCCGGGACGACGGGCGCCGCGACGACCTCGGGAATCGGCGTCGGGGCCAGCGTGAACGGCAGCACGGCTCGACCCTGGGCCGGGCCGGCCTCGACGACGCCGCGCGCCGGCAGCTCCCCGGACACGAACGCGGCCTTGAACCTGATCAGCGTTTCGGTGTCCACCCGCAGATAACCGGAGCCCGGCACCGGCGGCAGCTGGTGCGCGTCGGCCACGCCCAGCACGGAACGGCTCTCCGAGGCGGAAAACGTGCGCAGACCGACCCGGTACGACAGGTGCGAGTCGAGGCCGCGCAGCCGGCCTTCCTCAAGTCGTTGGGAAGCAAGGAGAAGATGGATGCCGAGGCTGCGGCCCAGTCGACCGATCATGACGAACAGGTCGATGAAATCGGGTTGGCTGGACAGCAGTTCGGAGAACTCGTCGATGATCACCAGCAGCGAGGGCAGTGGATCGAGCGACGCCCCGTCCATCCGGGCCCGCTCATAATCCCGTACGGAGGCGTAGTTTCCGGCTGCCTTCAACAACTCCTGCCGGCGGACCAGCTCGCCCTTGATCGCGTCGCCCATCCGGTCGACCATGGACAGGTCCTCGGCCAGGTTGGTGATCACGGCGCAGGTGTGCGGCAGGCCGGTCATGCCGGCGAAGGTCGCGCCGCCCTTGAAGTCGATCAGTGCCAGGTTCAGCTGCTCGGACGAGTGCGTCGCGGCCAGGCCGATCACCAGCGTGCGCAACAGCTCCGACTTGCCGGAGCCGGTCGCGCCGATCACCAGGCCGTGCGGGCCCATGCCGCCCTCGGCCGACTCCTTCAGGTCAAGGTCGACCGGCCGCCCGTCGGGATCGACGCCGATCGGCAGCCGCAGCCGCTCCCGGGCCGTCCGCCGACGCCACGTGACGGCCGTGTCGAGATCACGCGGATCGCCGATGCCGAGCAGCCCCGGCAGGCCGAAACTGGCCGCCATCGGCGACTCCGCCACCACCGGTTTGCCCTGGTAGAGCGGGGTGAGCTGGCGAGCGAGGGCCTCGGCCGAGGCATGGTCGAAACGGTCCGGACGGCCCAGCAGGGCGATCCGCCGGTCGCTGTCCTCGCCGACGACCATGCCCAGCCGCTCGCCGGCCACGTGCAGGAACAGGTCGGTGTCCTCGGATTCGTCCGGGATGCCGCCGCTGACGTCGATCACCGTGACGGCCTGGCGGCCGCCGGCCGCGGTCAGCCGGCTGTCGTCGGTGGTCCGGCCGCCGTCCAGTACGACGACAATGTGTTGGTATTCGGGCGAAGTCGCCTTGCTGAACGGCGGCCGTTCGCCGAGCTCGGCCCCGAGCAGGTCGGCCAGCACGCCGACCCGGTCGGCCACCAACCGGGTCGGGCCGGTGGGGTCGCCGGTGGTGCCCTGGTTGTGCGGCAACCACTTCGCCCACTCCCAGTCGCGGATCCGTTCGGTGGGCAGGCAGAACGCGACGCGCAGGTCGGTCGGCGAGTGGAAGGCCGCCAGTTGCGCCAGCATCGATCGGACCAGGTCCAGCACCTGTCGCCGATCGCCGGTCACGGTGATCCGCGCGAACGAACGCAGCGAGATCGCCACCGGGAGGTCCTGGACCGTGGCGTAGGCCCGGATGAAGTGCCGCAATGCCGTGGAACAGACGGGATCGAGGTCCTCCAGCGGCACGGTCTGCGGCGCGCGGAGCGGGGTGGCCAGCCGCTGCGGGCCGGCGCCGACGCGCACCCGGCCGAACGCCGGGTCCATCCGCCGCCGCTCCCACAGCCGGCCGCGCTCCACGAACGCCCACAGGTCGGCCGGCTCCGGCTGGGCCGCCGTCAGCGCGATCCGCTGCCGTTCGGCGACTTCCCGCACCTGGCCGCGCAGACCGGTCAGGTAGCGCTGGTAGTCCCGCCGCTCCTCGTTGATCTGCGCCTTCTTGGCCGCGCCGCCCCGGGCCAGCGACATGATCACCATGCCGGCCATGGACACCGCGAACAGCGCGCCGAAGACGTAGGTCATCACGCCGCCGCTGCGT